>NZ_JBITEZ010000021.1:0-169347 GCF_044455665.1 Nonomuraea sp. NPDC051191 | reverse complement strand
ACCAGCTCATCCCCCACCGGATCCACCGCCAGCACGACCGAGATCGCCATGCACCGCTCACCCGCAGACCCGAACCCCGCCGACACCGCCGCATCAGCCACCAGATCCAGATCCGCGTCCGGCAGCACCAGCATGTGATTCTTGGCCCCGCCCAGCGCCTGCACCCGCTTACCGTGCCTGCTGCCCGTCTCATACACATACCGGGCGATCGGCGTCGAACCCACGAACGACACCGCCGCCACATCCGGGTGCTCCAGCAGCCGATCCACCGCCACCTTGTCACCCTGCACCACCGAGAACACCCCGTCCGGCAGCCCCGCCTCCCGCCACAACCGCGCCATCAGCAACGACGCCGACGGATCCCGCTCCGACGGCTTCAACACGAACGCGTTCCCGCACGCGATCGCCACCGGGAACATCCACATCGGCACCATCGCCGGGAAGTTGAACGGCGTGATCCCCGCCACCACCCCCAACGGCTGCCGCATCGAATACGAATCCACCCGCGTCGAGACACCCTCAGAGAAACCCCCCTTCAGCAGATGCGGGATCCCGCACGCGAACTCCACCACCTCCAGCCCGCGCGCCACCTCCCCCAACGCGTCCGAGTGCACCTTGCCGTGCTCGGCCGAGATCAACGCGGCCAGCTCGTCACGATGGGCGTCCATCAGCTCACGGAACCGGAACAGCACCTGCGCCCGCTTGACCAGCGAGGCGTCCCGCCACGCCGGGAAAGCCGCCACCGCCGCCGCGACCGCCGCGTCCACCTCGGCCACCGACGCCAGCGCCACATGACCGCTGACCTCACCCGTCGCCGGGTTGAAGACCTCCGCCGTCCGGCCACCGCCCTCCGTCAGAGCGCCGTTGATCCAATGCTTGACCGACTTCACCGTTCTCCCTCTCCCAGTGCCAGTTCCACCGCGTCCACGAGCGCGCCCTCGGCGCAGGGGCGCGACACCACGTCCGCCGCCGCCAGGACGTCCGGGTGGCCGTCTCCGACCGCGATGCCCACGCCGGCGGCCTGGATCATGTCGATGTCGTTGGGGTTGTCGCCGATGGCGGCGACCTGCTCCAGCGGCACCCCCCGGGCCTTCGCCAGCTCGCGCAGGGCGCTGCCCTTGGTCGCCCCCTCCGGCAGCACCTCCAGGTACGTCGCCTCCGACCGGACGGTGACCGTGCCCGCGATGTCCAACGCCGGCAGGCGGTCGCCGATCAGCATGCACTTGGTGATCCCGTCGGGGGGCAGCGCCGCCCAGTCGCCGGGGTCGCGCAGCGTGATGCCGTCCCGACGGGCGTAGTCCCGCAGCTCGGGGACGTCGTCCACGGCCAGCGCCTCCCCACCGGAGAACGCCACCGGGTACACGCCCGGAGGCAGCTCGCCGAACAGGCCGAGCAGCGTCTTCCAGGCGGTGGCCGGCAGGTGGCGGGAGCGCAGCACCTCGCCGGTCGCCAGGTTCACGGTGCGGGCGCCGTTGTAGAGGATGGCCGGGCCGTCCAGGCCCAGCTCGTCGTAGTAGGGGCGGGCCGAGCGTTCCATGCGGCCGGTGGCGATGACGACCTCGCCGCCCGCGGCCCGGTAGCGGCGCAGCGCCTCCCGGGCGGCGGGCACCATGGCCAGGTCGCGCCCGACGAGCGTGCCGTCCAGGTCGGTCACGATCCAGCGGATCACGACGCGCTCCCCGCCCCGGCGACGTCGGCGGCCCCGGCGGCCACGTCGGCCAGCACCGAGGAGGCCAGGTCGAACCCGCCGACGCAGGCGAGGTAGCCGCCCGGCTCGAAGACGCTGCCCGACAGCGGGATGTAGACACCGCCGGCCTGCCTGACCAGCAGGGATCCGGCCGCGACGTCCCAGGCGTTGACGCGGGTGCCGTACGCGACGTCGGACCATCCGGCGGCGACGTGGGCGAGCTTGAGCGCGGCACTGCCGGGACGGCGAATGGTCGCGAACGACTGGGTCATCCTGGAGAAGCGGCGCAGCGCGCCCTCCTCGTCCTCGGCCAGGTCGCGCGGCGTGGGGTAGCTGGACAGCAGCACCGCCTCGCGATCGGAACGGGCGCCCGCGCTGCGCAGCGGCTCACCGTTGCAGACGGCCCCGCCGAGCCAGGCGGTGAACTCGTCGTCGCGCACCGGATCGTAGATCACCCCGGCCACCACCTCGCCGTCCACGGCGGCGGCGATCGAGGTGCAGAAGAACGGCAGGCCGACGGCGAAGTTGGCGGTGCCGTCGATGGGGTCGACGTACCAGCTGACGGCGCCCTCTCCCCTGGTGCCGCCCTCCTCGCCCACCACGACGCTGTCGGGGCAGAGCCGGTCGATGACCTCGCGGATGCCCTCCTCGGCCGCCTTGTCGTGCTCGGTCACCGGGTCGTGGAAGTCGCGCTTGGTCTGGATCTCGGGCCGGGAGCGGAAGGCGCCGCGCAGCCTGTCGCCGACCGCCCTGGCCGCCTCGGCCGCGATGGCGGCCATCTCGCGCGAGGTGTTCACGTCCATGTCTCCTCCAGGAGGCTCAGCAGGGCGCGGGGGTCCTCGACCGTGGCCTGAGGGCGCTGCCGCACCGGATAAGGGATCTTGTCGGTGCTCGCGGACACCATCAGGACGGTCGCCCCCACCCCGGCCCGGGCGCCGCAGATCACGTCCCGGTCGTAGTTGTCGCCGACGTACCAGGTCTCGGCGGGGTCGACGCCGAGGGCGCGGCAGGCGAGCCGGATCATCTCGGGGTTCGGCTTGCGCACGCCGACCTCGTCGCTGTAGACCTGCGCCGCGACCAGGTGGTCCAGGCCGCTGCCGGCCAGGTAGTCGCGGTGCACGGCCCCGCACAGGGCGTTGCTGACGACGGCGGGGACGACGCCGTTCCGCAGGCAGGCGTTCAGCAGCTCCTCCATGCCGGTGCGCAGTTTCCTGTCGCTGCGCAGCTCGCCCATGCGCCTGCACAGGGGCGTCGCCTCGACGGAGACCAGCGTGCGGGCCTGCTCGGGCCAGTCGGTGGCGACGAACTCGGCCCAGAATCGGCGGTGCGTCATCTCCTCGGGCGCGAACTGCCGGGAGGTGGAGTCCTTCCAGTACTTGTCGGCTCGTGCACCGGCGCGGATGTCGCTCTCGACGTCCGCGGCCGTCAGGCCGTCGAACCCGGTCCTGGCCAGCATGGTGTGCACCTCGGCGGCCAGTTCGGCCGCCCAGGACGATCGCTTGGCGGTCTCGACGATCACGCCCCCGAAGTCCAGGAGCAGCGCCTTGGGCCGGATCACGCGGTCACCCCCGCCCGGTCCCAGGAGGAGAGGCGGGCACCGTCCGCGCCGAAGAGGTGGAGCTGCTCGGTCCAGCAGGGCAGCACGTCGCCGGGCGCGGCCCGCACCGGCGTGTACGACAGGGCGAACAGCTCGGTGTCCAGGACGCGCAGCCGTACCGTCCAGGAGGAGCCGGCCGGCAGCACGGCCTCGACCAGCGCGTCCTCGCTCCAGGCGGCGGCGGGCGGCGCGCCGAGCCGCAGCGCCTCGGGCCGGATGCCGACGGCGGACGGGGTGACCTCCGGGTCGCGCGCCGCCACGAACCGCAGCAGTGACCCGGCCAGCCCGCCGGGCGCGGGCCCGGTGTCCACGATGGCCATCGGCGGGCTGCCGACGAACTCGGCGACGAACCGGTTGGCGGGCCGCTCGTACATCTCCATGGGAGCGGCGAGCTGCTGCAGCTCGCCCTCGTTCATGACGGCGACGTCGGTGGCCATGGTGAGGGCTTCGAGCTGGTCGTGGGTGACGAAGACGATCGTCGCGCCGGACTCCTCGTGGATGCGCTTGAGCTCGGCCCGCATCTCCAGGCGCAGCCGGGCGTCGAGGTTGGACAGCGGCTCGTCCAGCAGCAGCACGGACGGGTTGACCGCGAGCATCCTGGCCAGGGCGACGCGCTGCTGCTGGCCGCCGGACAGCTGGGAGGGGTAACGGTCCATGGCGGCGTCGACGTGCACCATCTTCAGCGCCGCCTCGGCCCGCGCGCGCCGCTCGGGGCCCGGGACCTTGCGCATGCGCAGCCCGAATTCCACGTTGTCGCGCACCGACAGGTGCGGCCAGAGCGCGTAGTTCTGGAAGACCAGCCCCATGGCCCGCTTCTCGGGCGGGACGTAGACCCCCTGCTCGACCGAGTCCAGGACGCGGTCGCCGACGGCGATGCTGCCCGCGGTGGGCTGTTCAAGGCCGGCGATCATGCGCAACGTGGTGGTCTTGCCGCAGCCGGAGGGGCCGAGCAGGCACATGAAGGCGCCGTCGGGGACCACGAGGTCGAGGTTCTTCACCGCGTGGTCGCCGCCGCCGTAGCTCTTGGAGACTGCGCTCAAGGTGATGTTCGGCATCTATCCTCCTAGGCCGGACGCCAGGCTGCTCTTGGTCAGCCGCTGGGTCAGGGAAGTCATGGTGAAGGAGAGCAAAGCGATCATGAGGACGACGCCGTTGGCGAGCTGCGTGTATCCGTAGTCGACCAGGCCGATGGAGAGCGTCGTGAGGAGCTGGGTGCCGGTGGTGGTCAGCATCACGACGATGCTGAGCTCCTTCAGCCCCGAGATGAACGGCAACACGATCCCGGTGACCAGGGCGCCCTTTTGGATCGGGAAGATGATCCGCCGCATCCGGTGCCACCAGGACGCCCCGGCGATCTGCGCGGCCTCCTCCGGCTCCCGGCCGAGCTGCATCATCGCCGCGATGCCCGAGCGCGAGCTGTACGGAAGATGCGTGACCGCCATGACCAGGATCAGCAGGAACGTCGTCCCGTACAGCGCCGGGACGGGCCCGCGGGCGACCGCGAACAGCGACAGCGAGGCGGCCGCGAAGGCGATGCCGGGGATGAGGTACGGCAGGAACGACACCTGGCGCAGGAACCCGGCGATGCGCGGGGCGGTGCCGCGGACCACCACGTACCCGATGAGCAGGCCGGCGACCGCGCAGATCAGCGAGGCCAGGCCGACGATGCGCAACGAGTTCCAGGCGGCCTGCCACAGCTCGGAGCCGCGCAGGATGCCGTGCGGGAACCCGACCGCGCCGGGGAGCCGGTCGGCGATCCAGTAGTCGAGCGTCAGGGTGGACAGGTCCAGCGGCGTGCGGGTGAGCGTGGACAGCAGCAACGTGAGCACCGGGATCAGCACGCTGACCACGAACACCACCGCGCCCAGCGCGAACGCCGGCCAGCGCCAGCCGCGCAGGTCACCCAGCCGGTCCATCGCGCCCTTGCCGCCCACGGTGACGAACCTGCGCTGCTCGCGCATCAGCCGCATGTCGGTGAAGACGATCAGCACGCCGATGATCACGATGACGGTGGCGAGCACGGAGGCCACGCCGGTGCTGCGGTCCCTGATCGACTGGAACAGCCCGGTGGACAGCACCTGGTAGTCGGCGGGCAGGCCGAGCACGTACGGGGTGCCGAACGTGCCGAGCACCCGGCCGACCACGAGCAGCACGGCCGAGGAGAGCGCGGGCAGCATCAGCGGCACCACGATCCGCCGCACGACGACGCGCCGCGGCGCCCCGAGGATCCGGGCCGAGTCCTCAAGCTGGACGTCGATCCTGCGCAGCGCGTTGCCGACCAGCAGCAGCACGAACGGGTAGTAGTGCAGCCCCAGCGTGACGATGATCGGCAGCGGTCCGTAGGCCAGCCAGTCGGGGGTGCGCACGCCGGCCGACTCCAGGAATCCCACCTGCCCGCCGGCCCGCGCGTTCTTGAACAGCGTCAACCAGGCCAGCGAGAACGTCCACGACGGCAGCATGTACGGCACCACCAGCGCCCCGGCCAGCCACTTGCGGCCGGGCACGTTGGTGCGGGTCACCAGCCAGGCCATCCCGCCGCCGAGCAGCAGCGCGAACAGGACGGTGCCGACCGCGACCACCAGCGTGTTGACCAGCGGCCCCCAGAACAGCAGGCCGCTGATCTGCGAGCGGAAGACCCGCCACAGGTAGTAGCCCGTCCACTCCCCCGGCTGCTGGCCGGCGTGCAACTCGTCGCCGAACTGGAGGCGGACGGCGTCCGACAGGACCGCGATCAGAGGGGCGACGACGAGGTAGGCGAGCAGGACGACGAGGATCAGGCCGAGCGCGGCGGTCGGGTCGTGCCGCAGGACCTGGAGGCGGTAGCGGAGTCGGCGCCGTCTCGGCGGGCGAGGCGGCGGTTCCGTCTTGGTCAGAACAGCCATGGGTCTTCCTTCGGGGGGTCTTCAGTGGCTTCGTTTGAGCATGGCGTCGGCGAGGGCGTCGGCGGCCTCGCCGAGCCGCCGGCCCACGGCGTCGAGTCGGGAGAGCAGTTCGCGTTCGCGCAGGGTGTCCATGTCCAGCGGGCCGGCGAACAGCTCGGTGAGCCGGGCCTGGTGGAGCTGGCGGACGCGGCTGCGGGACTTGCGGGTGGCGAGCACGGCCACGGTGACCGAGCCGGGGTCGCCGGTGATCTTCAGCAGGGCGCGGTCCAGCTGGTCCAGGCCGTCGATGACGGCGCCCAGCGGCTCGGTGGCGAAGGTGAGGTCGGCGGGCCCGAACAGGTCCGCCTCGCGCACGAAGTCGCGTAGCTGGTCCAGCACGTCGTCGATCGAGCGGGAGAGCCGGAACAGGTCCTCCCTGTCGATGGGGGTGGCCAGGACCCGTCTCAGCGCCCGGACGAGCTCGGCCCGCGCCGCGTCGCCCTCGTGCTCGACGTCGGCCATCCGGGCGCGGGCGGCGGCCTGACCGGTCGTGCCCGAGGCGGCCGAGCAGGCCAGCACGGCTCCCTCCCTGGCCACGGCGACCTGGCCGCGGACGAGGTCGATCACCCGGCGTCCCGACCGGCCGCGCAGGTCGTCCCAGACGCGGGCGAGCCGGCGGCTCCTCCCGCCGCTCACAGCAGCCTCAGGCCGAGCCCGGCCAGGGCGCCCAGGGCCATGGACGACGGCAGCGTGACCAGCCACGCCGTACCCATGTTCAGCACTCCCTGCCATCGCACCCTCCTGCTTCCTTCGCTTGCCACCACGCCGACGACTCCGGCCGTCACGGACTGGGTCATGCTGACCGGGCTGCCCAGGGCCGAGCTGCCGAGGACGGCGCCGGTGGCCGCCGTCTCGGCCGACAGCACGTGCAGCGGCCGGGTGATGACCAGGCCACGGCCGACCCGCTCACCCACCCGGGGCAGCGTGGTGAGCGCCCCGGCGAGGAACAGCGCCACCAGCACGGCCATCCACCCCGGCGCGACCTGCACGGGCCCGACCCGGCCGAGTCCGTTGCGGCCCACGTCCACGGCGACGCTCACGACGGCGATCATCTTCTGGCCGTCGTTGACGGCGTAGGCCAGGCATTGGGCCGCGTAGGCCACCAGGTGGGCGGCCAGCACCAGCCCCGGCATCCGGCGCGAGGACGGCACCCGCCTGGACGCGGTCCCCAGCAGGTAACCGAGCCCCAGCCCGACCAGCGGCGCGCACGCCCCGATCGCCAGGACCGTGACCAGCCCTGCCCAGGCCACCGGCAGCCCCGCGCCGAGCCCGGCGCCCGCGATCCCACCGATCACCGCCAGCGTCAGGCTGGTGGGCAGCCCCTTGCCGGTCAGCACCGCCACCACCACGACGGCGATCGCCACGCCGGCCAGGAACACGGCCGCGCCGCTCCTGGAGTCGAGCCCCGCGAGCCCCTCGGTGAAGGTCCGCGCGACCGCGACGCCCAGCACGTACGGCCCGGCGAACAGGACCACGACGAGCAGCGCGGCGGCCGCCCAGCCGGGCGTGCGCGGGAAGCGCAGGCCGAGGCCGATCAGCGTGGCGCCGTCGTTGGCCCCGCTGATCAGCACGAACAGGGTGGCCACCGCGGCGAAGGCCAGCGTCCAGCCCATCAGAGGTAGGGCCGCTGGTCGCGCTTGGCCTCGTCGTAGCGCTCGCGCGCGGCCCGGACGTCGGGCAGCCCGGACACCTCCGCGACCGGCACGTCCCACCACGCCTGCGCGCCGGGGCCGCCGCCGGGGACGGGCTCCACGTACACGACGGTGGTCCTGGCCGACTCCTTGGCCTTGACCAGGGCGGCCCGCAGCGACTCGGGGCCGTCGGCGCGCAGCACGTCGGCGCCCAGGCTGGCGGCGTTGGCGGCGAGGTCCACCGGCAGCGGCTCGCCGTCGAGGTCGCCGCCGGGCCCGCGGGTCCGGTACGCGGTGCCGAGCCGCCGCGCGCCCACCGACTCGCTGAGGTTGCCGATGGAGGCGAACCCCCGGTTGTCCACCAGGACGATCACCAGCTTGATCCGCTCCTGCACGGCGGTCGCGATCTCCTGCGCCATCATCAGGTACGACCCGTCGCCGACCAGCACGAACACCTCGCGTTCCGGCGCGGCCAGCTTCACCCCGAGGCCGCCGGCGATCTCGTACCCCATGCACGAGTAGCCGTACTCCACGTGGTACTGCTCGGGGTCGGCGGGCCGCCAGAGCCGGTGCAGGTCGCCCGGCATCGAGCCGGCCGCGTTGACCACCACGCCGCCTTCGGCGACCTCGTTGAGGATGCCGAGCATGACGGGCTGGGTGAGCTCGGGGCCCGCGTAGGTGTGGCCGATCTCCGACTGCCAGGCGGCGGCCAGGGCGGCGGCCCGGTGGGTCCATTCGGGGTCGGCCCGCCAGTCCGTCTCGTCGAGGGCGCGCAGGGCCTCGCGGGCGTCGGCGACGAGCGTGGCGCCCGCGTTCTTGGCCGCGTCGAAGGCGGTGACGTTGACGTTGAGGAAGGCGGCCTGGCCGAACAGGGTCCTGGAGGCGGTGGTGAAGTCGGTGTAGCGGGTGCCGACGCCGATGACCAGGTCGGCCTCACGGGCCAGGGTGTTGGCCGCGTCGGTGCCGGTGTGGCCGATCGCGCCGGCCGCGCAGGGGTGGTCGTACGGCAGCGCGCCCTTGCCCGCCTGGGTCTCGCCCACCGGCACGCCGTGGTTCTCGGCGAAGCGGGTCAGCTCCGCCCACGCCCGGCTGTACCTGACCCCGCCGCCGGCCACGATCAGCGGCCTGCGGGAGCCGCGCAGCAACTGCTCGGCCCTGGCCAGCGCGGCCGGCTCGGGCACCGGCCGGGCGACGTGCCACACCCGGCGGGCGAACAGCTCCTCGGGCCAGTCGTACGCCTCGGCCTGCACGTCCTGGGGCAGCGCCAGCGTGACCGCGCCCGTCTCGGCGGGGTCGGTCAGCACCCGCATCGCCGCCAGCAGCGCGGACGGGAGCTGCTCGGGCCGGTTGATCCGGTCGAAGAAGCGCGACACCGGGCGCAGCGAGTCGTTGACCGACACGTCGTAGGACCGGGGGTCCTCCAGCTCCTGCAGCACCGGGCCGGGGGCGCGGGTGGCGAAGACGTCACCGGGCAGCAGCAGGACCGGCACCCGGTTGATCGTCGCCAGCGCCGCGCCGGTGACCAGGTTGGTGGCGCCGGGCCCGATGGACGTCGTGCAGGCGAAGGTGGACAGCCGCGCACGGGTACGGGCGTAGCCGACGGCCGTGTGCACCATGGCCTGCTCGTTGCGGGCCAGGTAGTACGGCAGCGGGTCGCGCGTGCCCGCGCCCTGCTCGGCCAGCGCCTGACCGACGCCCGCGACGTTGCCGTGGCCGAAGATCCCGAGCACGCCGGCGATCAGCCGCTGCTCGACGCCGTCGCGCTCCGACCACTGGTTGGCGAGGAAGCGGGTCAGCGCCTGAGCGGTGGTCAGCCTCATGAGGCACCTCCTTGCACGAGATCGGGCACGCCGCCCTCCAGCAGGCCGAGCGCGGTGTCCACGGCGGCTGCCACGTCGCCGTCGGGCGGGTAGAGCAGCGCCCGGCCGACCACCAGGCCGCGGACGCCGGGCAGGCGCAGCGCCTTGCGCCAGGAGTCGTACATCTCGCCGGAGTCCTGGCCGGAGTCGCCGCCCAGCAGCAGCACGGGCAGCGTCGTGGACTCCACGACGCGTTCCATGTCGCGCACGACCGGGATCTTCAGCCAGGTGCGGGCGGAGGTGGCGCCGAGCCCCTGGCCGACGCTGATGGAGTGGATGACGGCCTCGGGCGACAGGTCGTGCCGCACGGCGCCGTCCTGCCGCCTGGACCAGAACGGCTCGACCATCGCCATCAGGCCGTGCCTGGCCAGGTCGGTGACCGCCTGGCCGCAGCTCGCCAGGGTGGCGGCGGTGGCGCTGTCCTCCAGGGCGATCCGGCACAACATCTTGCCGCCGTCGAGGCCCATCGCGGCGATGGAGGGGGCGTCGTAGGCGGTGAAGCGGTCGTCGAACTCGAACACCGAGCCGGCCACGCCGCCGCGGTTCATCGAGCCGATGACGATCTTGTCGTCGAGGGCGCCGAGCAGCAGCAGGTCCTCGACGATGTCGGGGGTGGCCAGCACGCCGTCCACGCCGGGCCTGGCCAGGGCGGTCATGAGCCGGTCGAGCAGGTCGGCGCGGCTGCGCATCGCCATCGGGTGGCCGGCCACGCCGAGGGCGCCGCGGGCCGGATGGTCGGCGGCGATGATGAGCAACTGCTCCCTGCCGTTCCTGAGCGGCCTGCGCCGGCGGGCCGCCGCCGCCTCGGCTATACGCTCCGGCTGCCAGGCGCGCTGGTCGAGCAGCCGCCGGTAGTCCTGCTCACGCATGCGTGGCGGCTCCTTCCGAGAGGGGGGCGGACAGGACGGCCTCGACCTCGTCCGCCGTGGGCATCGCGGGCGCGCAGGCCAGGCGTCCGGCGACGATCGCGCCGGCGGCGTTGGCGAAGCGCAGGGTGCGCTCCAGCGGCCAGCCTTCGAGCAGGCCGTGGCACAGGGCGCCGCCGAAGGCGTCGCCGGCCCCGAGCCCGTTGACCACCTCGACGGGCACGGGCGGCACCCGTACGGTCTCGGTGGCGGTCATGCCGAGCACGCCGTCCGCGCCCTGCTTGACGATGGCCAGTTCGACGCCCGCGGCCAGCAGGGTCTCGCCGGCCGCGCGCGGGTCGCGGGTGCCGGTGGCCACCTCGACCTCGTCGAGGTTGCCGGCCGCGACGGTGACGTGCGCGAGCGCCTCCCGCACCCGTTCGCGGGCGGAGGCCGCGCCGGCCCAGAACATGGGCCGGTAGTCCAGGTCGAGCACGGTGTGCCGGGCGCGCCCGCGGGCCCGCCAGGCGGCCAGGTGGGCGGCGTGGGACGGCTCGGCCGACAGGCCGGTCACGGTGGCCCAGAACAGCCGCGCCTCGGTGACGGCCGTCAGGTCGAGGTCGCCGGGTGTGATCTCCAGGTCGGGCGCGTCCTGGCGGTAGAAGTAGAGCGGGAAGTCGTCCGGCGGCCTGATCTCGCAGAACGTGACCGGGGTCGGCCGGCCTGGCGCGGCGCCGACCAGGCGGTCGTCCACGCCGTACGAGCGCAGCGCGTCGTGGACGAACGCGCCGAACGGGTCGTCGCCGGTCCGCGTGATCACCGCGCTGGAGCGGCCCAGGCGGGCGGCGGCGACGGCCACGTTGGTGGGGCTGCCGCCCAGATACTTGCCGAACGTCTCCACGTGGCGCAGCGACACGCCGCTCTGGAGCGGGTAGACGTCCACGCCCACCCTGCCCATCGTCAGCACGTCGAGGGCGCTCATGCCAGGCCCCGCAGGAACGCCACGCCCGCCCGTACGTCGTCGGCCGGGCCGGCGCCCGCCGCGGGCTCGGCGTCGAGGACGACGTCCTGCTCCATGACGTACCAGCCGTCGTACCCGGCGGCGGTCAGGCGTTCGACGATGCCCCGGACGTCCACGTCGCCGAGGCCGAGCCGGCGGTAGATCCCGGCGCGGACGGCGTCGGTGTAGGTCAGCTCGCCGGCCCGGACGCGTCCGGCGAGCGCGGCGTCGACGTCCTTCAGGTGCACGTGGGCGATCCGCTCGGGGGCGCGGGTGACGAGGTCGAGCGGGTCGCCGCCGCCGATGAGCAGGTGGCCGGTGTCCAGGCAGAGCGGGACGGCGCTGCCGCTGAGCACCCGGTCCACCTCCTCGCCGGTCTCGACCATGGTGCCGACGTGCGGGTGCAGGGTGAGCGCGCGGCCGTCGCCCTTCGCCTCGTGGAAGGCGCGGTCGAGGTTGCCGAGCAGGGTGCGCCAGCCGGCCTCGTCCAGCTCGGGACGGGCGTCGTAGCCCTCGGCGCCGGTGGCCGCGGCCAGCACGACGACCACGTCCGGGGCGAAGGAGGCCCAGGTGGCGCGGAGTGCGGGCAGCGGGTCGTGGGCGGGGTCGTGCAGGACGGCGGGGACGAATCCGCCCACGGCGCGCAGCCCGTACCGGCCGAGCAGGTCGCGGTCGGCGGGAAGGAAGCCCTCGGGGCCCAGTTCGGTGGCGGTCAGGCCCAGCTCGGCCATCTCGGCGAGCACCCGGTCGGCGGTGAGCTGGTGTCCCCATCCGGGCACCTCGCACACGCCCCAGGAGATCGGTGCGGCGGCGATCCTCACTTGGCCACCTCCAGCACGCGCACCGGGCGGCCCTCGCGGCGCGCCAGGTCGGCGGCCTCGGCCAGGTAGAGGGCGGCCAGGGCGTCGCGGACGGTGCAGGGGCTCTCGCTCTCGCCCCTGGCCATCGACAGGAACGCGCCCATCTCGGCGACGTAGGCGGCCTCGAACCTGGTCTGGAAGTCCGGCCACGGCGGCCCGTCCGGGCTCAGGCCCTCGGCCGAGCGCAGCGGGGTGCGGTCGCCGAGCCCGACGGCGCGGGTGCCGAGCGTGCCGGCCAGCTCCATGCGCACGTCGTAGCCGGCGCCGTTGTAGCGGGAGCCCTGGAGGGTGACCAGCGTGCCGTCGTCCATGACGATCAGGGCGGCGCTGTTGTCGACGTCCCCGGCGGCGGCGAAGTACGGATCGCCGCGATTGGCGCCGACCGCCTGCACGACGTCCGCCTCGCGGCCGGTGACCCAGCGCAGGATGTCGAAGTCGTGGATGTGGCAGTCGCGGAAGATGCCGCCGGACTGGGCGACGTACTCGGCGGGCGGGGGCGCGGGGTCGCCGGTCAGCATGTGGACGCGGTGCAACTCGCCGAGCTCGCCCGCCAGCAGCGCCTCGCGGGCGCCCCGGTACCCGGCGTCGAAGCGGCGCTGGAAGCCGATGTGCACGCCGATCCCGGCCCGTTCGACGGCCTCGGCGACCCGTAACGTCTCCCTGACGGTCGGCGCGGCCGGCTTCTCGCAGAACGCCGGCACCCCCCGCTCGCACGCCAGCAGCAGGGCCTCGGCGTGGGCGGAGGTCGGCGTCGCGATCACCACCGCGTCCGCGTCGAAGGGGTCGCCGGTCCGGGCGCCGAGCCGCCGCGCCACCTCCTCCGCCCTCGCCGTGTCCACGTCGGACACGACAAGCTCGTCAACCAAGGTGGACAGCGTTGTGGCATGGAACATGCCTATACGTCCAAGGCCCAGCAGACCCACACGCATGATCGCTCCTCATCCAGGGGGGCCTCCAGTTCTAGATGAACAGGAGATGAACAGTCAAGGGTTTGTCCTGACATAAGGATGAACTGTCGTAGCTGGGCGGCAAGGCCGTAGCTGGATCCCCACGTAAGAATGTCTTGACAAATTATTCACGTGACGTTCATCGTGAGCACACAATGGCGCCGGTCGGGGCTGGCGCGGCGCCTGCGAACCCGAGAGGCAAGAGGAGTGACGCCATCATGAGGCGTACCGGGAAGATCATCTCCATGGCGTTGCTGGCGACCGCCGCCGTGGCGTGCGCGCCCTCCACCGCAGGCGGAGGACCGTCGGCGGCGGCGACGGCCAAGGCGCTGCCCGGCCCGTCACTCGATGCGAACTTCGACCTGGAGGCGCTGGTCTCCGCCGCGAAGAAGGAAGGCAGCGTCCTGGTCTACGACTCCAGCGGCGACATCGAGGAAGTGGCCAAGGCGTTCACCGCGAAGTACGGCATCGCCATGGAGGGGGTGAAGTCGGACACCCCGCAGACGGCCGAGAAGATGACCAGGGAACACGCCGCCGATAACGTCACCATCGACGCGGCCATGTACGAGGACGGCGGCGTCCTGGTCGGCCAGCTCGCGCCGCAGGGCGTCACGCAGACCTGGATCCCCGCGGACCTGAAGGACCAGATCCCGGCCGAGAACCAGAACCCGCTGCTCGCGCTCTCCAAGGCGACGGTCTTCGGCTACAACACCAAGCTCTCCCCCGGCGGCTGCCCGGTGAAGAACGTCTGGGACCTGACCGACCCGGAGTGGTCCGGCAAGCTGGTGATGCAGGACCCGCTCGGCAAGCCGACCGTGCTGTCGTTCTTCACCCAGCTCGACGCGTACGGCAACCAGGCGCTCGAACAGGCCTACCAGGCCAAGTACGGCAAGCCGCTGAAGACCGAGGAGAAGAGCGCCGCCCTGGAGTGGATCAAGCGGATGTCCCTCAACAAGCCGGTACTGACAGGCTCGGACGAGGACATCTCCGCCGCGGTGGGCGCGCCGGCCGCCACCGACAAGAAGATCGGCTTCATGTCGATCTCGAAGTTCCGCAACAACGAGGACAAGGGCTACCATCAGGCCGCCTGCGAGGGGATGACCCCCTTCGTCGGGTTCAGCTACCCGAAGTACGCGGCGATCGCCACCAAGAGCAAGCACCCGAACGCGGCAAAACTGTTCGTGCACTTCATCATGACCGAGGAAGGCGTCAAGCACGAGATCGGCGAGGGCGGTGTCTCGGGCAACAGCACGGTCAAGCCGATGGTCACCCCGCCCGGCCTGTCCGACTGGCAGGGCCAGCTCTTCCACACCGACCCCGAGGGCCTGCTCGGCGACCTGCGGAACCGCCAGACCATGTCCGACTTCTGGCGCGTCAACCGCAGCTAGCGCGGCCGAGAACCGCCCGGCCGGGAGCCTCCGGCCGGGCCGTTCGGCATGCCCTGGCTCAGGTGTAACACTTAATGTCCTGACATAAGGATGACGTATTGATTTCTTGTAAAACTGTCGTTACGTTCTGGGGCAACATCAACACCCCGAACGAGGAGGCGCAATGCGTCCCCTGTCCAGGCTCTCCCTGGCAGCCCTGATGTTGGCCATGGTTGGCGGGACCGCCTTACCCGCGGCCGGTTCCGGCGTGGCGACCGTGTATCCCGAAGTCGAAACCCCCTCCCTCTACGACGACGCAGCCGGCGGCGACGCCAACGGCGACGACCCCGCGATCTGGGTGGACCCGTCCGACTCCGAGGACAGCGTGGTGATCGCCACCGCCAAGAAGGGCGGCCTCTACGTCTACGACCTCGACGGGCAGCAACTTCAGCACCTGCCGGCGCCCGCCGCCCCAGGGCCGGACGACGAGGCGGGCCGCTTCAACAACGTCGACGTCACCTACGGCTTCGGCGGCAGGGACCTGGCGATCGTCTCCGACCGCGGCCGGGACACACTGCGCATCTACTCCATCTCGCACGGCCACCTCACCGACGTGACCGACCCGGCCGCGCCGTTCGTGTTCAACGCGACGCAGCAGCAGGTCAACGACGCGGAGACGGCCTACGGCCTGGCTGCCTGGAAGGACTCCACCGGCACGTATGCGCTGGTCAGCCGCCGCCACAAGACCTCGGTCGGCCTGGTCAAGCTGCTCGCCAAGCCGGGCGGCAAGATCGGCTACCAGCTCGTCAGGACACTGACCCTGCCCAACTCCTTCACCCTGCCGAACGGCCAGACCTGGTCCCCCTGCCTTGAGCCGGACGAGCAGGCACAGGTCGAGGGCATGGTCGTGGACCAGGAGCGGGACGTGCTCTACGCCGCCCAGGAGGACGTCGGCATCTGGCGCGTGCGCGCCGACCTCACCGGCACGCCCGTCCTGGTGGACAAGGTCCGCGAGTACGGCGTCCCCGGCACGTACGACCCCGCGACCGAGGAGTGCACCCCCGGCGCCGACCCCGGCTACGGCGGCAAGCACCTCACCGCGGACGCCGAGGGCCTGACCATCTACTACCGCGAGGACGGCAAGGGCTATCTGCTGGCCTCCAGCCAGGGTGACAACACCTTCGCCGTCTACCGCAGGGAGGGCTCCAACTCCTACCTCGGCCAGTTCCGCGTCGGCGAGGCGAACGGCATCGACGGCTCGGAGGTGAGCGACGGCTCGACCGTGCTCAACGTGCCGCTGGGCGAGTTCGACGAGGGCCTGTTCATCGCCCACGACGGCGTGAACACGCCGGCCACGGCGGACCGGGAGAACACCAACTTCAAGTTCGCCGACTGGGGCGACATCGCCGACGGGCTCGACCTGGACGTCGACACCGACGGCTGGGACCCGCGCGACTGATCCAGGCCGCTCAGCGGTCCCGCGAACCGGGGCGCCGTCCGACAGGGCGGCGCCCTTTCGGCGGTTCGGGCGTCCCTGCGTTGATTTGGGCATTGCTGAGCCGGGCGGAGAGAATGGGCTTCGCGTGCGGAGGAGGAGCGTGACCGAGAGTCAGTCGCTGGACAGCCTCGCCCGCCGCCTGGAAGAGGTGGTCGGCGAGCTGCGCGGCATACCCGTGGACGTCGAGCGGCTGGAGGACGCCGAGCTCGTCCGCCGGCACATCCTGCGCGCCACCCGCTCGGCGGCCGAGCTGCGGGCCATGCACCCGGTGGGCTCGCCCGAGCAAGGACGCGACGAGCAGCGCAGCAGGCGTACCGTGCTCGACGCCCTGGGGCACGGGCTGGCGATGCGCACGATCGTCCATTCGAGCATGCTGGACGACCCGCGCAAGGCCGCCCGGATCAAGGAGCTGCACGCCGCCGGGGACCTGCACCGGGTCATCGACGAGCCGATCCAGCAGCTCCTCATCTTCGACCGCTCGGTGGCGTTCGTCCGGATCACCCCGATCGCTCACACGCCGGGCGCGCTGATGATCAGGCAGCAGGGGCTGATCGCGGCTCTCATCGACCTGTTCGAGCTGTCGTGGGCGCGGGCCAGGGAGGTCACCGAGCCGGCGTACCAGCTGTCGCCCCGGGAGCGGGAGGTGCTCGCGCTGATCGCCGAGGGCCGTTCCAACAGCGCCGTCGCCCGTGCCCTGTCGATCACGGAGGCGGCCGTCGGGAAGCACGTGGCCTCCGTGTTCACCAAGCTCGACCTGCCCGCGACCGAGGACGACAACCGCCGGGTGCTGGCCGTGCTGGCCTACCTGCGCGGCGTGGCGCGCTAGGGCCATCCCGCACCACGCGGCGGTGGGGTAGGGACAGGGCTACCCCGTACTCGGTCCAGCCCCCGCGCGGGCGGATCGCGGCGGGCGCTTCGATGGACGTCATGCAGAGAATGACTGGATTGCTGGTCGGCGCGGTGTTCGGCGCGGTGTTCGTCGTCGTCAACGCGCACGACCCCCTCGGCCCCGTGACCGCGAACCTCCTGCGGGGCGCCGCGTGCCTGGCGGCGGCGGCCGTGCTCGCGATGTGGTTCCGCGCCGCGCGCGCGGGACGTCCCGCCCCGTCCGGACGGCGGGGCATGTTCGGGCCCGGCTACCTGGCCGTGGTCGTGGTCGAGGCGGTCCTGCTGTTCGGCGGGCTGCGGGTGCTGGCCGCGCTCGGACGTCCCGAGGAAGGGAACGTGGCGTGGGTGGCGTTCGTGGTGGGCGCGCACTTCGTCGCGCTGGCGCCGATCTGGAAGGACTGGAGCATCGCCGTGCCGGGCGTGGCGCTCACGGTGCTCGGCGTCGGCGGTCTCGTCCTGGCCGGCACGCCCGCGCTGGCGTGGGTGCCGATTGTCAGCGGGGTGCTGTCCGGCGTCGTGCTCCTGGCCGGCAGCCTCACCCTCGGCCTGCGCGGGACGGCACGAGTGGCGGCCTGACCGTCCGGCGGGCGCGCCTCCTCCCCTGGCACAGACCCTCTGATACTCTCTGTGCTGAATTGATTACTTTCTGTCGCTAGGGGAGCTAGTGTGAAGGTCGCCTGCGTCGGCGGTGGACCCGCCAATCTGTACTTCTCGATCCTGATGAAGACGGTCGACCCGTCCCACGAGATCACCGTCCATGAGCGCAACCCGGCCGGGGCGACCTACGGCTGGGGCGTGACCTACTGGGACGACCTGCTCAAGAACCTGCGCGCCGCCGACCCCGAGTCCGCGGACGTCATCCGCGAGAACTCGATCCGCTGGGACAGCTGGGCCACCCACATCCAGGACCGCGCGACGGTGACGCTGACGGAGTCGGACGAGGGCTTCGGCATCTGCCGTCACCGCCTGCTCGACATCCTCGCCGACCGCGCCCGCTCCCTCGGCGTGCACATCGAGTACGGCCGCGAGATCGCAAGCCAGGACGAACTGGACGCCGAACTGGTCGTGGCCGGCGACGGCATCAACAGCGCCCTGCGCGAGCCGCACGCCGACCACTTCGGCACCGAGGTCGCGGTCGGCCGCAACCACTACATCTGGCTCGGCACCACGAAGGTCTTCGACGCCTTCACCTTCGCCTTCGTCGAGACCCCGCACGGCTGGATCTGGTGCTACGGCTACGTCTTCAGCGAGGACCACAGCACGTGCGTCGTCGAGTGCTCCCCCGAGACCTGGAAGGGGCTCGGCCTCGACCAGGCCGCCGAGGCCGACGGCCTGGCGCTGCTGGAGAAGCTCTTCGCCGACATCCTCGACGGTCATCCGCTGATCGGCCGGGCCCACACCGACGGCAGCGCGTACTGGCTGAACTTCCGCACGCTGACCAACCGCACGTGGTACCGCGACAACCTCGTCCTGATCGGGGACGCCGCGCACACCACCCACTACTCCATCGGCGCGGGCACCGCCCTGGCCTTCGGGGACGCCGCCTTCCTGGTCAACGCGCTGAACCAGGAGCCGGAGCTGGACGCCGCGCTGGCCCGCTACGACCGCGAACGCCGTGCGGCGATCCGCCCGCACCAGAAGTCGGCCCGCCTCAGCGCCCAGTGGTACGAGAACCTGCCGCGCTACATCGACCTCCCGCCGGTCGAGTTCATCGCGCTGCTCGGCCAGCGGCACTCCCGGGTGCTGCCGCACCTGCCGCCCCGGCTGTACGTCCGGCTCGACCGCGTCCTCAGCTGGTTCGGCGGGGGCGGGTTCGACAGGAGCGACCAGGAAGCGCCGCCCGAGTGAGGATCAGGGGAAGTCCTTCGGGTTCACGGGGCTCGTGCGCGCGTTGCCGCCCCTGATCGGGTTGAGGGTCAGGGTCCAGATGGTGTACTGCGTGGAGGTCGTGCGGAAGCGCAGCCGGTCGTTGAACTTCTGGTAGCTCGCGGCCCTGGTGAAGCGGCCCTTCGAGGTGCTGAACCGGTAGCCGGTCGTGAAGTAGATGCGGTACGTGCCGTCCCTGACGTCCCGGATGCGGGCCGTGGATCTGGCGCGCACGTAGATGCTGACGGCCTTGGTCCTGCCCTTGACGATGGTGACGACGCCGTCCTTCGACGTGCCGTTCTTGATCTTGAGTGTGCCGCGGCCGCCGCTGAGGCGGTCGTAGATGATCCGGCCGTTGGCCGGGCGGGAGGCCGCGGCGGCCTGGACGGCGGAGGTGGTCCGGGCGGCGGAGGCGGTCTGGAGGCCCGCCGCGGTGGCGCCGGCCGGGGTGGTGGTCAGCAGCGTGCCGGTCAACGCGACGGCCGCCACGACCCCTGCGCGTAACGGGGTCGCTTCGAGAAGTCTCTTCACCATGGTCTTCTCCTTGGGGGGACATGGTCAGACTGATCGCGTACCCGTGTATATCAGGACAGAAAGCTTCTACGCCCGTAGACTTTAAGGCGTCCGTCCATCTCCGAGAGGCGGCACGATGAGCCACGTCCCCGTCCCCTATGACCCTGAGCTGGCGGAAGGTCTCGCGGCGTTCCTGACGGCGGTCGAGAGCGTGCCGCTGCGCGCGGACACCATCCTGCGCAACCGCGAGATCTTCGCCGGGCTCATCCCGCCCATGGAGGAGATCGTCGCCGGCCGTCCCGTCGAGTGGTGGGACGTGGACGTGCCCGGCCCCGAGGGCGCCCCCGACGTCACCCTCACGGTCGTCCGTCCCAAGGGCGGGCCCGCGCCCGGCGCGGCGGCCGTGTACGAGATCCACGGCGGCGGCATGATCCTCGGCAGCCGGTTCTTCGGCATCGAGAGCCTGATCCAGGCGGCCCTGGAGCACGGCATGGTCGGCGTGACGGTCGAGTACCGGCTGGCCCCCGAGAACCCGGCGCCGGCGGCGGCCGAGGACTGCTACGCGGGCTTCGTCTGGACCGCCGCGCATGCCCGGGAGCTGGGGTTCGACCCGGGCCGCCTGGTCGTGTCCGGCTTCAGCGCGGGCGGCGGGCTCACCGCGTCGGTCGGCATCATGGCCCGCGATCGGAACGGCCCGTCCGCCGCCGGCCTCTACGTCGGCGCGCCCATGATCGACGACCGGAACTCGACCGTGTCGAGCCTCCAGTACGACGGCATCGGCGCCTGGGACCGCAACAACAACGACACCGCCTGGACCGCCCTGCTCGGCGAACGGCGCGGCACCCCGGACGTGCTGCCGCACGAGGTCCCGGCGCGGGCGTCCGACCTGTCGGGGCTGCCGCCGGTCTTCATCGAGGTCGGGGCGGCCGAGGTGTTCCGCGACGAGGCGGTCGAGTTCGCCGGCCGCATCTGGGCGACCGGCGGGCAGGCGGAACTGCACGTGTGGGCGGGCGGTCACCACGGCTTCACGGGCACACCGGGCGCGCGCGTCTCCCGCGCCGCCCTGGAGACCAAGCACTCCTGGTTCCAGCGAACCCTGGATCTCTGACCCCACCGCGGCGGCCCCCCTCGGGCCGTGCCGCCGGAGGCCGGAGCCGGGAGGACGGGGGTTCAGAGGGTGAGGGTGCGGCGGAGCCAGGAGAGGCGGGTGGCGAGGGCGGCGCGGGTGATCTCGTGGTCCGGCGCGAAGATGTCGAAGCCGTGGAAGGCGCCGCTCCAGATGTGCAGCTCGGCCTGACCACCCGCGGCCCAGATCCGCGACGCGTACGCCACGTCCTCGTCACGGAACAGCTCCGCGGCCCCCGCCTCGACGAACGCGGGAGGCAGCCCCGACAGGTCGGCGGCCCGCGCCGGGGCCGCGTAGCAGGAGACGGCGGCGTCCGGGTCGCCGGCCCGGTCGCCGAGCAGGGCCTGCCAGCCCAGCAGGTTCAGGGCGCGCGGCCAGGTGCCGAGGCCGTCGTACTGGTGGCTGGAGACGGTGGTGTTGAGGTCGTCCAGCATCGGGCACAGCAGGAGCTGCCCGGCCAGGTGGGGGCCGCCACGGTCGCGGGCCAGCAGGGCGACGCCGGCGGCCAGGCCGCCTCCGGCGCTGCCGCCCATGACCACGACGCGTCCGGGGTCCACGCCGAGTTCGGCGGCGTGCTCCGACATCCAGGCCAGCCCGGCGTAGCAGTCCTCGACCGGCGCCGGGTGGGGGTGCTCGGGGGCCAGGCGGTACTCGACGTTGACGGCGACGACGCCCAGTGCCTCGACGAGCGCGACCAGGCGCGGGAAGTCCATGGCCCGATGGCCGGTGATCATGCCGCCGCCGTGGATGTTGAACAGCCCGGGTACCGGGGCCGCCGGGCGGCGCGGGCGCAGCACGGTGACCTCCAGGTCGGGCGCGCCGGCCGGGCCGGGGACGAACCGCTCCTCGGCGTCGATCTCCCGGTCGCCGATCACCTCGGCGACGGGCGGCATGGGCATGGCCGCGCCGGCCGCGCGCATGAGGGGGATGGTCTCCAGGGTCGGGGCGGGGCCGTCGGGCCGGGGCATGCCGTCCAGGACCGCGGCCAGCGCCGGCTCGAAGGGGACGGGGGTGGGGGGCATGGTTCTCCTGGTCACTGCGGGGCTGCGAAGGCGAGGGCCCGTGCCGGGTTCTCGACCATGATCATGTGGATGGCCTCGGCACTGACGCCGAGGCGGCGCAGGGCGGGCAGGAAGTGGCGCGGGATGTAGTCGTAGCCCTTGCCGCCGTACCTCTTGAGCTGGATCTTCTGGCAGACGTCGTGGCCGAGCACGATCTGCCGTCCGTAGCCCCGTTCGACCAGGTCGGCGATGCCGCGCAGGACCTTGTGGTCGCTGCCCAGGACGAGGTGGCCCCACGGGCTGCCGGGCCCGGCCAGGAAGTCGAACTCGACGAACACGCCCCGGGCGAGCAGGCGTTCGGCGAACTCGGGGCCGGACAGGACGTCCACGCAGTGGCCCAGGACGACGTTGCCGGGGGCGACGCCCTCCTCCTGGAGGATGTCGAGCACCCGGAACTTCTCCTCGCCGACGCCGCCGAAGTGGAAGGTGACCGGCGCGCCGGTGACGCGGGAGGCCCGTCCGGCGGCGCGTACGCTCTTGAGCTCGCCGTCCGTCAGCGGCGCCGACTCCGCGCCGACCTCGCCGATGATGCCCGCGCGGACGCCGGTGCCGTCGGCCCCCAGCACGACGTCGCGCACGATGACGTCGGCCAGCTCGTCCACGGTGCGCCCGGCCATGTCGGCCGGATGGAACGTCGGGGTGTACCAGCCGCCGCCCATGACGATGTGCAGCCCGCTGGCCCGCGACAGCCGCAGCAGCGCCTCCGGGTCCCGGCCGAGGCCGATGGGCGAGACCTCGACCATGGTGCGCCCGCCGCTGTGGGCGAAGGCGAGGGTCTCGGCGAGCATCTCGTCGAAGTCGCCCAGCAGGTCGTTGTCGGCGTTCGGGCCGCCGTGGCGGACGCGCGCGAGGGTGTCCAGGGTGAGCGGCTCGGCCGCCGCGGGCGCGTCCTCGCCGGGGCGGCGGGACCGGGCGGGCCTGCGCAGGTCGACGAAGATGTGCTCGTGCATGGACGTCTGCCCGAGCAGCGCCGGGTCCACCGGGCCGGCGACGGTGAGCGCCTGTCCGGCCAGGTTCGGGATGGGGAAGGGGTAGCGGCTCACGAGCCCGCCTCCTCGGTCCTGAGCGCGAGCAGCCGCCTCGGGTTGCGCACGGTGACGGTCTCGATCAGCTCGTCGTCCGCGCCGAGCATCCGCAGGTACGGGACGAACTGCCGCAGGACGAACGCGTACCCGCCGCCGCCGTAGGCGAGGAGCTGCGACTTGGCGCGTACGTCGTGCGAGAGCAGGAGGCGTCCGGCGTGGCCGCGGCGGGCGAGTTCGAGCACGGCCGCGGCGACGTCCTGGTCGTCGGAGACGCTGAGCGCGGTGGGCAGCCTGCCGAGCTGGTCGAACTGCACGAAGACGCCGCGTTCGAGCAGCGGTTCGAGCTCGTCGGGACGCGGGGAGAGCGCGTCGCAGTGCCCGACGGCCACCCGCGCGAGGTCCGCGCCCTCCTCGGCGAGCAGGTCGAGGACGCGCTGCTGGACGGCGGGGTCGTCATCGCGGGCGAGCGAGACGGCGGCGCCGGTGGCCGCCGACGCGCGGGCCGCCGCGACCAGCAGCGCGCGCTCGGCGGGCACGCCGGGGTCGAGCGCGGCCAGCTCGCCGATGACGCCGGCGCGCACGCCGTCCACGCCCTCGGTGAGGTCGTGGAGCAGCTCCTCGGTCAGCTGCTCGGCGGCGTCCCCGCCGGTGGGGAGGCCGGTCCGCGCGGGGTGGTGCCGGCCGCAGCCCATGACGACGGTCAGGCCGGTCGCCTCGGCGAGCCGGCGCAGCCCGGCCGGGTCGCGGCCGAGCCCGTCGGCCGTGAGGTCCACCACCGTGCCGCCGCCGGCCTCGCGGAACGCGGCGAGCTCGGCGGCGGCCAGGCCCGCGTCGCCGAGCAGCAGGTCGTCCCGGTTGACGGCGCCCATGCCGACCTCGCCCAGCAGGTCCATCGTGAGCGGCGCGCGGTAGAGCCACAGCGTGCTCGCCGCCGTCGGACGGGCGCGGCCGGCACGGGCCCAGGCTTCGGGCGTGTCGTCGGTCGGGGCGAAGTCGCTCAGCAGGTGCTCGTGCGGCAGGACCGCGCCCAGCGAGGCCGCTGGGACCTCGCCGGTGACGGCCACGACCGTGGAGTCGGTGGTGGACACACGAGCAATATAGCCCCAGAACGTCTACAAGTGTAGATAAAAGCGTCAGGCGACTCCGTCCACCATCCGGGGGACGGCGAGCGGGTTGGCCTCGCGCAGTTCCGGCGGCAGGAGGGGGTCAGGGGTGTCCTGGAAGCACACCGGGCGCAGCCAGCGCTCGATCGCGGTGCCGCCGACCGAGGTCGAGGTGCTGGTCGAGGCCGGGTACGGCCCGCCGTGCTGCATCGCAGGCGCGACCGACACGCCTGTGGGCCAGCCGTCCACGACGACCCGCCCGGCCAGCCCGGCGAGCCTGGCCACCAGGCCGGCCGCCGCGCCCTCGCGCTCGTCGGCCCCCAGGTGCACGGTCGCCGTGAGGTTGCCGGGCAGCGCGTCGAGCACCGCGTCCCGCTCGGCCTCCGAGCCGTACCTGGCCACGACGGTGACCGGTCCGAAGCACTCCTCCAGCAGTTCGGCGTACGCGTCCCCGTCCGCGAGCCGTCGCGCCGCCACGGTCAGCACGCCCGGCCGGACGGCGAGCGGCGCGGCGTCGTCCTCGCCCGCGGGCAGCGCCTGCGTGACCCCGGGCAGCAGGGCGCGGGAGCGCACGCCGTCCAGGAAGGCCGCCCGCATGCGCGGGTCGAGCAGCGGTCCGGCGGGGACCGCGGCCGTGACGACGGCGTCGAGCACCGCGTCGCCCGCCGGGCCCGCGGGCAGCAGGACCAGGCCCGGCTTGACACAGAACTGGCCGAGCCCCTGGGTGTAGGAGGCGGCCAGGCCCGCGCCGATCTCGGCCGCCCTGGTCCCGGCGGCCCGCTCGGTCACCACGACCGGGTTGAGGCTGCCCAGCTCCCCGTGGAACGGGATCGGCCGGGGACGGGCGGCGGCCAGGTCGTGCAGCGCCCGCCCGCCGCGTACCGAGCCGGTGAAGCCGACGGCGGCGGTCAGCGGGTGCCGGACCAGCTCCGGACCCGCCTCGAAGCCGTGGACCAGGCCCACGACGTCGGCCGGCAGCCCGGCCTTCTCCGCGGCGGCGCGCAGCGCGCGGGCGGTCAGGACGCTGGTCGCCGGATGGTCCGGATGCGCCTTGACGACGACCGGGCAGCCGGCGGCCAGCGCGCTGGCGGTGTCGCCGCCCGGCACGCTGAAGGCCAGCGGGAAGTTGCTCGCCGCGAACACCGCGACCACGCCCAGCGGCACCTTGTAACGCCGCAGGTCGGGACGGGGGGCCGGGCGGGCGGCCGGGTCGGCGTGGTCGATGATCACGTCCAGGAAGGCGCCCGACTCGGCCACGTCGGCGAAGGCGCGCAGCTGGTAGCAGGTGCGGGCCAGCTCGCCGGTGAGCCGTACCCGGCCGAGCGCCGTCTCGGCGTCGGCGGTCGCGATGATCTCCTCGCCGCCCTCCTCCAGCAGCGCGGCGGCGGTACGCAGCAACTCGGCGCGTACGGACCGGTCGGCCAGCGCCGGGGCGGCGGCGGCAGCGGCGCGTACGGCGCGGTCCACGTCCTGCGGCGTGGACTCCGCCGCGACGCGCCCGCGGGACTCCCCGGTACGCGGATCGACGCTCAGCACGTCACTCACGGTCTCTTCCTCTTTCGTCTTCGTCGGGAGTTTCGTCGGCGAGGGCGGCCAGCTCGCCCAGCGGCACCGGGGCCGCCAGGCTCCGGGTGGACAGCGGGCGCAGGTCGGCAGCCGTGCTCTCGCGGCGGCTCAGGCAGGCCGCGACGCCGGCGGTGGCGAACCCGCACACCCGTCCCTGGCACCAGCCCATACCCGGCCTGGCCAGCATCTTCAGGGTGCGCGGGTCGTCGGCCCCCAAATCGTCGTGGGCATGCCGAAGATCGCCGTAGGAGACCTCCTCGCAGCGGCAGACCAGCGTCCCGTCCCGCAGCCAGGTCGTCCAGGCGCGCGGCACGGGGTAGGTCCGGTGCATGGCCGCGGCGAAGCGCCGTCCGCGGGCGATCGACCGGCGCAGGCGGCCCATCAGCGCCGGGTCGGCGCGGCGGCCCAGCGTACGGGCCAGGGCCAGGGCGCTCAGCCGGCCCTCCTGCCGGGCCAGGACGGCGCCGCCGACGCCGGTCGCCTCGCCGGCGACGTACAGGCCGGGGACGCCGGTGCGCTGGAAGGCGTCCACGATGACGACGAGCGAGCCGTCGATGTCCTTCCTGGTGTCCGCGCCGAGCATGAGCGGCAGTTCGAGCGAGGGCGTGAAGCCCCAGCCGAGCGCGACGAGGTCGACGGGGACCTCGCTGACCGGCCCGGCCGGGCGGCCGTCGCCGCCGATCCCGCTGAGCCGGACCGCCTCGACCCGGTCCTCGCCCAGGATCTCGGTGACCACGGTCCTGGTGCGGTACGGGACGCGGTGGCGGGCCAGCAGCGCGGCGTACTGGAGCGCCTCCAGCCCCTTGGCGGGCACCGACGCGGCGCCCCGGAGGTCGCGCAGCCACCCGAGCGTGGCGTTGGCCTCGGCGACGGCCGCCACCCGCGCCCCGGCGGCGGCCAGGCCGGTGGCCACCGGAAGCAGGAACGGCCCGGTCCCGGCGACCACCGCGCGGCGGCCCGCCAGGGTGCGCTGCCCCTTGAGCAGGGCCTGCACTCCCCCGGCGGCCATCACGCCGGGCAGGTCCCAGCCGGGGACGGGCAGTTGCCTGTCGTAGCCGCCGGGGCACAGGATCAGCGCGCGGGCGGTCACCGTCGTGCCGGCGACCCCCTCCTCGGGGACGGTCGGCGTCGTGCGCAGCGTGAACGTGCCCTCGCCGTCGCGGGTGGCCAGCCAGACCTGGTGGCCGGGCAGGTAGCGGACCCGTCCGGCGGCGGTCAGGGCGCGCAGGCGGTCGCGGAGCCGGGTGAAGACCGGCCAGCCGTGGTGTCCGGCGGCGTCGCCGGGGCGGGCGTGGCGTTCGTCGTAGTGCCGCCAGAACTGGCCGCCGGGCTGGCCGGCGGCGTCCACGAGGGCCACCCCGAGCCCGGCCTCGGCGGCCTCGACGGCGGCGGCCAGCCCGGCCGGCCCCGCGCCGACCACGGCGACGTCGTACGGCTCACGCATGATGCCCTCCCCGCTCGCCGGCACCCTGTTCGCCGTCTTCCTGGGCGGGGGTGTCGTCGCCGAGGCGCATGCCGTCGCGCGCCGGGACCAGGCAGGCGCGCAGGTCGGGGACGCCGTCGACGGTGATGAGGCAGTCGAAGCAGATGCCGATGCCGCAGAACAGGCCGCGCGGCCGGCCCGCCCCGCGGGTGGTGCGCCAGTCGAGGATGCCGGCCGCGACCAGGGCGGCCCCCACGCTCTGTCCGGGCTCGGCGGGGACGCTCTCGCCGCGGAAGGTCATCTGGTGGGTCATCGGGGCGCCTCCTCGGTCGCGGAAGACCCGGTCCCGGAGCCGCCGGGGGCCTCGGTGTCAGAAGCCTCCGCGTCATGGGCCTCGGCGTCGGGGAAACGGTCGGGGGCGAACGGGGTGAGGTCGAGGTCAGGGGTGCGGCCGGTGAGGGCCTGGGCGATGAGCTTGCCGGTGCCCGCCGACAACCCGATGCCCGCGCCCTCGTGCCCGCAGGCGTGCCACAGTCCGGGCGCGCGCGGGTCGGGCCCGATCACCGGCAGATGGTCCGGACAGTACGGCCGGAACCCCAGGTACGTGCGCATGGCGCGGACGTCCCGCAACATCGGGAACAGCGCGATCGCCTTGGCCGCCAGCGCCCCGGCCGCCGCCGGGGAGAACGTGCGGTCGAAGCCGACGCGCTCCCGGGAGGCGCCGATGAGGATCGTGCCGCTGCCGGTGCCCTCCACGACGGGCGAGGTCTGCAGGGCGGCGTCGGAGCTGGCCACGTCCCCGACGTACTCGGCGGCGTAGACCTTGTGGCGGATCGTCCGGGGCGGCATCGGCTGGGTGACCAGCACGAACCCGCGCCGGGGCAGCACGGGCACGTCCACCCCGGCCAGGGCGGCGAGGTCGCCGGCCCACGTGCCGGTCGCGTTGAGCACCGCCCCGGCGGGCAGGTCGCCGGACGTGGTGCGCACGCCGGTCACGCGGCTCCCGTCGCGCAGGAACCCGGTGACGCCGGTACGGGTACGCACCTCGGCGCCGTGCGCGCGGGCCAGGCGCAGCAGGTGGGCGACCACCAGCATGGGCTGGACCTGGGCGTCCTGGGGGTAGAAGGCGGCACCGGCGAGGCCGGGCGCGAGGTGCGGCTCGTAGTCGCGCAGTTCCTGCGCGGCCACGTCGCGCACCTCGACGCCGTGGCGGCGCTGGTGCTCGCCCAGCTCGCGCAGCGACGCGAGGCCGGCCCCGGACGAAGCGACGACCAGGCCGCCCTTGGCCTCGAACTCCCACGACCCGGCGTGCTCGGCCAGGTCCTCGCGCCACACCCGCTGGGAGTGGAGCGCGAGGTCGAGCTCGGGCCCGGCCTCCTTGTCGGACACCAGCAGGTTGCCCTCGCCCGCGCTGGAGGTGCCGCCGGCGATGGCCGCGCGCTCGACGACCACCACCCGCAGCCCGGCCAGCGCGGCGAAGTAGGCGCTGGCCGCGCCCACCACGCCCGCGCCGACCACGACCAGGTCGGCGCTCACCGGGTGCCCTTCGCGCCGCCCGCCCGCGGGCCGGACCGGCTCACAGCAGGAACCCCGCCGGGAACGGGTCGGTCGGGTCGAGGTGGAACTGCGAGGTGCCGGTGACCCAGGCGCGGCCGGTGATCGAGGGCAGCACGGCGGGCAGCGGGCCGACCGTGGTCTCACCGAGCAGCCGCCCGGTGAAGCGGGTCCCGATGAACGACTCGTTGACGAAGTCGTCCCCGAGGGCCAGCTCGCCCCGGGCGTGGAACTGGGCCATGCGGGCGCTGGTGCCCGTGCCGCACGGCGAGCGGTCGAACCAGCCGGGGTGGATGGCCATGGCGTGCCTGGACAGCTGCGCCGTCGAGCCGGGGGCGGCCAGGTAGACGTGGTGGCAGCCGTTGATGTCGGGACGTTCGGGGTGGACCGGGCGGTCGTGCTCGTTCACGGCGTCCATGATCGCCAGCCCGGCGGTCAGCAGGTCGCCGGCGCGGGCCCGGTCGAAGGGCAGGCCCAGGTCGGCCAGCTCGACGAAGGCGTAGAAGTTCCCGCCGAAGGCCAGGTCGTAGGCGATCTCCCCGAAGCCGGGCACCTCGACCTTGCGGTCCAGCGCGTACGCGAAGGAGGGCACGTTCTGGATGGTCACCGAGGTCGCCGCACCGTCCTCGACCGCCACGGACGCCACCACGAGCCCGGCGGGCGTGTCGAGCCGGATCGTGGTGACCGGCTCGACCACGGGCACCATCCCGGTCTCCACCAGGACGGTCGCCACCCCGATCGTGCCGTGGCCGCACATCGGCAGCAGCCCGGAGACCTCGATGAACAGCACGCCGTAGTCGGCGTCCGGCCGGGTCGGCGGCTGGAGGATCGCCCCGCTCATGGCGGCGTGGCCGCGCGGTTCGTACATCAGCAGCGTGCGGACGTCGTCGCTGTTCTCCATGAACCACAGCCGGCGCTCGGCCATGGTCGCCCCCGGGATCGTGCCGACGCCGCCGACGATCACGCGGGTGGGCATGCCCTCGGTGTGGGAGTCGACGGCGTGGAAGGTGCGGCGTGATCTCACTTGTAGCCCTTTTCCAGGACGGTCTCGGTGTCGGCGGTGATGCGGGCGACCAGTTCGGGCGCGAGCGGCAGGCGCGGCGGACGGCAGGCGCCGCCCTTGCGCCCGGCCAGGTCCATGGACAGCTTGATCGACTGCACGAACTCGGGCTTGGAGTCCCAGCGCAGCAGCGGGTGCAGGTCGCGGTAGACGCGCAGCGCCTCGGGCAGGTCGGCGGGGTCGCCCGAGGTGGCCAGCCGGTACAGGCGGGTCGTGGACTCCGGGATCATGTTCGGGTAACCGGCGATCCAGCCGACGGCCCCGGCGAGGCCCAGCTCCAGCAGCACGTCGTCGGCCCCGATGAGCAGGTCCAGGTCCGGCGCCAGCTCGGCGATCTCGTACGCCCTGCGCACGTCCCCGGTGAACTCCTTGACGCCGACGACCAGGCCCTCGTGGAACAGCTCGGCCAGCAGGGCGGGGGTCAGGTCCACCTTGGTGTCGAACGGGTTGTTGTAGGCCACGACCGGCAGCCCGGCCTTGGCGACCTCCCGGTAGTGGGCGACGACGGCCTCGCGCGGGGCCCGGTAGGCGTTCGGCGGCAGCAGCAGCACGGACGTGGCCCCGGCCTCGGCCGCCTGCTCGGCCCAGCGGCGGGCCTCCATGGCGCCGTACGCGGCCACGCCCGGCATGACGCCGAACCCGGCCGGCGCGGCCTGGACGGCGGTCTCGACGACGCGGGTCCGCTCCTCCGGCGTGAGCGTCTGGTACTCGCCCAGCGAACCGTTGGGCGTCACACCGTCACAGCCGCCCGCGACCAGGAACCGAACGTGTTCGGCGAACCCGTCGTAGTCCACGGAGAGGTCGTCGTGGAAGGGCAGGGCCGTCGCGACGTGGATGCCGCGCCACGGTGTGGCGGAGGTGGTCATGCTGAGGTCTCCTCACTGGGGATTTTCGAGATTATGCGGTGTGATGTCACGGTGATGTCACAGCGGCTACCTACCCGGCGGCCATCCACTTCTCCAGGCCGTCGGCGTCCAGGGGCAGCGCGGCCGACAGCACGTCGGCGCCCTGTTCGGTGACCAGCAGGTCGTCCTCGATCCGGACGCCGATCCCGCGCAGCTCCGGCGGGACGGTGAGGTCGTGCGCGTGGAAGTACAGGCCGGGCTCGACGGTGAGCGCCATGCCGGGGGCCATGACGGCGTCCTGGTAGGACTCCTGGCTCGCCCGGCCGCAGTCGTGCACGTCCAGGCCCAGGTGGTGGCCGACGCCGCAGACCAGGTAGCGGCGGTGGTGCTGCCCGGCGTCGGACAGCGCCTCGTCCACCGAGACCGGCAGCAGGCCCCAGTCGGCCAGGCCGTGCGCGACGACCTCCATGGCGGCGTGGTGGAAGTCGCTGAAGCGGCGGCCGGGGGCGACCGCGGCGAGCGCGGCCCGGTGGGCCCGTTCGACCAGGTCGTGCACCTGCCGCTGGGCCGGGGTGAAGCGGCCGGAGACGGGGAAGGTGCGGGTGACGTCGGCGGTGTAGCAGCTCTCCGCCTCGACGCCGAGGTCGAGCAGCAGCAGTTCGCCGGGGACCACGGGGCCGTCGCAGCGCACCCAGTGCAGCGTGGGCGCGTGCGGGCCGCCGCCGACGATGGAGGGGTAGCCGGGGCCGTTGCCGTACGCGCGGGCGTACCGGTCGAAGGTGCCCTGGAGCCACCGCTCGCCGCGCCCGGCGACGGCGGCGGGGATCTCGCGGACGACGGCGGCGAACCCCTCGACGGTGCGGTCCACCGCCTCGCGGAGCTGCCCGATCTCCCAGTCGTCCTTGTACATGCGCAGCTCGGCGAGGACCCGGCGGGCCTCCTGGTCCTCGGTGACCTCCATGGTCAGCTCGGCCAGCGGCCGGACCCGGACGCCCAGCGCCTTCGCCCAATCCTCCGGGCCCGGCGCGGCACCCACCCACAGCTCGCCGTACCTGGAGTCGGCGAAGAACGCCGGATCGCCGGGGACGGCGGGCGGCGGCAGGTAGAGGGTGGCCTCGGCGCCCTCCAGCACGACGACGGCGTTCTCGATCTGGCAGCCGGTCAGCCAGACGAAGTCGCTGGCGGCGCGGAAGTCGTAGGCCATGTCGTTGCTGCGGATCGGGGCCTGCCCCGCGGCCAGCACGACGGTCCGGCCGGGCAGCGCCTCGGCGAGCCTGGCCCGGTGGACGGCGGCGGCCTCGGCCGCTCCGGGCACGACGGGCGGTGTGCGGTCGGGGGTGCCCCAGCCGGTGTTCATGTACGCGGTGAAAGCGGGGATCTCGGACAGCCTCGGGGGCCTGCCGTCACGCACCGATGACTCTCCTTCCATAGGGCTCAGTAATGTGTGGCATTGCACTGAACACTAGGACGACGGAAAGCCGCCGCCAAGAGGTGACCGGAAAAATCCGCATTCTGTGACAAACGCTCGGCTACTCTTCGGGGGCCACGCGATCAACGCACACCGCTGTCAACACACACCGCTACCAACGCACACAGAGCCCCGCGGCGGGACAAGCGCGGCGGGACGAGAGACGGGAAGAACGATGACCTCTTGGATCCTCATCGTCGCCGGCGTGCTGCTGGCCCTGGTCGGCGGGCTGTGGGCCCTCCAGGGGCTGGGCGTGGTGGGCGGCAGCGTGATGACCGGCGACGCCACCTGGGCGGTGATCGGGCCGCTGGTGCTCCTGGTGGGCGTCGCCGTTGTGGTGATCGGCCTGCGCCTGCGGCGTTCGCCGTCCCGCTGAGCGCGGCGGGCGACCCGCTCACGGACAGAGCCGAGGGCGATGCGGGCCGTGCGCTCGCGGGGGGTCAGGTCGCGGATGACCTGCGACAAATAGCCTAGAATCCGACAGATGTCCCCCGCCCCCACCCGGCTGGCCTGGTTGGACGCCCTGCGGGGGCCGGCCGCGCTGGCCGTCACCGCGCACCACGCCGGTTGGTCCTTCGTCCCCGCCGTGTGGGCGGTCGTGGACCGCAGGATCGACCTCGGCACGTGGGGCGTGTTCGTGTTCTTCCTGGTCAGCGGCTACATCATCCCGGCCTCCCTGGAACGGCGCGGCGACCTGCGCGCCTTCTGGACCGGCCGGGCCTTCCGCCTCCTGCCGCTGCTGCTGGCCGCCCTCGGCCTGGCCTTCCTGCTCGGCCTCGCGGGCCTGCTCCCCCTCGACCCCCGCCTCGGCGAACGTCCCGCGCCCCTGGTCGCGCTCGGCAACCTGACGATGTTGCAGGAGCTGCTCAACCTGCCGCCCGTCATCGGCGTGACCTGGACGCTCTCGTACGAGATGGCGTTCTACCTGATCAGCGTGGGGCTGTTCGCGACCGGTCAGGCCCACAGGTCGGCGGGGATCGCCGTGTCCCTGGCGGCGCTGGCCGTGCCGGCGGGGCTGCTGCTGCCGGGCGCGTCGATCAACGGCGGGGCCGACCTGGTCGCCGCGCTGCTCGCCCTCGCGGTCGTCGCGGCGATCGCGGTCACCGTCCTCGGACGCGGCCGGGCCCGTACGGCGGCCGCCGTGGCGGGCGGGCTGCTCGGGCTGGCGCTGGTGGTCCTGGGCAGCCGGGCGGGCACCTGGCAGGGCGTGATCATCCTGGCCGCGATGTTCGCCGGGACCGCCGTTCACCGCGCCGAGCAGGGCACGATCTCCTGGCGGACCGCCGGTCTGGCCGCGCTGGCGGTGCTGGCCTGCGGGATACCCGCCAAGGACGACCCGGGCTGGGCGCCCGCGCTCGTGCTCGCCTTCGCCGTGTTCGGGCTGGGGCTGGCGTTGCGCCACAGGGCGTTCCCGCGGGTGCTGACCCGGCTCGGCGTGATCAGCTTCTCCGTCTACCTGCTGCATCCCCTGCTGCTGCGCCCGCTGCCGAACCTGCCGCTCTACTACGTGGTCCTGATCCCGCTGTGCCTGGTGACGTACCACGTGGTCGAGGCCCCGGCGCAGCGGCTCGGCCGCCGGTTGATCGCGTCGCGCACCCCCCTCCCAGAAGTGGGGACCGACGCCGCGGGCGGGCACCCCCCAGCCCCCGCCCGCGCGTCCGGTGCCGCGAGCGGGTCCCGCTCGCGGAGGTGGCCGCCGTCGTCAGGCGACCACGAGTGACTGCGCCCTGAACTCCCTTCCGGCCACGATCTCGGAGACGAACCCGTCGGGTCCGACGGGACGGTCGCCGATCAGCGTGACCCGGTGCAGCGTGCGCGGCACGTCGAGGTGGTCGAGGTCGGACGGGGCGAGGTGGGCGGTGGCCCGGTTGTCCCAGAAGGCGACGCTGCCGGGACGCCAGCGGAACCGCACGGTGTACTCGGGCCGGGTGAGCTGCTCGTACAGCAGGTCGAGAATGCGGCGGCTCTCCACGGCCGACAGGCCCACGATGTGGTCGGTGAAGCCGGGGTTGACGAACAGCGCCCGCTCACCGGTCTCCGGATGCACCCGCACCACCGGGTGCACGGAGATCAGCAGGTTGTCGTTGATCCGCTTGACCAGCTTGCCGTCCTCGTCGGCGGACTGGTAGCCGGCCAGGAAGCGGTGCTCGGCGCGCAGGCCGTCCACCAGGTCGCGCAGCGGCGCGGACAGGCCCTCGTAGGCGGCGACCAGGTTCGTCCACTGGGTGTCGCCGCCGAACTCCGGCACGGTCTCGGCCCGCAGGATCGAGGCGGCGGGCGGGTTGACGGCGGCGGTGACGTCGGTGTGCCAGCCGGAGAAGTAGGAGTAGCGCCGCCGCTGGTAGAGCTCGCGGTAGTTGACGCCGTAACGCTTCTCGTACCGGCGGGGGTCGATGGTGAGGATCTGCGGGAACTCCTCGGGCGGCGCGTCCTCGTGCGGGTGGGCGTGGGTCAGCTCGCCGAACTGGCGGGCGAAGGTGATCTGCGCGGCGTGGTCGAGCTCCTGCCCGTGGAAGAACACGACCTTGTACGCGAGCAGGGCCTGCCGGATCTCCTCGACCACGGACGGGTCGAGCGGGTGGGCCAGGTTGACGCCGCTGATCTCGGCGCCGATGTGCCCGGCGACGCGCCGGACGGTGAGAACGCTGGTGGTCGACATGGTCGGGCCACTCCTCTGAGCTTCGGGGAAGGTCTGGGGGAAGGACGCTCGGGCGTCCGAGGAGAGCGGGGACCCGGAGGTCACCGCATGGCACAGAGCGCGCTCGCCTGCCGCCGGAGGTCGACGTGGAGGCGGGCCACCAGAAGGCTCTTCACGCCTTTGATCCTGCGCGAAATTTCCCATAAAAGCAATAGGTAATACATGAAAGGCGGCTCAGCTCCGGCCGGGGCCGCCGTCCGTCATCGTGATCCGGCCCGAGTACGCCGACGTGCCGTCCGGGTTGAGCTGGAGGATCGGGATCTCCTTGGTCTGGCGGGCGCCGCCTTCGACGATCCTGATCGGGCCGCTGGCGCCCTCCACCGCCACCGTGCCGCTGGTCAGCATGTTCGCCATGTCCTGCGGCGAGGGCACGTCCGGCTCCCGGGCGAACGCCTTGACCGTCTCCAGGGCCACGAACATGGCGTCGTGGTGCATGATGGCCATGCCGTCGCCCAGGCTCTCGTGCGGGAACACGCGCGGGAAGGCGTCGGGGTCGTCGCCGGCGAACCTGGCCCTGATCGCCGTGAGCACCTCGCCGCCGGGCAGGGTGAGGCCCGCCGGGTGGGCCAGGGCCGTGTAGAAGAGCCGGATCCTGGTGTCCCCCCACATGTTCAGGTCGGCCTTGCGGTTCATCTCGCTGGCGTCGTCGCCGGTGATCACGGTCATGCCGGGCCGGACGCACCGGTCGCGCTGGCTGAGCGCCTGCATCAGCGCGGGAAGCTGCTCGCTGCGCCCGGCGTACAGGACGGTGTTCGCGCCGGAGTTGCAGACCCGCTCGGCGATGACGTCCAGCACGGTGCCGGAGAACCGGGTCGAGGAGTCGAACGACAGCTCCATCACGCGTTCCCGGTCGGCCAGCGAGCCGGTGTAGAACCGGGCGAGGGTCTTGACGTAGCTGTCCGCCGGGTTGAGGTCCTTGATCACAACCGCCTTGAGCCCGGGGTTCACCTTCCTGGCGTGCACCACCCCGGCCCGGGCCTGTTCGCTGTTCAGCGCCGCGACGCGGGCCAGCCCGCGGACCCCGGTGAGCTCGTCGGAGGTGATCACCGCCGAGACCATCGCGTACCCGCTGCCGCTCAGGCTCTCCACCGTCCTGCGGGTCGTGCCGGTGCTGGCGCCCAGCCCGGTCACGGCCACGATGTGCTCGTCCGCGGTCCGGGCCTTGATCGCCTCGACCGTCGGCTCCCAGTCGTCCGGCCCGTCGCTGCCGACCAGCACCCGCACGTACGGCGGCGAGGACGGCTGCCGGTTGCGCCACACCTGCGCCAGGTGGATGCCCTCCAGGCCGTGCCTGATGCTCTCCCTGTTCAGGCCGATGTCGGTGAGGGAGCCGGTCATCGGGAACATCGCCACGACGGTGACGTATGCGCCCGGGTGGTTCTTCTCCACCTCGGCGTTCTCCGCGGCGATGCGGTCCATGACCGGGGCCAGGTCGGGGCCGAAGGCGCCGCTCTCGTCGGTGAGCCTCGACGTCCTGACGGAGAACCCGAGGACGACGACGACCGCCACGACGAGCACGCCCGCCAGAGCTCTTCTCAGGAAGACGCGGTTGCGGCGGTCCCGCGCCCACTTCGCGCCGACCTCCGCGGGGGCCGGCTCGCCCGTCCCGGCCCTGCCGGGGTCGTCACCGTCGTCGCTCATACCTGTCGGCCTCCCGTAACAAGATCGCCGGACTGGTGGCGGACCTCCTGGCCAGGTCCCGCAACCCGCGCGCGACCTGCTCGGCCCGGCTCCCCGACGGGTCGAGCAGCGGGTCGAGCCAGAACCAGCGGTCCACGACCAGGGTCCTGACCACGACGAGCCAGTCCCCGCGCTCGCGCGGGCCGGCGGTCGCCACCAGGGAGTCGTACAGCTCGTCCAGAGGGGTGACCAGCGGCAGCCGGTTGGGGGCCGTGGTCACCTCGTTGAAGCCGGCGAGCCATTCCGGCAGGCGGCTCTGGCCGTCCTCGCGCACGTCGAGCCGGTCGAACAGGCGGTGCAGGTGCCCGGCCACGTGGGTCAGGTGGCCTTCGGGGTCGTCCCGGCCGACGAGGGCCAGGCGGTGGTGCAGGCTGCGCGTGTTCTCCTCGCCTCCGGGGCCGAGGTGGAACCGTTCCAGGTCGCGGTGCACGTCGTTCCAGCGGCCGGTGACGGCCAGCCGGTGCAGCAGCAGCCGCCGCAGCCACGGGTGGATGACGGTGACCTGGGGGCCGCGCGTCCCTTCGTAGCGGCCATGCGGGTCCCGTTCCTCCGGACGGCGGGCGAGCCAGAGCAGGTCGGCCAGCTCGTTACGCAGGTTCGGCGCCCGGCCGGCCCGCTTGAGCAGGGCGCTCTCGGCGTCGTCCACGTTCCTGGCCGCCGCCCAGTCGGTGAGCTCGTCCAGGTGGGCCAGGTGCAGCCAGTCCGGCCAGCGCAGCAGGTCCTCCCGGCACACGACGGCGCGGAAGGCGTCGTCGTCCTGGGCCGTGGCGGCCAGCCTGCCCAGGCGCCGGGTCACCGCCGGATGGCCGCCGGTCAGCTCCTGGACGGCCGAGGCGTAGGCGCGCGACCTGTCGGCCGGCAGCGGCGGCATCAGCACCGGGTACCACCACGGCTGCTCGCGCGCGTCGTAGCCGTCCCGCCAGTCCCGGTAGCCCGCCTCGGCGAGCGTGGGCGGGTAGGCGGCGCCCGGGACGACCGTGCCGGGACGCGCCCACGAGCCGCCCATCGGCAGCCACTGCTTCGACTCCGCCACCACCAGCAGCGGGTCGGCGCCCTTGGCCGGGCCGAGCGCCTTGAGCAGGGCCCGGCCCGCCGCGGTCTCGGCCCCCTCCAGCAGCAGCAGGCAGCTCCGGGCATGGCGGTGGCTCTTGGACCAGGAGTCGGTGAGGTCGGCGACGAGGGCCCGGCACAGGATCGACCCGGCGGACCCGGCCGGGTCTCCGGCGTGGCCGTCCCGGCGCCTGGCCAGGTCGATCACGTTGCCGTTGGCCATCTGGGCGGCCAGCCACGTCCTGCCCTTGCCGTTGAGCAGCCTGACCACGCGGCGGCGCTGGCCCCGGGCGGCGTACTGGAGCACCGAGGTGAGCACGGAGGTGAGGGCGGCCAGCGGCTCGGCCCCCGGGATGCGGCCGAGCAGGTCGCGCAGCAGGGCCAGGGCGTCGGACAGGCGTTCGGGGTCGCCGCCGTCCACGAGGTCGTCCAGTTCGCCGGTCAGCTCGTTGTCGGAACGGTCCCGCGGGTCCAGGGCGAGCACGTGCAGCGCGAAGACCACCCGGGGCAGCCTGACGCTGGAGGTCTCCATCAGGTCGTGGGCGATGCGCTCGACGGTCTTGACCACCGGCGCGTCGCGCAGCCCCGGCAGCCGGAAGTCCACCCGCACCCGGGGGGACTCCGGCCTGGTGACGCTCTTCCAGACGCGGGTCAGGCACACCTCACGGTCGGTGCCGTCCGGCCCGAGCAGCACGATGACCGGGAGCCGGTCGCCGCTCCCGAGCGGGAGACATTCCTTCGTCACCAGGCGAAGGTGAGCGTCGTCGAACGAATCCGCCATTGGAGCAACCTGCCGGGTCGTCGTCAGCTGGTGCGTACCCGAATGAGCATCAATGAGCACCACCCCGCGGACGCTCCTTTCCATCATAGAAACGAAGCGTCGAACGACGCGGAGAAATCCGCATTAATCCGGAACCTCCGGCCGGGGCCGGAGGTTCCGCACGGGGTTCAGGGATGCGGGCGTTCGTCCACCACCTGGAGCACCTTCCCGGTACGCGGGTGCGTCACCAGCTCCGACGGCCGCACCCATTCGACGGTCAGCGGGTGCACCAGCCCCTCGGCCACGGACTTCGGGTAGAGCGGCTTGGCCGCGTACACGGCGTCCACGAGCCGCTGGGTCAGGCCGGGCGGCGGCTCCTGCGCGCAGGCCAGGCGGAGCAGCAGGCCGTCCTTGCCGTCCCAGCGGCGCTGGACCATCTGCATCGCCGACATCGCCCGGTCCGGGTCGGCGGCGACGAGCACGGCCCGGACGGCCTCGCTGGACATCGCCACCGTCTCCACCCTGGCCCCCTCGGACGTCCGTCCGACCAGCCGGAACGCCCGGCACTCGGCGTCGGTCCACTCCCCCAGGTCGCCGACCGGGTAGCGGATGACCGGCATCAGCGTCCTGAACAGGTTGGTGACGACGACCCGGCCGCGCACCCCCGGCGCGCTGATCGGCTCGCCGGTCACCTCGTCGATCAGCTCCACCAGCGTGCGGTCGGGGAACGCCTCGTGCACCCGCACGTCCGCGCCGGCCACCGGCCCGCCGATCAGCCCGGCGTCCACCGAGGCGTAGCCGAGCGAGGCGATCGCCGCCCCGGGGAAGGCCTTGGCGAGCTGGGGACGCAGGTCGTCGAAGAGCAGGTCGCCGGCGAACAGCAGCAGCTCCACGGTGTCGGCGCTGCGCCCGCGCGCGATCACCGCCTCGGCCACCTTGCCGAGCTTCATCGGCGGCCCCGCCAGCACGTGGACGCCGAACAGCTCGATCAGGTCGGCGATGTAGCCGTCCGGGGCGTGGCAGGCGATGGGCAGGCGCACGTTCTCCACGGGGGCGTTGTGCAGGGCGTGCTCGATGTAGAGGAAGCCGCCGTACATCTCGCCGGCGGAGAACAGGTTCGCCACCCGGTGGCCGGGCCGCAGGCCCGCCTTCACCATGCCGGCGCCGAACGCGGTCACCGAGTCGGCGTGCTCGGAGCGCGTCCACGGGGAGAACGTGGGCGCTCCGGTGGTGCCGCCGGAGGCGTAGACGCCGGCGTCGGTGAGAGGGCCGGTCAGCAGCCGGTTGTCGGGGTAGGTGTTGGCGGCCCAGAAGGCGTCCTGGTCGATGATCGGCAGCGCGGTGAGGTCGTCCACGCCGTCGGGCAGGTCGCGGTAGGTCTCGGCGTAGAACGGCGAGTGCCGCCGGGCGAAGTCGATCAGGTCACGCAGGGACTTGGCGGGCATGTGTCACTCCTTGGGGTCGTCGGTGCTCAGAGCGGTGCTCAGATTCGGCTGTGGGCAAGGCTGGGGACCCGCGCCAGCACCCTGCGGCGGTAGAACCACCAATTGGTGGCCAGAAAGACGGCGTAGGCGCCGATGAACACCTGGAGGGCGGGCGCGACGGAACCGGATCCGGCCAGCGAGACCGCGAAGCCGCGCGGGATGAGGAACCCGCCGAACGCGCCGATCGCCGAGGCGATGCCGATGGCCGCCGCGGCCTCGCGCCTCGCCCGCAGCCGCACGTCCGCCGACCCGTGCCGGGCCTGCGCGGTGAAGATGGCCGGGATCATCCGGTACGTGGACCCGTTCCCCGCCCCCGAGGCGACGAACAGCAGCAGGAACGCGCCCAGGAAGAGCGGGAAGCTGTGCCGTCCGAGCTCGGCCAGCGCGGCCACGGCCCCGGCGGCCATGACGACGAACGACCACGAGGTGACCCTGGCCCCGCCGTACCGGTCGGCCAGCCAGCCGCCGACCGGCCGCGCCAGCGACCCGGCCAGCGGCCCGATGAAGGCCAGGTACGGCGAGGCGGACTGCGCGAACACCGACTTGGCGACCAGTGGGAACGCCGCCGAGTATCCGATGAACGAGCCGAAGGTGCCGATGTAGAGGAAGGACATGACCCAGGTGTGCGGACGCAGGAACGCCCTGCCCTGGGTGCCGAAGCCGGTCCTGGCCACGGCCAGGTTGTCCATGAACAGGTACGCGCACAGTGCGGCGGCCACGATGAGCGGCGGCCACACCAGCCCCGCGTACGCCAGGCCGCCCGCCGCCACCAGCGGGATCAGCAGCTGCACGACCGCCACGCCCAGGTTCCCGCCGGCCGCGTTCACGCCCAGCGCGAACCCCTTGCGCCGTTCCGGGTAGAAGTAGGAGACGTTGGCCATGGAGGAGGCGAAGTTGCCGCCGCCGAGCCCGGCCGTGGCCGCGGCGACCAGGAACATCCAGTAGGGCCTGGCCGGATCGGTGACCAGCCAGGCCAGCAGCCCCGTCGGCGCCAGGAGCAGCAGGGCGCTGGCCACGTTCCAGTTGCGCCCGCCGAAGGCCGAGACCGCGAAGGTGTAGGGCAGCCGCAGCGTGCTACCGACCAGGTTCGGCACCGCGACCAGCCAGAAGAGCTGGTCGACGGTGAACGGGAAGCCCGCCTTCGGCAGCAGGACGACGACGGCGCTCCACAGCAGCCACACCGCGAAGCCGAGATGCTCCACGAAGATGGAGAAGATCAGGTTCCTGGTGGCGACGCGGCGTCCGACGGCCGCCCAGAAGCCTGGGTCCTCGGGTTCCCAGTGCTCGATCCAACGCCCGGTTCGTCTGTTCTGCCCGGTCATGGCGCCTTCCTTTCGTCGGTGGGACGGCCGCCGACCACGACGCCGTGGCCGCGGAACTCGGCGACGATCTCGCCGGCGGGGCGGCGTACGGTGACGTCGTAGACGCCGTGCCGACCGTGTCTTGCCCGTTCCGTGGCCTCGGCCACCAGCACGTCGCCCGCCGCGGCCGGGCGCACGAACGTGACCTGGGCGCTATGGGCCAGCATGACCGGTCCGCGGCTGTTGCAGGCATGGTCGAAGGCGGCGTCGGCGAGCAGGAACAGGTAGCCGCCGTGGGCGACGCCGTGCCCGTTCACCATGTCCTCGGTGACGCGCATGCGCAGCCGGGCCCGGCCTCCGGCCGCCTCCTCCAGGGCGATGCCGAGCGCCCGGCAGGCCGGGTCCGGGCCGGTCACGGCGCGGCTCCGATCCAGGTCCTGGCCATGATCCGGACGGCCGAGCCGTCGGGGTCGGCGAGTTTGCGGGCCACGTACTCCGACACCCAGGGGCTGGTCGGGATGCGGAAGGGCGGGTCGTCGGCGGTCAGCGCGTCCACGACGACGTCGGCCACCTGCCAGGAGGACTGGCCCGCGCCCTCCCAGCCGGGGCCGCACACCCAGTCGAGGTAGGCGTCGAACGTCGGGGCGTACGGACCGGAGGCGGCCCGGATCGTCTTCCTATTGATGTCAGGAAAAATCCCGAACTGGGTGTCGGAGACGAAGCCGGGCACGACCACGCTCACCCGTACCCCGTGCTCGGCCGCGACCGGCGCCAGGCTCTCCATGAACCCCTCGACCGCCGCCTTCGCCGCCGCGTACGCCTCGTTGAACGGCTGGCCCACGACGCCGTGCACGCTGCCGATCGTCACCAGACGGCCTCCGGCGGCCCGCAGCAGCGGCATCGCGAGCCGGCTGACCTCGACGACGCCGAAGAAGTTGACCTCGAAGTTGGCGCGCAGCGCCTCCGGCGTGGACATCTCCATCGTGGGGTCGAAGTTCGACACGCCCGCGTTGTTGACCAGCGCGTCCAGCCCGCCGTACGTCTCGCGCACGCCCCGCAGGCAGGCCCGCGCCGAGGCCGGGTCGGTGACGTCGAGGCGGCGGACGTCCAGGGTGACGCCGGCCCGATCGGCCGCCGCGCGCAGGTCGCCGTCCCGGCCGGGGTCGCGCATGGTGGCCACGACCGTCAGCCCGGCCCGCGCGGCGGCGACCGCGGTGGCCAGCCCGATCCCCGACGAGGTCCCCGTGATCAGCACTGTCGTCATGACGCGCTCCCCGCCAGGTGCGCCCGCGGCTCGGCCCGGTCCATCAGCGCCTGGATGCCCGAGGCGGGCAGGAACGAGAACGCCGCCAGCAGCGTGCCGCCGGCCATGACCGCCTGCGCCGCGCCGAGCACGCCCAGCGCGGGCGTCAGCAGGGTGACCGCCGACCCGCCCGCGAGCGCGGCCAGCGGGATCACCCCCCAGGTCGCCGTGCGGAACGCGGCGTGCATCACGCCCTGGTTCTCGGCGGCCATCCGCGACTGCCGGATCGGCGCGCTGCACACGTTGATGCACGACATGAAGAAGCCGTAGCAGCCGAACGTCACGCCGATCACCGGCGCGGCGGGCAGCGCGGGCGCGGCCAGCACGCCGAGGCCGACCAGGCAGTGCAGCAGGAGCGCCCACGCCATGGTCCGGCCGAGGCCGAGCCGGTCGCTGATCCTCGGGGCGACCAGCGCGCCGAGCACCGCGCCGACGGCCGCCGCCGACATCGCCGCGCCGAACACGCCCACCGAGACGCCGAGCCCCTGGTAGGCCAGCACCGGCAGGACCGTGACGAAGATCGGCCCGCCCGAGTTGAGCACCACCGCGGCCAGCACCACCCGCCGCAGCACCGGATCGGCCCAGTTCAGCCGGAACCCGAGCATCAGCCGCGAGCGCACCGGCACCCGCTCCCCGGTCGTGACGCCCCACGGCTTCATGGCCCGCAGGCACGCCGCCGAGACCAGGTAGGTGGCCGCGTCCACGAGCAGCGAGGCCACGCCGAGCAGGTGGTAGAGGCCGGCCGCGATCGACGGCCCGGCCACCTCCGACACCGTGCTGCTGCCCTCCAGCCGCGAGTACGCCCGCACCAGCCGGTCCTGCGGCACGGTCGTGGGCACGGCGACGAGGTAGCCGATGTTGAAGAAGATGGTCGCGCCGCTGATCAGCGCCACGCACACGAACAGCACCGGCGTCGAGAGCACCCCGCACCAGTACGCGACCGGCATGGCCCCCACCGCCACCAGCCGGACGAGGTCGCACACGACCATGGTCAGCCGCTTGTCCCACCGGTCCACCAGCACCCCGGCGATCGGCCCCAGCAGCGGGATGCCCAGGTACTGGGCCATGGCCACGATGCCGACCTCCAGCGCGGAGGCGTGCAGTACGAAGATCATCAGCGTCGGGACGACGAACACGGTGATCCGGTCGCCGAGCAGGCTCACCGTCTGGCCGCTCCAGTAGAGGCCGAACTCCCTGCCGAGCGACCCCGGCATCCTCACTGCTCCTCCCGGACGACGAAGGACGAGGTCTTGCCGGTGCGGTCGTTGCCGATCAGCGCGTCCACCGCCCGTACGCGGAAGGAGCCGGGGTCGTGCTGGAAGGCCGTGCTGAGGGTGAAGGTGGCGGCCAGGAGGTCGCGGCGCAGCCGTTCGGGCAGGTCGGGCGGGGCGTCCGGGCCGGTCAGCAGCAGCACGTCCACGCCGGAGACCCGGCCGCGCCGCTCGGTGACCAGGACCTGGGCCCGCAGCACGCCGGGCTCGCGCTCGGCCTGGGCGACGACGTCGTCCACGTGCAGGCCGAGGCCGCGTACCTGGACGACCGAGTCGCGGCGGCCCAGGATGCGCAGCGCCCTGCCGTCCCGGCCGCACGGGCAGGCGACGAAGCGGCCGGCGTCGCCGGTGCGGTAGCGCAGCACCGGGTTGAGCATGTCCGGGTCGAGCGTGGTGAAGTCCAGCAGCTCCTCGGCGTCGCTGTGGACGAGCTGGTCAGGCAGCGGGTGGAAGACGTCGGCCGGGCAGTCCGGGGTGTTGGTGGCCGCGACCCAGGTCTCGGTGCTGCCGAACATGCCCCAGCGGCGGGCGTCCGGGGCGACCTCGGCCAGGTCCTCGTCGAGCTGCGGATGCCACGCCTCGCCCAGCCAGAGCACCTTGCGCAGGGCGGGCAGGCGCAGCCCGGCGGCCCGCGCGTGGGCGAACCACAACCGCAGCACGCTGGGCGTGCCGCCGAACGCGGTCACCTTCCGGTCGGCGAAGAAGCCGAGCCAGTCGCCGTACTCGTCCTTGCCGACCGAGCCCAGGGCGATGACCCGGCAGCCGGACAGGTCGGCGAAGGCGGCGGCCAGGAAGTGGGCGCCCCACATGCGGCCGGCGCCCCAGGCGTTGACGAAGACGTCGTCCGGTTCCAGGGGCCGCCACTCGCGGTGCACGCCCGCCATGTAGAAGCCGGTGGGGGCGTAGCCGACCTTGGGCGCGCCGGTGCTGCCGCCGCTCTGGAAGAGCCAGGTCGCGCCCTGCGCGGCCTTGGGCTCCAGGTGGGCGAGGGCGACGTTGAGGTCGTCCTTGACCAGCGGGGGCAGGGCGGCCAGGTCCTCCAGCGTGAGCACCTTGCCGTGGCCCTCGTAGCGCGGCGCGAGCGCGGGCACGCTCCTCAGCCGCTCCAGCGAGCGCCTCGGGACGCTCAGGCGCGGCTCTGCCGCCTCGGGCGTCAGCGAGAACGATTCGGTCATGGGGGTCACCAGCTCTCGGGTTCGTGCGGGAGGCGTTCTTTGAGGAAGCGGGCGTGGCCGTCGCGGTAGGCCGTCCAGCGGGCCCGGGTGACGTCGCGCTGGAGGGTGCGGGCGGGGTCGCCCAGGTCGGGGGCGATCACGCCGTCGGGCTCCAGCTCGGAGAACCAGTAGCGCTCGCCGTCGTGGAGGAAGTCGACGCAGAAGAACGGGATGGGCACCCGCTCGTAGAAGTACGCCGTGGCCGCCGCCAGCTCCGGCGGCACGGGCGGGAACTCCATCGTGCCGCCCCTGCTGGCGTTGGCGACCGGTGAACCCGGCTCGGGGATGCGCTTCATGACGGCGTACGGCTCGCCGTCCACGACGTAGACGCGGTAGTCCACGGTGCCGTCGCCCAGGTACGGCTGGATCACGAGCGTGGTGTCGCCGCCCTGGGCGAGGCTGGCCAGGCCGCGCAGCTCCTCGGAGTCGCGGGCCAGGTTCACCCCGCCGCCGCCGCACCAGCCGGCGGGCTTGACCAGGGCCGGGTAGGTGAGGCCGGCGATCGCGGCCTCGTACAGGTGCTTGCTGGTGTCCCGGCCGGTGCCGATGCGCAGGGTCGGGATCGGCGGCACGGGCGAGTCGCGCAGCCGCAGGACGGTGGCCAGCTTGTCGTTGGCCACCGGCGACAGGGACGGCGGGAACGGCAGGTAGAAGCCGGCCTCCTCCAGCACCGCGTAGAGGGCGTACTGGTTGAAGACGTCCATGGACTGGTAGGGCAGGGAGTACAGGGCGGTGATGAAGAGCGTGTCCTCGGGGGTGACCGGCTCGTCGTCCACGTAGACGCGGGGGTTGCCGGGGTCCAGCGCGTCCACGGTGACCGAGTCCGGGGAGTTCCTGGTCCAGCGCAGGCCGAGCTCGGCGGCCACGTCCTCGTACAGGTCCCAGAAGAACGGGTGCCACATCGCGGTGGCCCGGGTGGACTCCCGGTCGGGGAAGATCCAGCACATGCGGCGCAACGGGGTCATGACTCTCCCTTCTGGCTCGTCCACCAGCGGCGGCCGGGCTCGGGCAGGGTGTCGATCGGGTCGTAGAAGGGGAAGCGGCGCTCAGGGCCGGGCGGCTCCAGCCCGATCCCGTGACTCCTGGTCCAGTACGAGACGCCGCGTTCCCGGTCGTAGGCGGCGGCCTGGTGCACCCAGCGCTTGCCGACGTAGGGCACGTCGCACACGATCCGGGGCGTGGCGTAGCCGGGCAGGTGGCCCATGATGGCCTCCTGGAGGCTGCGTGCCTGGTGGAGGGGGGTGCGCCAGTGCTCGGCGTTGGGGATCAGGTCGCAGACGTAGAAGTAGTAGGGCAGGATGCCGGCCTCGCCGTGCAGGGCGAAGCACAGGTCGAGCAGGTCGTGCGGGGTGGCGTTCACGCCGCGCATGAGCACGCCCTGGTTGCGCACGTCCCGTACGCCGGCCGCCAGCAGGGCCCCGGCCGCCTCGGCGACCAGCGGCGTCACCGAACGCGCGTGGTTGGCGTGGGTGTGCACGGCCAGGTTCACCCCGCGGGCGCGGGCCACGGCGGCCACCCGGCCCACGCCCTCGACCACGGCCGGCTGGAGCCAGTGCTGCGGCAGCCCGACCAGCGCCTTGGTGGCCAGCCGGATGTCGCGCACGGACTCCAGTTCCAGGAGCCGCAGCAGGAACGCCTCCAGCCGCGGCCACGGCATGTTGGCCAGGTCGCCGCCGGAGACCACCACGTCCCGGACGGCGGGCGTGCGCTTGAGGTAGTCCAGCATCAGCTCCTGCCGGTCCACCGGCCTGAGCGCGAGCCTGGCCTTGACGACCTGCGGCGTGGACGTGCCGACCAGGTCCATCCGGGTGCAGTGACCGCAGTACTGCGGGCACGTGGCCAGCAGCTCGGCCAGCACCTTCGTCGGGTAGCGGTGGGTCAGGCCCTCCACCGCCCACATCTCGGCCTCGTGCAGCGAGTCGCGCTGGGCCCGCGGATGGCTCGGCCAGACCGGGTGCCGGTCGGAGGCGACCGGCAGCAGGTAGCGGCGGACCGGGTTGGCCAGGAACGCCGCCGTGAACGCGGCCGGGTCCTCCGGCTCGTCCGGCGCCATGACGTTGAGGAGCTGGGGCGTGACCAGTATGGACATGGTGGCGAAGCGGGCCACGTCGGCGGCCAGGTCGGCGAGGAAGGCCTCCTGGAGCAGGTCGCCGGTCACGGCGCGCAGCTGCGCCGCGTTCCGCACGCAGTGGGCGCGCTGCCACTGGGCGTCGCGCCACTGCGCCTCGGTGACCTCCCGCCAGCCCGGCAGCCGCCGCCAGTCGGGCTCGGCGAGCGCCCGCCGCGCGTACACGAAGGGGCGGACGCCGCCGGACTCGGCGGTCCCGGGCCCCGCGGCGCCGGACCGGGCACTGGCGGGCCCCGCGGCGTCGGACCGGGCGGTTCCGGTGTCGGCTGAGCGGGCGGTTCCGGTGGCGGCGACGGGGTGGCGGGGGGTGTCGTCGTGCGGGCTCATCCGGCGAACAGCGCCGCGTGCCGGGTGCGGAGCTCACGCTTGAGCACCTTGCCTGTGGGGCCGAGCGGGTAGTCCTGTTCGGTGCGCGCCAGGACCACGGCGGCCAGCGTGGCCAGGCCCGCGTCGGCCAGCGCCTTGTTGGCCTTCTCCCTGACCTCCTCGGCGGTGACGGCGGCGGCCCCGGCCTGCGGCCGTACGACGGCGATCGGCACCTGGCCCTCGGGCCCCGGCACGCCGACGACCGAGCAGTCCTGGACGAGGTCCGCGCAGTCGGCGATCAGCACCTCCTCGACGGGCAGGCTGTAGACCGGCCCGGCCGCGGTGTCGATCACGTCCACGGTGCGGTCGAGGTGGTAGAAGTTGCCCTCGGCGTCCCGGCGGGCGACGTCGCCGGTGAGCCAGAAGCCGTTGAGCTCGAAGCTGCCGGTCAGCCTCTGGTCGTTCCAGTAGCCGGGGGTGCGCGACGGAGTGATCACGCCCAGCAGGCCGACCTCGCCGTCGGGCAGCTCCCGGCCGTTCTCGTCGAGCACGGCGGCCTTGATCACCGCGTCCTGGGGCTTGCCGACGCAGCGGTCGGCGCGCGGCGTCTCGGGGGAGGTGACCTGGCCGAACAGCGCCATGCCCATCTCCGAGGAGCCGAGCCCGTCCACGAACTGGGAGCCGGGCAGCGGCTCGCCGGCGGCCTCGCCGCGCGGCAGCAGCCACGACCTGATCAGCCCCGCGGGCCGCTCGCCGAGCGTGACGAGCCGCCGGATGTGGCCGTAGTGGGCGCTGTCGCCGGTGTTGAACCAGGAGTGCACCCTGGCTGCGCCCCTGACCGGCAGCTCGCCGGTCGCCAGCTCCACGAACGTGCGCGGGAACGAGGCCACCATCGTCGGCTGGAACGCCTCCATAACCGGCTCCACGCCGGCGCGCCGCCAGTCCGACATGATCACGGTCGGCAGCCCGAGCAGGATCGCGGTGAGGAAGTAGCTGAGCCCGCCCGCGTGCGTGTGCGGCATGAGCGACATCAGCCGGTCGTACGGCTCCGCCGGGAAGCGCACCATCCGGAGCTGTTTGCCGTCCCAGAAGCTGCGATGCCCGAGGATGGTGGACTTGGGCGTGCCGGTGGTGCCCGAGGAGTGGATGAGCGCCACCACGTCGTCCGGTTCATGCCGGTACGGGTACTGCTCCGGCAGGCCGCCCGACGCCGCGTCGTGGGCGCGCACCTCGGCGGCCAGGGCGAGAAACCTGGGCCGGGCCCGGGGCGTGTTGCGGTAGGCGAGCTGCAGCCTGGTCGTGTCGTCGGCGACGACGCCGACCACGCCGACGTGCTCCAGGTAGCCGGCCATGACGTCGGCCCGCATGGCGTCGTTGACCATCGCCGGGATTGCGCCGAGCGCGGTGAGCGCCAGGAAGTGCAGCAGCGGCTCCAGCCCCTCGGCCACGACGACGCCCACGGGCTCGCCGGGCCGCACGCCGTTGGCGTGGTACCAGGTGGCGTACCGGTCGCGCAGGGCCGCGAGGTCGGTCAGGCTGTGGCCGCGTAACACGACCTGGCCGCGGTGGTCGGTGTGGTGGCTGTGGACGAACGGCACCGCGCGGTTGGGGTTGGCCGCGAGGGCGTGGTCGAGGAAGTTGCCCGCGCCGAGGCCGGGCTCGGTCATGAAGCCCTCCCGTACGGCCAGGGGGGCGATCGGGGTCCGGTCAGTCATGGATGTGCCTCCAGGTCGCGTCGATCTCCGCGGCCACCCGGTGTCCTGAGCGGATGGCGCCTTCCATCAGGCCGAAGAACTCGGTGCTCGTCTCGGTGCCGGCCCAGTGCACCCGCTGGTGGGGGGTGGTCAGCCGCGGGCCGAGCCGGAGCCAGTCGCCCGGCCCGAACAGCGCCGCGTAGCAGCCCCGGCTGTAGTCGTCGCCGAGCCAGTCGGTCACGTGGCAGGCGTCCGGGGCGGGCAGCCCGGGGAACAGCCGCGCGACCTGGGCCCGCGCCCGCCCGGCCTGCTCGCGCGGGGGCAGCGCGGCGAACGCCTTGGCCTGCGCGCCGGTCACGAACCCGGTCAGCACGCCCGCCGAGCCGCCCGCGGGCGAGTCGTCCACGGTGGACAGCAGGGGGCCCTCCGCGCTGACCGACCAGCCCGAAAGGCCCTGCTCGCGCCAGAGCGGCGCGGGGTAGACCAGGTGCACCTTTACCGCGCAGCCGGGCGCCGTACGGGGGCCCGACCGCGGCGCGTGCAGGCCCGGCCGGAACTCCATGGCGTCGGCGAGCGACGGCGGCACGGCGACCACCACCGCGTCCGCCCTGGCCGAGCCGGTCGCGGTGACGACGTCCACGCCGGAGTCGTCCTGGTGGACCGCGCGCACCGGCTCGCCGAGGCGCACCCGGTCGCCGAGCCGGGCGGCCAGGCGCAGGCACACCTGGTGGGCGCCGCCGTCGATCCGGTCCTCCTGCGCGCCGCCCGCGAAGGCGTTCAGGTAGCGCAGCCCGCCGCCCGAGCGCAGGTAGAAGGCCAGGTGCAGGACGGACACGTCCGCCGGGTCCGCGGCCATCATCTCGCCGGCGAACAGCGGGAAGAACAACCGCGCGTCCGGATGCGTCAGGTGTGCCTCGGCCCAGTCGGCCGCCGTGGTGGCGTCCAGGCGGGCGGCGTCCGGGGTCAGCCAGGGCGCGTCGGGGCGGACGGCGGCGGCCAGTTCCTCCAGCGCGTCGAACAGGCCGCCCAGCGCGACCGCCGACAGAGGCGGGAAGCGGCCGGTCACCGGCTCGCCGCCGAGCGCGAACCTGGCCGCGCCGCCCACGGTGGCCGGGGTGGTCTTCAGGTCCAGCTCGGCCAGCAGGGCCGTCAGCGCGGTGTGCCGCTCCCCCAGGTACGCCGCGCCCGCGTCGGCCCAGCCGCCGGGGGCGACCTCGATGCCGTGCGTACGGCCGCCGACGCGGTCCCTGGCCTCGATCACGGTGACCTCGGCGCCGGACGCGGCCAGGTCGGCGGCGGCGGTGAGCCCGGCCAGGCCCGCGCCCACGACGACGACCTTCAAGCCCGGCGCCTTGACGCCCGCCTCCCTCAAGCCCGGTGCCTTGACGCCCGGGGCCCTCGTGCCCGGCTCGCTCATGCCAGGCTCGCGATCTTCTTGGCCAGGGCGGCCGGGGTGGGCGCGTCGAGGAAGTCGTCGAAGTCGAGCTCGGCGCCGCAGTCGCGGGCGATCGCGCTCAGGACGCGGGTGGCGAGCAGCGAATCCCCACCCAAGACGAAAAAGTCGGAATCATCCGTTATTTCGGGATTTTCCAGTACCCGCCGGAAGATGTCAGAGACGGCGGTGACGTCCACGTACATGATCTCCTTCAGTTGGTGGTGTAGCGCCGGTGCGAACCGGCGCGGTCGACCTTGCCGCTGGTGGTGTAGGCCAGTTCGGGCACGACGGTGATCCGGCTGGGCACGAGGTGGCACGGCACCCGGTCCCGCAGGTAGTCCCGGACCTCGGCGGCCAGCCCGTCCTCGGTGTCCCGGCCGGGCTGCGGGCGGGGCACGACGTACGCGGCGAGGGTCGTGTGATCGGCGACCGTGACACCCGCCACCGCCACCGCGCCCACGCCCGGATGGCCGGCGATGTGCGCCTCGACCTCGGCCGGGTCCACCCGGATGCCCCGGATCTTGAGCTCGTGGTCGAGCCGGCCCTCGTGGACGAGCGCCCCGCCCCCGGTCACGGTGACCCGGTCGCCGGTGCGGAAGAACCGCCCGGACTCCGTCCCGGGGGTGACGAAGCGGGCGGCGGTCGCCTCGGGCAGGGCCAGGTAGCCCAGCGCCAGGGCCGGCCCGCCGACCAGCAGCTCCCCCTCCTCACTCACCCGCTGCACGACGTGCGGCAGCGCCCAGCCGATCGGCACCCGCTCCCCCACCGCCGTGCCGCCCGGCTCCGTCGAAGCCCGCTCCCCCGACGCCCGCTCCCGCGCCGCCGCGCCGCGCGCATCCCCCGGCGCCCGTTCCCCCGCGTCCCCGGGCGCCAGGGGGCCGTGCAGGTCGACGGCGTGCGTGATGAGGGTGGTCTCCGTGCAGCCGTAGGTGTTGAGCAGCCGGATGTCGCCGGTGTCCAGGGCCCGCCAGTCCGCCAGACGCGGCGGGCTCACGGCCTCGCCGCCGATGATCACCAACCGGACGCACGAAGGCAGCGCGGCCCGCTCGTCCACCAGGTGCCGTACCAGCTCGTGCCAGAACGCCGTGGGCAGGTCCAGCACGGTGACCCGCTCGTCGGCGACCGCGCGCAGCATCCGGCGGAACGACCCCGAATGCGCGCCGTCGTGGAAGACCAGCGCCGCCCCGCCGGTCAGCGCGGGCAGGATCTCCTCCAGGCAGGTGTCCCAGTTCAGCGAGGCGAACTGGAGCACCCGGTCGGCGGGGGTGATCCCGAACAGCTCGCGCAGCGCCCCGGTCACGACGGAGATCGCCCGCCTGGGCGTCACCACGGGCTTGGGCGCGCCGGTCGAGCCGGAGGTGAACAGGATGTACGCGGGCGTGTCCGCCTCGACGGCCGCGAGCTCGTCGAGCTCGTCCACCGGTCCGCCGTCCGGCTCGACGCGATCGGGCGGCTCGATCACGCGCACGCCGTCCGGGGCCCACGCGCCGGGTCCGGACGCGATCAGCGTGCGGCAGCCGGCCGCCGCCAGCACCGCCTCCCGGCGGGCCCGCGGGTGCGCCGGGTCGACGGGCACGTACGCGCCGCCCGCCGCGAGCGTGCCCAGCAGCGCGGCCACGGTCCCCGGCGTGCGGGACGTCAGCACGCCCACCGCCCCGGGATCGGGCCCGAGCCGCCGGGCCGTCGCGCGGACCCGGGCGGCCAGCTCGGCGTAGGTGAGGGTGCGGCCGGCGTGGACCAGGGCCGGACGGTCCGGGTGGCGCTCGGCCGTCCGGGCGAACTCCCGGAGAACGTCGTGGTGCGGTTCGGACAACGCTGCCTCTTCCCCGGGGTGACGCGGCGACGCCGGCCGCACGGCCCGCGCGTCTGTCAGCCCGTGTCAAGCGAATGTGGGGCGAACCAAGCGAGATCGCGTTCAGAGTGCAGCAGGCCGCTGCACGGGGGCTTGATGGCGTCAGGATTTCGGCTGTACTGCCTGTCATGTCTGCTGTACGGCGGCCTGCGACGTGGCAAAGGGGAAATACGACATGTCAGACGAAACAACACGGGCAGGTCTGGCGGACGTACTGAAGATCGGGCTCCTGGGGGCGGTGCGAGCCTGGCGGGGGCGCCAGGAGATCCCGCTCGGGCCGCCCCGGCAGCGGGCGGCGCTGGCCCTGCTCGCACTGGACGCGGGCCGGCTCGTCTCGGTGAACCGGCTGATCGAGGGCCTGTGGGGCGAGCGTCCCCCGGCCGGGGCGCGCAACCTGGTGCAGGGGTACGTCTCCCGGCTGCGCCCCGCCCTGGCCGCGGCCGGCGTCACCATCGCCTACCGCCCGCGCGGCTACCAGCTCGGCCTGGACCCCGGACAGGTGGACGTGCACGAGTTCCGGACGGCGGTCACCCGCGCGCGGGCCGGGGAGACGGCCGAGCGGCAGGCCACCGGGCTGCGCCGCGCCCTGACCCTGTGGCGGGGCGAGCCGCTGACCGGCGTCTCCGGCGGCGAGCTGCTGGACCGGCTGCGCGACGCCCTGGCCGAGGAACGCCTCGCAGCCGTCGAGGAGTGCCTGGACGCCGAGGTCCGGGCGGGCCGCGCCGCCGTGCTGGTCCCGGAGCTGATGGCGCTGGTCGCCGAGCACCCGTTCCGTGAGGGGCTGGTGGGCCTGCTCATGCTGGCGCTGTGCCGGGCCGGCCGCCGCGTGGACGCCCTGGAGCGGTACGACCGCACCCGCCGCCGCCTCACCGAGGAACTGGGCCTGGACCCCGGCCCCGAGCTGCGGCAACTGCACCAGCGCATCCTGCGCGGGAACGTTCCGCCGATCAGGCCGTCCGATTCCCGGGAAACGGTGACGCCCGCCCAGCTGCCGCCCGGCCCCGGCCAGTTCACCGGGCGGACGGCCCAGCTCCGGCTGCTCGACCCGCTCGGGACCGGCGGCGACCCGGCCTCCGGCGGGACGTCGATCGCGGTGCTGACCGGCGCGGGCGGCTCGGGCAAGACCGCCCTGGCCCTGCACTGGGCCCACCGCGACCGCCACCGCTTCCCCGACGGCCAGCTCTACGTGGACCTGCGCGGGCACTCGGCCGAGCGGCCGCTGCTGCCGATCGAGGCGCTGGGCCGCTTCCTGCGCGGGCTCGGCGTGCCCGCCGAGCGCGTGCCCGGCACGGTGGAGGAGGCCAGCGCGGCCTACCGCAGCCTGCTGGCCGACCGGCGGGTGCTGGTGGTGCTGGACAACGCCGGCAGCGAGGAGCAGGTCCGCCCGCTGCTGCCGGGCGGGCCGCGCTGCGCCACCGTGATCACCAGCAGGGACCGCCTGGACGGTCTGGTCGCCCGGGACGGCGCGATCCCCGTCCCGCTCGGCATGTTGTCCACCGGCGAGGCGGTCACGCTGTTCGGCGGCCTCCTCGGCGGCGAGCGGCTGGCCGCCGAGCGGGACGCGGCGCTCGACCTGGCCAGGGCGTGCGGCCGGCTGCCGCTGGCGCTGCGCATCGCCGCCGCGGGCATCCTCGGCAGGGCCGACGGGGACGCCGCCGGCGGCATCGCCGGCCAGGTGCGCCGGCTGACCGGCACCCGATTATCGGCCCTGGCGGTCACCGGAGATCCGCACGCGGCCGTGCGCGGCGCGTTCGACCTGTCCTACCACCGCCTGGATCCGGCGGCACGGCGGCTGTTCCGGCTGCTCGCGCTCGTCCCGGGGCCCACGTTCACCGCGGGGGCGGCCGGCGCGCTGGCCGGGACCGTCCCGGCCGAGGCCGACCGGCTGCTGTCCGGGCTCGCCGCCGCGCACCTGGTCGAGGAGCCGGAGCCGGGCCGCTACACCTTCCACGACCTGATGCGGGAGTACGCCCGCGAACGCGTGCTGGCCGAGGAGTCCGCGCCGGGGCGGGCCCGCGCCCTGGACGCGCTGATGGCCTGGTACCTGCGGATGGTCCGGGAGGCCGGCGACGTTGCCTATCCCCACCTGCTGCGCGCCCCCGCCGACGGCTCCCGCCGTCCGGTCGCCTTCACCGGCGCGACCGCCGCGCTGGCCTGGCTGGACGCCGAACGCGCCAACCTCGTCGCCGCCCTCCGGAACGCCCCCGGCCACCCGTACGCCTGGCGGCTCATCGACGCCATGAACGGCTACCTCGACCTGACCGGCGGCCAGCCCGGCTGGACGGACGTGCTGCGGGACGCCCGGCAGGCCGCCCGCGCGGCCGGCGACCACCTGGGCCAGGCGGCCGTCGGGCACTGCCTGGCCTCCACGCGGTGGCGGGCGGCCGAGCTGACCGAGGCGGTCGAGGAGTTGCGGGGGGCGTTCACGGCCGCCGAACTGGCCGGCTGGCCGGAGGGCAGGCTCGCCGCGCTGGCCGCGCTCGGCGTGGTCCACCTCCAGCAGGGCAGGCTGGGCGCGGCCCGGCGGCTGCTGACCCTGGCCGTGGACGGCTCCCGGCGCTCCGCGCGGGTGGGGGCCGCGCCGCTCGTCCACCTGGGGCTGGCGCTGACCCAGATGGGCCGGCTCGGCGTCGCCGAGGAGCACCTGAGCGAGGCGTTGTCGCTCTGCCGCGACCGCGGGCTGCCGGCGACCGAGGCCGCCGCGCTGGCCGGGCTCGGCGCCGTGCTGCGGCTGACCGGGCGGCTGGGCGAGGCCGTCCGGTGCCTGACGGCGGCGCGCGGGCTCGGCGCCGCGATCGGCGAGCGGTACCAGGCCGACCTGTGCAGGGAACTGGCCGACGTGCACCTGGACGCGGGCCGGCGGGCCGACGCGCTCGGCTACGCCGAGGAGGCGCTGCGGCGGGCGCTGGCGGTCGGCGATCCCAAGCTGGAGCTGGACGCCCTGATCGGGCTCGGCCGCATCCGCAGCCAGACCGATCCGGGAGCCGCCGTCGGGCAGCTGAACGCCGCGCTGGAGCGGGCCCGCGGCATCGGCGCCGCCGTGGGCCAGGCGGACGCGCTCGTGGGGCTGGCCGTGGCGCGCACCGGCCTGGACGAGCACCTGGCCGCCATGCGCGACACGCTGGCCGGGCTGGGGCTGGCCAGGAAGGCGGGCGCGGTGCTGGTGCAGGGCGCGGCGCTGGCGGCGTGCGCGGAGGCGGCGCTGGCGGCCGGCGACACGGGCGCGGCCATCTCGTACGCCGCCCGCGCGGCCCGCGTCCACGCCGGCAGCGGCTACAAGCTGGGCGAGGCGCGGGCCCTGGTGACGCTGGGACGCGCCCACCGCCGCATCGGCGACGAGCCGGCCGCCGTACGTTGCCAGGACCGGGCCGGAGACCTGTTCACGGCGGTCCTCGACCCGCCACCGTCCCGCCCGGCCGAGGTGGCCGCGGGCCGATGACCGGCCCGGCCGCGAACGCCGCGCCCCGCCCGGGGGGCGAGGTCAGCGGAGGACGCCGTGCCCCGCCGGTGGGTTCGGTCAGTGGAGGACGCCGTGCTCCGCGGCCCAGGCGGCGACCTGCGTGCGCGAGCCGAAGCCCAGCTTGAGCAGGATGTTGGCGACGTGCCGGGCGGCGGTGGCCGGGCTGATGAACAGCTCCTCGCCGATGGCCCGGTTGGACAACCCCCGGCTGATCAGCACGACGATCTCCCGCTCGCGCGGCGTGAGCACCGACGCCGGGCCCGCCGGAGGCCGGGACGCCCCCTGGGCGGGCCGCTCGCCCGCCAGGCCGTAGCGCAGGGCCTCCTCCTCCGTCATGCCGCCGCCCATCGTCCACCAGAGCTGGACCTGCCCCTCACCGGCCTCCGCACGGGCGCGGGCGAGCAGCGGCTCGGGCGTGGCCGAGGTCCAGACGGGCAGCCCGAGGCGGTCCTCCATGGCCCTGGCCGCGGCCCAGAGGCGTACGGCGGGTTCGAGGTCGTGCTGCCCCTCGGCCAGCACGGCCAGCGTGACCAGCACGGAGATGATCGGCAGGTGCTGCCCCATGGACCGGCTCAGCGTCACGCACCGGGCCAGCCGCTCCCTCGCCCGCTCCGCCTCGCCCTGGCGGGCCAGGACCGCGCCGAGCAGGCCGAGACTGGTCGCGAGGACGGGCTTGGCCGCCATCTCCTCGGCCAGCTCGGCGCACTCCTCCAGGTGGCGGCGGGCGGTGTCGAGGTCGCCGAGGAAGTCGGCGAAGCGGCCCAGCTCCAGGTGGGCCCTGGTGACCCCCCACAGGTGGCCGAACCGGGCATAGACCTCGATGGCCTCCTCGCCCCTGGTCAGCGACTCGCGCCGCTGGCCGTGGAAGGCGGCGACGCCGGACAGCAGCAGCCGCGCCGACGCCTCGATCAGGCCGTTGCCGACGAGCAGCGCCAGCTTCAGCGCCTCCTCCCCGCGCTCGGCGGCCAGGGCGACGTCGCCCTTGGTGCCCTCGTACATGCCGGCGATCACGAGGGTGAACGCCAGCATGAAGTCGTCGCCGGTCGCGCGGCGCAGCTCAAGGGCGCGGGCGGCCGACTCGCCGCAGGCGGCGGCGTCCTGCTGCTCGTAGGCCAGGTTGGCGTGGTGGAGCAGGGCCTCGGCGGACAGGTCGCCGAGAGTACGGGCGGCGGGCAGCGCGAGCAGGCTCTCGTACCAGCGGCGGCCCTCGGTCAGCTCGCCGAACCCGGCCCACAGCGGCATGTAGCCGCACGCGAGCCGCAGGCCCGGCTCGGCCAGACCGGACTCGACGGCCCAGGACAGGGCCTCGCGGGCGTTGCCGAGGAGGCCCTGGAGCGCGAGCAGCCGGGCGTAGCGCTCGGGCCAGGTCAGGCCGGGCGTGGCCCACACGTCGCGGCCGTGGTGGTGGGCGAGGTCGGCCAGGCCGTGCAGCAGCCGGTCGCGCAGGTGCCGGGTCTCGCCCGCCGACTCCAGCTTCCCGGCGGCGAACTGGCGGGCCGACTCCAGCAGCCGGTAGCACGAGCTGCCCTGGTCGAACAGGACGAGCGACTTGTCGACCAGGCCGCTGAGCACGTCGAGGACGTGGGCGGCGGCCAGGCTCCGCCCGGCGCAGACGGACTCGGCCAGGTCGAGGGTGAACGGCCCGCTGAACACCGCGAGCCGCCGGAAGAGCACCTGCTCCTGCGGCGCGAGCAGGTCGTGGCTCCATTCGAGGGTGGCCAGCAGGGTGCGCTGCCGGGCCGGCGCCGTACGGCCGCTCGCCGTCAGCAGCCGGAACCGGTCGTTGACCCGGTCGGAGATCTGGCGGGGGGACATCGCGGCGGTCCTGGCCGCGGCCAGCTCCAGGGCCAGCGGCAGGCCGTCGAGGGCCTGGCAGAGCCGGGCGATGTCGCGGGCGTTGGCGCCGGTGACCGCGAGCCCCGACCCGGCCGCCCGCGCCCGGTCGAGGAAGAGCTGCACGGACTCGACCCGCTCGACCTCCTCGGCCGCCTCCGCCGGGCCGGGCACCGCCAGCGGCGGCACCCGCCACACCAGCTCGCCGGGGATCTTCAGCGGCTCCCTGCTGGTGACCAGCAGCCGCAGGTCCTCGCAGGAGGTCAGCAGCCGCTCGGCCAGCTCGGCGCACGCCTCGACCAGATGCTCGCAGTTGTCCAGGACGAGCAGCGGCTTCTTGCCGCGCAGGAAGTCGACCAGCGTGTCCAGCAGCGGCCGCACGCCCTCCTCGTGCACGCCCAGCACCTTGGTGATCTCGTGGACCAGCAGGTCGGCGCGGGTCAGCCTGGACAGCTCGGCCAGCCAGACCCCGTCGGGGAAGGACGGGACCAGCCGGGTGGCGATCTGCAGCGCGCACCGGGTCTTGCCGGTGCCCCCGACGCCGCTGAGCGTCAGCAGCCTGACCTCACCGACCAGCCCGCACAACTCCTCCAGATCCCGCTCCCGCCCGATGAACCTGTCGGGCTCGGCGGGCAGGTTGTGTCTGAGCAACGTCACCATGATCCTCATGTGTCTGGACCCCAGGATTGGCACCCAGTGTGACACCGCCCTCACGAGCTGTCAGAGGTTTGCCCCAAGCGCGGGACCGGGGGCACCGACCGGGACGATCCGCAACCGCGCGTCGATCAGCAGGGTGACGTCGTGCTCGGCGATGATCCTGCGGCATTCGGCCGGGTCGGGCTCGTGCGCCGCGACCAGCCGGGCCCCCGCGCCGAGCACCATGTCGTACGCCCGCAGGTCGGCCCCGGCGACCAGGACGACATCGGCCGCGCTCACCCTGCGGGCGGTGGTGAGCCGGGCGGTGGGCTCGATCGGCCCGTCGGCGCCGAGCAGGCTGTCGAAGCCGGCCGTGCCGGGGATGCCGGTGAAGGAGTAGACCTGCCGGATGTCGGCCTCCAGGGCGATCGCGTCGGCGTCGTCCCGGTCGGTGATCATGATGCGGGCGCCGGCGGCGGCCGGTCCGCCGGGGATGGACACGACCACGCCGCCCGCGGCGAGCACGGCGTACCCGGCGACGGGGAGGTGGCAGCCGCCGCGCAGCAGCACGACCACGGGGTCGCCGGGGCGCAGGCCCCGCCGGCGCAGGCCCTGGGCCGCCTGGCGGGCGCGGACGGCCAGCGTGCCGTACGTGAGCGTGGCGCCGCTCGCGGCCTCGGCGACCGCCACGCGCGGGCCGAGAGCGGCCGCCCGCAGCAGGACCGTCTCCGTCCAACCAGTCATGGCTCAAGGGTAGGAAGGGGGCGGGCGGGCGGCATGGTCCAGAGTGTGTAAGCGGATGTGTAATCCCGTCGCGCCCATACCCGATCGCGCATGGCTTGAGCCCGCGCGGGGGCGGCGCGCGTACCTCCTGACGGCAGATCCCGGTTCCGGTTTCGGAGGTACGTCATGCATCGCAGAGTCGTCCTGCTGTCCGTCGTCGCGCTCGCCGTGGCGGGCGCGCCGGTGCCCGCGCAGGCGGGAACCACGTCCGCCCCCGGGCCCGTGGGCTGGTCGGGGGCCGGCACGTCGTCCGAGCGCAGGACCGTCACGGAGTACTGGACGCCGGAGCGCATGCGGGCGGCCAGGCCGCTCTCCGCGCCCGCGCCGCGCCGCAGGACGTCCTCCGACGGGCCGACGCAGGGCTCGCCGTGGGCGTCCCGCGGCGTCACGGGCTCCCGCCGGATCACGACCTCCTCCTGGACCGGCGGTGGCGGCGCGGCCGCCGCCACGGGCGCCGGGGGCACGGCGGCGGCCGGCCGGCAGGCGGCGCCGGTGCAGAACAGTCCCGGCCAGGCGTGGGCCGACGGGGGCGGCGTCGTCCGCACGGTCGGCCGGGTGTTCTTCACCACCGCCGAGGGAGGTACGGCCTCCTGCTCGGGCACCGCCGTGACCAGCGCCAACCAGAGCGTCGTGATGACCGCGGGCCACTGCGTCAAGCTGAACGGCGCCGCCCACCGCAACTGGGTGTTCGTCCCGGGCTTCGACGACGGCCGCCGCCCGTTCGGCACGTGGGTGGCCACCCGGGTGCTGACCACCCAGCAGTGGAACACCAACGAGGACATCAACTTCGACGTCGCCGCCGTCGTGGTCGCGCCCTTACAGGGACGCACGCTCACCGACGTCGTCGGCGGGCAGGGGGTGGCCTTCAACCAGCCCACCGGACGGCAGATGTTCTCCTTCGGCTACCCGGCCGCCGCCCCCTTCGACGGCTCTGACCTGGTGTTCTGCAGCGGGAAGGCGTTCAAGGACCCGGTCAGGACGCGCGACCAGGGGCTGCGTTGCACGATGACCGGCGGGTCGAGCGGCGGGCCCTGGTTCGAGGGGTTCGACACCTCCACCGGGCTCGGCTGGCTGAACTCCGTCAACAGCTTCAAGTACGACTTCGCCCCCGACTTCATGTTCGGCCCCTTCTTCGGCAACGAGGCCATGGCCGTCTACCAGGCCGCACAACGCTCCGGCGCCGCCTGACGACCCCTTACTCCTCCGGTTGATCCGTTTTGGTCCCCCCAACCGGTATTCCGGCCGCACGGCGGACGCTCTGATCCGGCGCACGAACGCCATCACGCCGCCAGGCGACTACCGGGGGACCACGGTGACCCACGCCCACGCCGCTCTCCACCACCGCACCCACACCCAGACCCACCCCCACGCCCATCGCCCCTTCCGTGAGCGGCGAGTTGCCCGTGCCCTTCCCAGTACCGGCGCTCCGGCCGCCGGGCCGCTGCCTGAACTTCCCCTGTGCCGTGTCCGGGGGCCGCGGGCGGGCGGCTCGTGAGCGCGGTGGACGCGGTCGTGCCCCGGCCGGTGGCGGTGCTGCGGCTGCTGGCGGGGCGGGGCGCGTTCAGGGCCGGTACGCAGGTGGCCGCGGCGGCCCCGGCGACCGTGTGGGACGGGTCCACGTTCGGCCACTTCGCCGCCGCCCTCGGGCTGTGCGGCTGGCTGCTCCTGGTCGCGGACGCGCCGGAGAAGGCGGCGCTGAAGACGCTGGCGCGGGTCAGGCGGATCGGCCCGGCGGTCTCCCGGCCGGCGGTGGCGATGGCCGCCGCGCCGGTGGCGGTGCTGCTGGCGGTGCTCGTTCCCGTGGCGGTGACCGCGCCGCTGTCCGTGGCGACCCTGTATCTCGCGGCCGGGGCGTGGTCGGCCTGCACGGGCCTGCTGATGGCGGTCTCCGGCCTGCACCGCGTGCGCGGGCGGCCCGTGCTGGACACGATGGCGTTCGGGGCGAGCGGTGGCGTGGTGCTCGCCGTCACCGCCGCCACCCTGTGGATCGGCTGGCCGCCGCAGACACACCTGCTGCTCGTCCTGGCCGGGACGGTCGCGGTGACCTGCGCGGCCCTCGCGGCGCTCCCCCGCGACTGGCTGCCGCTCCTTGGAACGGGTGCCGCCCGTGGGCGGCGGTTGCTGCGTCCCCTGGCTCGGGCCACCTGGCTGCTGGGGGTGGCCGACCTGTGTGACGCGCTCTGCTTCGCGGCCGTGTACCTGGTGCTCGGCGTCTCCGGGCGGTCGGGGCAGAGCGGCGTGCTGTACCTCGCGCTGCTTCCGGCGGTCGCGGTCTGCCAGCTCGCCATCTACCTGCTGCGGGTCGCGCAGCCCGCGACCTCGCGGCGGCTGCGCGGGCCCGCCGGGCGGGCCGGGCGGGCCCGCGCGGTCCGGCTCCTGGGCCGGGTCGAGCGGGCGGGGGCCGCCGTCGCCGTCGCGTGCGCGGTCCTGCTCGGGTGGGCGCTGCCGGACGGGCGCGCGCCGTCGCCCGGGGTGATGGGCGGGCTGGTCCTCGTCGTTCTGGCGCTGTTCCTGACCGTCATGTACGCGGCCTACCTGGTGGAGAACACGAACAACGACGTGCTCGCCGTGACGTCGGCGGGCGCGTTCGCCGGGCTGGTGGCCACCGGGTCGCTGGCGGCCGTCGTCGTGCCGTGGGCGGGGGCCGCCGGTGGCGTGGTGGCGCTCGCCCTGGGCGTCCCGGTGAAGGCCCATGTGATGCGCCGGATGCTCATCTCGCGGAACTCGGAGTGACGACATGGACGTACTGGGCATCTCCCGGGCGCACGACTCTGCGGCGGCGCTGGTGCGCGACGGCGAGATCGTGGCGTTGGCCGAGGAGGAGCGCTTCACCCGCGTCCGGCACGACGGCCGGCTCCCCCGGCGGGCGGTCGCGTACTGCCTGGAACAGGCGGGGATCGGGCTGGACGAGGTGGACCACGTCGCCTTCCACGGGCCGCGGGCCGGTTCCCCTCCCGATGGGGAGGTCAGGGAGGCCGCCGGGCACACCGGGCCGGTCGGGTACGGGGTGCACCTCGTGGAACACCACCGGGCGTACGCGGCGGGCGCGTTCTACGCGAGCCCGTTCGACTCCGCCGCCGTGCTCACCATGGACGCGGCCGGCACCTGCCTGGCCGTGGCCGACGGCGCGCGGATCAGGCACCTGCGGCACGTCGGCCGGCCCCATTCCCTGGGCGCCCTGTACGCGGCGGTCACCGGCTACCTGGGCTTCCGTCCCGGCAGGGACGAGGACAAGGTGATGGCCCTGGCCGCGTACGGCGACGACACCTACCTCCAGCCCTTCGCCGACCTGCTGCGCCTGACCCCGTACGGCGGCCACGAGCTGGACCTGAGCTGGTTCGAGCCGCACGGGGACGGCGGGCGGCACGCGGTCTCGGCGAAGTTCCTGGACGCCTTCGGCCCGCCGGGACCGCCTGCCGTCGAGACCCCCACCCAGCACTCCGCGGACGTCGCCTTCGCCCTCCAGGCCACCCTTGAGCGGGCCGCGCTGCACCTGGCCCGCTGGCTGCGCGAGACGACCGGTTCGACCCGGCTCGCGGTGGCCGGCGACGCGGCGATGAACCCGATGCTGAACGGCCGCCTGCTGGCCGAGTCCGGCTTCGAGGAGCTGTCGGTTCAGCCGGCCGCCGCCTCGCTCGGCGCGGCGCTGGAGGTGAGCGTCGGCCTGTACGGGCGTCCCCGTCCGGCGGGCGGTCAGCTCTTCGCCGGGCCCGGGTTCACCGAGGAACGCATGGAGAAGGCGCTGCGCGACGCGGGCGTGGACTACCGGCGGCCCGGCGACATCGCCCGGCACGCCGCCGCCCGGATCGCCGACGGGCTGATCGTGGGCTGGTTCCAGGGCCGGGCGGAGTGCGGGCCGCGCGGCCTGGGCAACCGGTCGCTGCTGGCCGACCCGCGCGACCCCACCTCCGCCACGCGCATGAACGCGCGGGTCAGGCGGCGGGAGCCGTTCCTGCCGCTGGCGTCGTCGTGCCTGGCCGAACGGTCCGGGGACTACTTCGCGGACGGCCGTCCCTCGCCGGTCATGTTGGTCGGGTTCGACGTGCTGGACCACCGGCGCGGCGAGGTGCCCGCGATCACGCACGTGGACGGCAGCGCCCGCGTCCAGACGGTGAGCCGCGCCGGCAACCCGGACTTCCACGCGCTGATCACCCGCTTCGAGGAGCTGACCGGCGTGCCGATGCTGGCCGGCGCCTCCTTCCGGGACGACGACGAGCCGATCGTGTGCACACCCGAGGACGCCGTCGCCTGCTACCTCAGGACGGGCGCGGACGCGCTGGCCCTCGGCCCGTTCTGGGCCGGGAAACGGCGGTCCGGCGAACCGGAACTCCAGCTGGAGGAGGCCCGATGAGCGGCACGAGGTCCCTGGTGGTGCTCGGGGCGGCGGACGGCTCGCTGTCCACCTACCGGGCGGCGTCCGGCATGGGCCTGCGGACGATCGCGGTGGACCGCTCGGCCGACGCGCCCGGCGTCGCGCTCGCCGACGAGTACCTGCCGGTCAGCACCCACGATCCTGACGCCGTCACCGCCGCGCTCGCCGGACGTGCCGACCTGGCCGGCGTGGTGGCCCCGTCCAGCGACGTCGCGGTGCCCGCGCTGCGGGCGGTGGCCGAGGCGTACGGGCTGCCGGGCCGGCTGTCGGAGACGGCGGCGCGGGCCTCGGTGGACAAGTGGGTGCTGCGCGGCCTCCTCGACGACCTGGGCGTGTCCTCCTACCCCTGGATCGTCGGCGACGACCCGGCCGACCTGGCGACGCGGGCGCGGGGGCTGCGCTTCCCCGTGGTCGTCAAGCCGGCCGACGCCCAGAGCGGGCGCGGGGTGAGCAGGTGCGCCGCCCCCGGCGACGTGCTCGCCGCCGCCGAGGAGGCCCGGCGCAGCTCGTACGGCGGGCTGGTGATGGTCGAGGAGGAGATCCGCGGCAGGTTGTGCAACTGCGAGTGCGTCGTGGACGACGGGCGCGTGGCGTTCGTCGCGACCAGCCTGCAGGAGGTGAGCCCGCCGCCGCTGGTGCTGACCATGAGCCGCCGGATGCCGGCCGGGCTGCCCGGCGAGGTCCTGGACACCACGCGCTCGATCATGGACAAGGTCTGCGCCCGCCTGGACTACCGGCGCGGCCCGCTGAACCTCGACCTCATCGTCACCCCGGACGGCCGGCCGTACGTCATCGAGCTCGGCCTGCGGACGGGCGGCAACGGCACCGACGACATGGTGCGGTCCTGCCACGGCGTCGATCCGGTGCTGGCCGCCGTGCGGGCGGCGGTGGGCCTGCCGATCGAGCTGCGGCCGCATCCGCCCCGGCCGGTCCTGTGGCAGGTGCTGACCGCCGGGCGCGCGGGCGAGCTGGTGTCGGTGTCCGGCGTGGAGGAGGCCAGGGCCCTGCCGGGGGTGGCCGAGCTGGTCCTGCTGGCCCGCCCCGGACAGCGGGTACGGCCCTACCGCGACGTCTCCGACCGGCTCGGCTGGTTCGTCGTGCACGCGTCCGGCCCGGCGGAGCTGGAGGCGGCCGCCGCCGCCGTGACGCGGACGCTGCGCTTCGAGGTGCGGGGCGATGGACGGCGTTGACGTGGCCCGCCCGGCCGGCGAGGAGGGCGATGTACGGCGTTGAGGTGGCGCGCTCGATCAACGAGGTCGGCGCCGGGGAGTGGGACGCGCTCGCCGACGGCGTGCCCTTCGTGCGGCACCACTGGCTGGTCCTGGCCGAGCGCGTGCTGGCCGAGCACCGGCCCCGCTACCTGCTGGTCCGCAAGGACGGCGGGCTCGTGGCCGCGGCGGTGTGCGCGCTGGAGCACCGGCTGCACAACCCGGTGCTGGAGTCCCGGTTCGGGCGGCTGACCAGGCGGTGGCCGTTCCTGCAGGTCCAGGCGCCGATGACGGCGACGTCCGGGCTGCTGGGCGGTGAGGGGCCGCAGCGGCGGGTCCTGCTGCGGGCGGTGCGGTCGCTGGTCAGGCGCGAGCGGCTGCTGTTCTGCGTGGTCGACCACCTGCCGTACGCCGCCGGGCAGCCGGGCTACAGCCGCCTGGGCTGGCTGCCGGAGACGCTGCTGGACCTGACGTGGCCGTCGTACGAGGCGTACCTGGACCATCTGCCGCGCAAGAGGCGGGCCGAGATCCGGCGGACGCAGCGCCGGGCCGAGCGGGAGGGCATCGAGGTCCGGCCGCTCCTCGCCGGGCCCGGCGGGGAACTGGGCCGGCTGCTGGACCGGATGGTGGCCGCGGTGGACCTGCGCCACGGGCCGCACGTCTTCTACCGGCCCGGCCTGTTCCCCGAGGCGGCCGGCGTCCTGGGGGCGGACCTGACCGTCCTGGCCGCCTACCGGCACGGCGCGCCGGCGGGCTGCGTGGCGCTGTTGCGCGACGGCGACGAGCTGGTCGCCCGGTGGATCGGGCGCGACTACGCGCGTACGGAGGGCACCGCCGTCTACCACGCGCTGCTCACGGCGTGCGTACGGGCCGCCGTCGGCTCGGGCGCGCGCAGGCTGCGGCTCGGCGGCGCGGCGTACGAGACGAAGAAGCAGTTCGGGGTGCGGCTGGAGCCGCGCAGCCGGTTGTTCGCCGCCCGCAGCGGGATGGTCACCAGGTTCGTGGGCGGGCTGGGCCACCGCCTGGACCCCCCGCAGCTCCCGCCCCCCAGCACGTGACCCGGAAAGGACGAGGGCCGGTGCGCGCCTCCTATCTCCCTTCGCTGACCCTGGACGAGTACCTGCGCCTGGTCGCGACCGTCCACCCGCAGGTGCACGCCGTGCTGGACTTCGACCGGCCGGGCGCGGCGCGGGCGCTCGGCGTGCTCGCCGCGACCAGCAGCGAGTTCGACTCCGACCACGGCGGGCGGGGCGACTCCTACCGCCGCGCCCAGCAGGACGCGCTGGTGCGCTGGACCGGCATCCGGGCGCTCCTCGGCCTGCTCACCCCCGATCCGGCGGACGGGCCGCCGCTGCTGCTGGACGTCCTCGGCGGGGACGGGACGGTCGCGCGGGCGGCCGCCGGGCGGCTGGGCAGCCTGGACGCCAAGCCGCTGATCATCACCGGCGACCTGTCCGGCCAGATGGTCGACCGGGCCCTGGCCCAGGGGTTGCCCGCGGTGCGCCAGGCCGCCCAGTTCCTGTTCCTGCGGGAGGGGTCGGTCGGCGGGGTGCTGCTGGCGTACGGGACCCATCACATCGACCCGGCCGACCGGCCGGGCGCGGTGGCCGAGGCGGCGCGGGTGACCCGGCCGGGCGGCCGGATCGTGCTGCACGACTTCGACGACTCCGGCCCCATGGCGGGGTTCTTCGCGCGGGTCGTGCATCCGCACGCGGCGGGCGGGCACGCCTACCGGCACTTCACCCGGACCGGCCTGGCCGCCCTGTTCGCGGACGCGGACCTGCCCGTACGGGTGCTCGACCTGTACGACCCGCTGATCGTCCGGGCCGGGAGCGAGGCGGCCGCCAAGGAGCGCATGTGCCGCTACGTCGCCGACATGTACGGCCTCGGCGCGTACTTCGCCGCCCTGGGGGACGTCGAGGCGGCCTGGCGGGTCCTGGAACGGCACTTCGACCACAGGACGCACCGGCACACCCCACCCCGCCCGGTCGTCTACCGGCGTGACGGGCACTACGTGGCGGAGCTCCCGAGGACGGCCCTGGTCGCCCTGGCCACGAAACCCACCGGGCGCCCCTCGGCGGGGGGCGCGTGAACCTGGCCCTCAGCGCTCGCGGTGGTCCGCCTTCCCAGCGGTCAGCCCTCCCGGCCCTCAGCGTTCCCGGCGCTCAGCCTTCGTGGTCAGCCCTCCCGGCGCTCAGCCCGCGGTCAGCGCTCGCAGGGCTTCGGGGGTGCTCGCCTGCGAAGACGCGCAGTTGGAGGGCCAGCGTGGCGTAGTAGCCGACCAGCGTGGTCAGCTCGAACAGGCCGCGCTCGCCGAGCGCCGCCGTGACCGCCCGGTAGTCCTCCTCGCTCAGCGTCCCCGCCCCGGTCAGCTCGCGGGCGGCGTGCACGGCGGCGCGTTCGGCCGGGTCGGCCAGGTCGGGCGGCCGCCCCTCGCGCAACGCGGTCAGCTCGGCGTCGGTCAGGCCGCAGGCCCGGCCCACCGCCTCGTGCGCGGCGCGCTCGAACTCGCTGCCCCAATGGGCGGCCACCACGAGGATCGCCAGCTCCCTGGCCCGGCCGGGCAGCACCGAGCCGTAGCGCACCGCCGCGCCCAGCGCCTGGAGCGCGCCGCCGACCGGCGGGCTCAGCAGCATGGCGTTGAACGGGCCGCGCAGCCGTCCGCGCTCGTCGGCGAGGGGGAAGACCTGGGGGCCCGCCGCCCGGGGGCCGCCCGTGATGGCGCGGTAGACCTCAGCCTGGGCGTCGTCGAGGTCCTCCGGGGGCAGGGCGGGCAGCCGGGCGGTCATGCGGTGCTCCTGTCTCGGCGACGGCGCGGTCACCCGGCCTCCGCGACCGGCGGACCTGCGGCGACGTCTGCCCCCGGCTGCCGGTGAGGCGGTTAGCCGTGGCCGGATCACGGAACATCCTAGGTCTCTAGCCGCGCGGCCGTCTTGGAGCCATGACCATGGAGTTCGCCACTTCCCACAGCCACCGTCCGCCGGGGCGTGCCTCGTGACCAGGACGGGGGTGTCCGGCCCGCTGCTGGTCGTGCTCGGCCTGCTGTCGGCGGTGGCGCCGCTGGCCACCGACATGTACCTGCCCGTGTTCACCGACCTGGCGGCCGACCTGGGGACGGGGGCGGCCGGCGTGCAGCTCACGCTGACCGCGTTCCTCACCGGGCTGGCGCTGGGGCAGCTCGTCATCGGGCCGCTGTCGGACCGGTTCGGCCGCCGCGGGCCCATCCTGCTGGCCACCGCGGCGGCCCTGGTCGCCTGCGTCCTGTGCGCGCTCGCGCCGGACATCCGGACGCTCGTCGCCCTGCGCTTCGTGCACGGGTTCGCCGGGTCGGCGGGCATCGTCATCGGCCGCGCGGTGGCGGCCGACCTGACGACCGGCCGGGCGGCGGCGCGGATCTTCTCGCTGCTGGCCTCCGTGGTCGGCGTCGCGCCCGTGGTGGCCCCGCTGATCGGTGGCGCGCTGTCGCCCGCCGGCTGGCGCGTGGAGTTCTGGGTGATGGCCGGGATCTCGGCCGTGATGCTGCTCGGCTCGGCGCTCGTCGTGCCCGAGACGCTGCCGCCCGGACGCCGGCACGCGGGCGGCCTGGCCGCCACCGGGCGCAACGTGCGGCGGCTGTTCGCCGACCGGGGCTATGTCGGTTACGTCTTCTCCTTCGCGTTCGGCTTCGCGGGGCTCATGGGGTACATCTCGGCCTCGCCCTTCGTCGTGCAGAACGTGCTGGGCCTGTCCACCCCCGCCTACACCGTGACGTTCGCGGCCAACGCGCTGGGCATGACGCTGACCGGCCTGGTGGGGGCCCGCCTGCTGCGCCGGTTCAGCCCGGAGGATCTGCTGCGGGCTGGGCAGGGGGCGGTGCTGGGGTTGTCGGCCGTCCTGCTGGTGATGCTGGGGGCGGGGCTGGGCGCGGTGGTGGTGCTGCCCGTGCTGTTCGTGCTGGTCAGCTCGTTCACGCTGATCATGGGGAACGCGGCGGCGCTGACGGTGGGACGAGCCCCGTACGCGACCGGCACGGCGGCGGCCGTGATGGGCGCGTTGCAGTTCGCGCTCGGGGCGCTGGTCTCGCCCCTGGTCGGCCTGGGCGGGGAGGACACCGGGCTGCCGATGGGGGGCACGCTGGTGGTCAGCGCGCTGCTCGGCATCGGCGCCCGCCTGCTCACCAGGGGCCTGCCGGAAACCGGCCCCGCCACCGCCGAGGCCCCCGCCCGCGGGTGAGACGGTCGGGGGTTCTTCGCGGTCGAGGGCCCCACGGTCGGTGGCCTTCGCGTTCAGGGCCTTCGCGGTCGGGTCAGGGGGCCGGGTGGGTGTGCAGGGCGGTGAGGAGCCAGTCGAGGGCCGGGGCTGAGGAAGCCGGGGGCGGCCAGGCGTTGATCACGGCGAGGAGCCGGAGGTAGCGCTCCCTGCGGGGGTCGTTCGCCGCTTCCAGCCTGGCCAGCAGCCGCCGCCGGAGCGCGGCGTCGTCGGGGAGGCGCAGGAGGCGCGCGTACTCCCCGGCGACCGCCGCCACGACCGGTGCGGCCTCGGGCCCGGCGGGGTCCACGCCCGCCGCCAGCGCCGCCCCCGCCCGGCCCAGCCCCAGCGACACGGCATCCCGCCGCACCCCTCCCCCGCCGTCGGCGGCACGGTCGGACGCGTGGGACGTGGTCAGGTCGCGCATCGCCGTCCGGAAGGACGGGTCCGCCATCAGCTCGGCCAGCTCCACCCACGCCTCCACCTGCTCCGGCTCGGCGTCGTCCGGCAGTTCCGGGGTCATCGACACCCTGGCTCCCGCGAGCCCCGGCTCCACGTCCGGGACGGCGGCGTCCAGGAAGTCGCCGACCAGGCGGCGGCGTTCGTCCTGCGACAGTTTCGCGAGTCTGTGCATGAGCTCCATCTCCTTGGGCCCCGAGCCGCGCCGGGCCACCGCCGTCAGCACCGCGTGCCGCAGCCGCAGCGTGCGGATCCGCACCGCCAGCGCCTCGGCGTGCGCCGCCGCGACCTGTGCGAGCGTGAGCTCCCGGTCCACGACCTTCCTGACCGTGGCCAGGTCCACGTCCAGGTCGCGCAGGGTGCGGACGAGGTCGAGGCGGGCCGCGGCGGCGGCGTCGTAGAGGCGGTAACCGGCCGGGCTGCGTTCCACCGGCGGCACGATCCCCTGGTCGGAGTAGAACCTGATGGTCTTGACCGATAGCCCGGTCCGCCGCGCCAGATCGCCGATCGTGTAGAGGGTGCCGCCGTCCATGCCTCCACCTTCGCGTCTCCCCTTGGTGGAGGCTCAAGCGCCTCCCTCGTTGCGCGGCCCCGGCCGCTGACCGTAGTGTCAGCCTCGGATCGTGACTGGCGTGATCGTAAGGTGGGACTGACCACCGGGGAGCGGTCCTGGACGTCGCCGCGCGCCTGGGTGCCCTCACTTAGACGGCTCGGGAGAAGTCATGGCTGAAGAGCACCCCCATTCCTACGGCGACCACGACGCTGCAACGGTGTCGGCCGCCTACCGCAACGCGCTCGACGTGATCGCCGCCGTGGAGCCGGGCGTGGCCGGCGCGATCCGCGCCGAGCTGGCCGACCAGCGCGCCTCACTGAAGCTCATCGCGAGCGAGAACTACGCCTCCCCGGCCGTCCTGCTCACGATGGGCACGTGGCTGTCCGACAAGTACGCGGAAGGCACGATCGGCCACCGCTTCTACGCCGGCTGCCAGAACATCGACACCGTCGAGCAACTCGCGGCCGACCACGCCAAGGCCCTGTTCGGCGCCGAGCACGCCTACGTCCAGCCCCACTCGGGCATCGACGCCAACCTGGTGGCCTTCTGGGGCATCCTGGCCCACAAGGTGGAGGCCCCGGCCCTGGCCGCCGCCGGCGCCCGGCACGTCAACGACCTGTCGGAAGACGACTGGGAGACCCTGCGCAAGGCCCTGGGCGACCAGCGGGCCCTCGGCATGTCGCTGGACGCGGGCGGTCACCTGACCCACGGCTTCCGTCCCAACATCTCGGGCAAGATGTTCCACCAGCGCTCCTACGGCACCGACCCGGAGAGCGGCCTGCTCGACTACGACGCGCTGCGCGAGACCGCCCGCGAGTTCCGGCCGCTGGTGCTGATCGCCGGGTACTCGGCCTACCCGCGGCGCATCGACTTCTCCCGCATGCGGGAGATCGCCGACGAGGTCGGCGCGGTCCTGATGGTGGACATGGCGCACTTCGCCGGGCTGGTGGCGGGCAAGGTGTTCACCGGCGTGCACGACCCGGTGCCGTACGCGCACGTCACCACGACCACCACGCACAAGTCGCTGCGCGGGCCGCGCGGCGGCCTGGTGCTGTGCCAGCGGGAATACGCCGACTCGATCGACCGGGGCTGCCCGATGGTGCTGGGCGGCCCGCTCGGCAACGTCATGGCGGCCAAGGCCGTCGCCCTGGCCGAGGCCCGGCAGTCCGCGTTCGCCGACTACGCGCGGGCGGTGGCCGCCAACGCGGTCGCCCTGGCCGAGGGCCTGGTGCGCCGGGGCGTACGCCTGGTCACCGGCGGCACCGACAACCACCTGGTGCTGCTCGACGTGTCCACGTACGGGCTGACCGGCCGGCAGGCCGAGTCGGCGCTGCTCGACGCAGGGATCGTCACCAACCGCAACGCGATCCCGCGCGACCCCAACGGCGCCTGGTACACCTCGGGCATCCGCGTGGGCACCCCGGCGCTCACCTCGCGCGGGTTCGGGACGCAGGAGTTCGACCAGGTCGCCGAGCTGATCGTCGGCGTGCTGACCGACACCACGCCGTCGGCCACCTCCAAGGCCAAGTACGACCTGCCGCAGAGCACCGCCGAGAAGACCCGCGCCGCCGCGGCCGAACTGCTCGCCGCCCACCCGCTCTACCCGGGCCTCGACCTGAGCTGAGCCTTTCGGCCGTCCCTCCGCTCCGGCCTCGGCCGGGGCGGGCCCCTCACCGCGGGTCGCGACGGGCCTGCCGTGCGAAGTAGGCGGACGCCATCCGGGTGTGGATGGGGAACGCCAGCTCGGCGGGGCCGTCGATGACCAGCCATTCGGTCGTCTCGTCCGTGGCCTCCATCGGCGGCAGCCCGGACGCGGTGACGCGCGGGCCCAGGCCGAAGATCAGCACGGTGCCGTCCGGGGCGCTGACCACGTCGAAGAGCGTGACGTCGGCGGCCTCGGCCACCACGCCGGTCTCCTCGCGCAGTTCCCGCACCGCCGCCTGCTGCCAGGACTCCCCCACGTCGATGAACCCGCCGGGCAGGGCCAGCTCGCCGCGGTGCGGCTCGACGTCCCGGCGTACCACGAGCAGGCCGTCGTCGACGGGCAGCAGCGTCACCGCGACCGGCAGGGGGTTGAGGTAGCTGGTGTTCCCGCAGGCCGCGCAGGTGCGGGGCCAGGGCTGGGCGGGGGCGAAGGCGGCGCCGCAGAAGGAGCAGTACGCGTTCCTGATCACGCCGCGATCCTAGAGCCCCCCTGGAAGAACCCGCGGCCTCCCGCCCGGCGGCGGGGTCAGCTTGCGACCGCGCGGTCCGCGCGGCCGACCAGGGGGTTGCCGCGGTGGGGCTGCCAGGCGGCGCGCAGGACGCGCAGTTCCTCCCGCACCCGGGCCGAGGAGATCCGCCGGATGTCGTCGCTCAGGTCGAGGACGGTGGCCGCGGCCTGGTCGACCTCGCCCGCGCGCAGAAGGGAGTGGGCCGCCCGCAGCCCGATCAGGGCACGGGTGCGCAGCTCGACCGGCCGCCTGGCCCGCATGGACGCGGCGAAGTGGCGGGCGGCGGTGGCGTGGTCGCCGAGCTGGGTGAGGGTCAGGCCGATCTGGTGTTCCAGGGACTCGCGCCGGTAGTTGCCCGTCCACTCCGACTCGGGCGCGGAGTCGGCGCGTTCGAGCTGGGTCTCGGTGCGGCCGAGCAGCCGGAGGGCGTCCCAGCGGGTCCCGGCGGCGGCGTGGGTCTCGGCGCGCATGCCGGTGATCCACGCCTGGGTGCGGGCGGGGCCGTGCCCGGCCAGCGCGGACGCGGCCGCCTCGGCCAGGGCCAGCGCGTCGCCGTCGTGGCCCAGTTCGGCCGCCTGGACGGCCATGCTGCGCAGGGCGGTGGCGCGCAGCAGCAGGTCGGCGGCCTCGTCGGCGAGGCGCACGCTGCTGATGTAGTAGCGCTGGGCCAGGGCGTGGGCGCCGGCGTCCATGGCCATGTAGGCGGCCAGGTAGCTCAGCTCGGCGGCGGCGGCGAACAGGTCGGGCCTGTGGCGGCCGGTCGTACCGTGCAGGAGGGGGGTGACCTCGCGGGACAGGTAGGCGGCGACCGCGGCGCGGCCGTGGCCGCCGCCGTAGAGGTCGTCCAGGTCGGCGAAGGCGCGGGTGGTGGCGCGGATGCGTTCGACGTCGCCCGCGCCCGCCCGGCGGGCCCCCGCGCGCCCCGCTGGATGACGCGCCGGACGACGTCCCGACAGAACGGATAAGCCGGATAAACCGGATAAGGCGGCCAGGGTGAACGTGCGCCGGTTGAGCAGGTCGTCCTCCCCCAGCACGGCCAGCCGGGCGACCGGGTCGCCGCGCCAGGGGTCGTCGGACCACGGCCACCCGCCCGGCTCGGGCCACCCCAGATGCGCCGGGCGCAGGTCGGGCCTGCCCAGGCGGCGGCGGAACGCCTCGATCGCCGCGCGCACCGCCTCGGGGCGCGGGATCGTGCCGGTCAGCCAGTGGCCGACCGCCGAGCGGTCGTAGTGCACGCGCTCGCCACTCTCGGCGGCGACGGCGTTGACGTGCCGCGCGGTGGCCGCGTGCGTCCACCCCGCCTGCTCGATCAACGCCGCGAGCGCCCGGTTGACGACTGGGAGGGTACGCCGGGGCGGCATCTCGTCTTCACATCGCTTCACATCGCGGTGGCCTCGACGGTCCGCCGGCCATGGCTCATCGTCAAGGGTGCGGACCGTGGCCCCCGGGTGACGGTCCTGAGCCGGTTGCGACGAGGGAGGTCTGATGGACGGGCTGGACGGCGAGGACCGGCGCGAGACCGGGCTGGAGGAGGCGGCGCACGAGGAGCTGACGACCGCGCTGGCGGGCCGCCCGCTGGTGTGCGTCGAACGGTTCAGCACGGCGTTGCGCACCGGTTACACCGGCCCGGCCTCGATCGGGGCGCTGCGCCCGGCTCTGAGCATCGGCTGCTACTCGGCCTGGGACCCGGCGCTGCCCGGCATGGTCGTCGCCGCCGAGGACCGCACCAGGACCCGCTCGGTCGCCGAGCGGCGCGCCTGGCTGCCCCGCGTCCGGCACGAGGCCGCCCGGCACCTGCTCAAGCTGGACCGCCCGCCGGTCGTCTTCACCTGGTACGACAACGCCCGGCTGCGCGAGCTGGCCGGCCCCGGCGGCGTGGTCGCGGCCATCGACGCCGACGTGCGGGCCGCGATCGAGGCCAAGCATCTGCTGGACGACCTGCTGCGGGCGGCCGGCGTGCCGGCGGTGGCCCGGGTCCCCTGCGTGCACGTCGAGCGGCTGCCCGGACTCGCCGAGCTGCGGCGCGCGGTCGGCACCGAACGGGTCGTGGTGCAGGCGGGCGGGCGGGCGGACCGGCACGGCACCGTCGTCGTCGCCGACGAGAGGGACATGCCCCGGGCTGCCCGCCTGCTGGGGCCGTACCGGGTGGCGGCGTACGTGCCGGGCTGGCCGTGCACGATCGCGGTGCTCAGCGTGCCCGGCGGCGACGGCGGCGTCCGGGTGTACGCCGACCGCCCCGCCCACACCTCGGCCGGGATCGCCGAGCTGGGCGCGGGGCCGATGCGCAGCACGGGCGACGACTGGTCGCGTCCCTGGCCGACGCCCGCCGCCGCGCTGCTCGTCGAGTGCGCCGAGCGCATCGCGTCCTGGGCCTGGCGCAGGTACGGCGCGGCCGGCCTGTTCAGCGTGGAGGCCATCCTCACGCCGGACGAGCGGGTCTACCTGTCGTCGGTCAAGTGGCGGCACCACGAGGGCACCGAGGTGTCGTCGGTCAACCAGCAGGCCGCCGGGCTGCCCCCGTTCGTGCTGGCCCACCTGTCGGTGATGCTCGGCGGGCCGGTGACCTGGCTGGGGGACGCGCACGAGTTCAACCAGCGCACGCTGCTGCGCGCGGCCCGGCCGGGCGGCCCCTTCCACGTCAGGGTCCGCCTGGACCGCGACACCCCCGTACGCGTGGTCGCCGCCCAGGGCTCCGGCGTCTACCGTCTGGACCGGTCGGGACACCTGCGGTGGGTGCGGCGGGGGGCGCACCCGTCCGACGCGCGGGCGGGTCAGGGCGAGTTCCTGCTGGCCAACCTGCCCGAACCGGACGTCGTCTGCCATCCGGGGGCCGACCTGGCCACCGTCGAGGGGGTCGCCGAGGGCGCGGCGCACCCGTTCGACGGCCCGGACGCCGTCTCCCCGGCCACCCGGCGGATCGTCGCGGCCGTCGAGAACCTGTTCGACGAGGTCAAAGAGCCCTGATCACGAGATTTCGACGAGCTGCCCGCAGGACCGATGAGTTCGCGCGCCCGCGGGAGTCCAACCCGGCGTCACCCCGATTCCGAGGAAGGACCCACACCGATGAGCACCACGCACATTCTCGACATCCCGGGCGGCCGCCTGCGCTACCACGTCCGCGGCAGCGGCCCCCTGCTGCTGCTCGTGGGCGCGCCGATGAACGCCGAGGCCTTCGTCCCGCTGGCCGAGGAGCTGGCCGGGGAGCACACCGTCGTCACGCACGACCCGCGCGGCGTGTCCGGCAGCACGCTCGACGACCCCGACCAGGACTCCACCCCGGCCCTGCGCGCCGACGACGCGATCGCGATCATGGACGCGCTCGGCGCCGAGTCCGCCGACGTGCTCGGCAGCAGCGGCGGCGCGGTGACCGGCCTGGCCCTGGTCGCCCGCCACCCCACCCGCGTGCGCACGCTCGTCGCGCACGAGCCGCCCGTGCTGGAGCTGCTGCCCGACGTGGCCCAGCGGCGCGCCGAGGTGGACGACATCATCGAGACGTTCCGCCGGGAGGGCCCGGGGGCGGCGTTCGGGAAGTTCATGGCCACCGCGGGCTTCGAGGGCGGCGAGGACGCCCCGCCCCCGCCGCCGAGCGAGTCGCCCGAGCAGGACCTGGCCGACGCCGCCCACTTCTTCCTGCACGAGCTGCGCGGCACCACCCGTTACGTCCCCGACGTCGCGGCGCTGAAGGCCGGACCGGCCCGGGTCGTCGTGGGCATCGGGGCCGAGTCGGGCGGCCTGCTCACCTACCGCACCTCGCAGGCGCTGGCCGACCTGCTCGGCACGCCGCCGGTCGAGTTCCCCGGCGAGCACGGCGGCTTCGTCGACCGGCCGAAGGAGTTCGCCGACGTGCTGCGCGAGGTGCTGGCCCGCTGACGCGGCGGGCCCACGGCGGCGCGCTCAGCCGCCGGAGGTCGCACCGGCCGGGAAGCCGCCGGTCGCGATCGGCCCCCAGCGGTCGATCGAGATCCGGATCAGCGACTTGTTCTGGCGGCGCATGGCCTCCCGGTACTCCTCCCAGTCGGGGTGCTCGCCGGCGATGCACCGGTAGTAGTCCACCAGCGCGTCGAGGGCCTCGGGCAGGTCCAGGACCTCTCCCCGTCCGTCCACCTGGACGTACGGGCCGTCCCAGTCGTCGGACAGCACGCACATCGACACGCGCTCGTCGCGCCGCACGTTCCGGGCCTTGGCGCGCTCGGGGTAGGTGGAGACCACGATCCGGCCCTCGCCGTCGAGGCCGCACGAGACCGGCGAGAGCTGGGGACGCCCGTCGGCGCGGGTCGTCGAGAGCAGGCCGTGATGCCGGGGGCGGAGGAAGTCGAGAAGTTCGGGCAGGTCGACGCGGCGGGCGGTCGCGATCCTCGGAGCCATCTGGGACGCCTTTCCTGTGCGGTGCCGGCTTCTCCTGTGCGGTGCCGGATTCGATCCTGCCATCCGGCGCGGGCCCCGCCTTCCGGGGCCCGGCCGAACGGCCCTAGGGTGTGGTTCGCCGACATGTCCCCGTACGTGCCCGAGGAAGGGAGCGGAATGCCGGAAGTCCGTCCGCTCCGGCCGGGCGATCCCGAGAGGATCGGCGACCACCGGCTGCTCGGCGTGCTCGGCTCCGGCGGGCAGGGAGTCGTCTACAAGGGCGTCGACGGCACAGGCCGCGAGGTCGCGGTCAAGCTGCTGCACAGCCACCTGACCCAGGACGACGCCGTCACCCGGGGCCTCCTGCGCGAGGCCGAGGCGGCGCGCCGGGTGGCCGCCTTCTGCACCGCCGCCGTGCTGGACGTGGGGGTGGCCGACGGGCGGCCGTACATCGTGAGCGAGTACGTCGCGGGCGACACCCTGCAGAGGCTCGTCCGGGAGTCGGGGCCGCGTACCGGGGGCGCGCTGGACCGGCTGGCGATCTCCACGCTGACCGCGCTGGCCGCCATCCACGAGGCCGGCATCGTGCACCGCGACTTCAAGCCGGGCAACGTGCTGATGGGGCCCGAGGGGCCGATCGTGATCGACTTCGGCATCGCCAAGGCGCTGGGGGCGACGACGATGGCCTCGGCGCCGATGGGGACGCCGGCGTACATGTCGCCGGAGCAGTTCGCGGGTGAGCGGGTCGGGCCGGCGTCCGACGTGTTCAGCTGGGCGGGGACGATGGTGTTCGCGGCCACCGGTCATCCGCCGTACGCCGGGGAGACGGTCGCCGCCATCCTGCACAAGGTCATGAGCGGCGTACCGGACCTGACGGGCCTGCCGGCCCGCCTGGTGGAGCCGATCCGGTCCTGCCTCGCCAAGGACCCCGCCGCCCGCCCCACCCCCGCCGCCCTCCTGCGCCACCTCATCAGCGCCCCCGGCACCCCCCACCCGGCCTCCCTCCAGACCCCACCACCTCCCCCCGCCCCGCCGAGCCCGCCGCACACACCCGCCGCGCCCGCCGCCCCTGGCCCGGCGCACTCCCCGGCGACGGCCCCTCCCCCCGCGACCGGGGCGACGGTTCCCCCTGCCGGGGCGACGGGCCCGGGGACGGTTCCGCCGCCCGGGACCGGAGCTGCGGGCCCGGGGACGGTTCCGCCGCCCGGGGCCGGGGCTACCGGGCCCGCGTTTCACGGGGAGATGACCAGGCCGGGTGCGTATCGGCGGGTCAGCCGGCGGGCCGTGATGGTCGGCGGTGCGGCGGCCGTGGCCGCCGCGGCCACGTCCGCGTTCCTCCTCCTGCGCCCCGCGAACAGCCTCGCCGACGACCCGCCCCCCGGCCCCACCGGCGACCCGACCGGCCTCCCGGCGTCGGGCACGCCGACGGCCCCCGCGACGGCCGCGACGAGCCCCGCGCCCGGCACGTCCCCGACAGCGGACCCGACTGCGGACCCCACCGGATCTCCCACGGGGTCCACCGGCCCGACCCCCGCGGCCGAGCCGTTCGGCGCGCCGGTCAGGGAGCCCGTGCCGCTGCCCGCCGGCAGTGGCGAGCCGGCCGTCCTGGCCGCCGCCGGCTCCACCGTCGTCTGCGGCACGTCCAAGGGCGTGGCGCTCGTCTGGGACCTGGCCGCGGCGCCCGCGACCGTCCTCAGGCTCGGCGACGGAGGCGCCGCCGCGACCGCCGTGGCCTGCGGCGACGGCAGGGCCGCCACCGGGCACCGCGACGGCGGGACGCGGCTGTGGAACCCGGCGGGCGGCGTCCTCGGCAGGGTGAGCGCGGCCGACCCCGTCATCGCCGTCACCACCGCCGGACGCGGCGTCGCGGTCACCCAGAAGTACGACAGCCTCAAGGACCTGCACAGCGTCGTACGCCTGTGGGACATCGCCACCGGCCGCCAGATCGGCCCCGCCGTCACCGACCACTTCCAGGGCGTCAACGGCCTGGCCTTCGGCCGGCTCGGCGGCGACGACGTGCTCGTCACCGGCGACGGCAGCAACCGCGTCCGGGTACGCCGCCTGTCTGACGGAAAGGTGACACACACCTACAAGACCGGCGAGATCGGCGGCATCGAGCTGCTCGCCTGCGGCGAGCTGGACGGCCGTCCCGTCCTGGTCTCCACCCACCTGGACGCCACCCTGCGCGTCTACGACCTGGCCACCGGCAGGCGCAGGAAGAAGTGGACGTTCAGCCGCCGCAGCCCCGACGACCGGGGGACGTCCTCCCTGGTCGTGGGCGCGCTCGGCGGCAGGCCCGTCGCGGTCGTCGCGCACGCGCCGGGTGGCGGCGAGACGGTCGTCCGCGTCTGGAACCTGGCCGACGGCAAGGTCATCGGGGAGCTGGGCCCGGGGCCGGGCGCCGAGATCCGGGCCTTGGCGCTGGCCGAGCTGGAGGGCCGTCCCGTCGTCGTGGGCGCCGGCGGCGACGCTCTCCTCAGCGCGTGGAGCCTCGGTCCCGCCTGACGCTCATCTGCGTTTAAGAATCGCGGCCTAGGGTTCGGGCTGTGCTGACGGACGAAGCGGTGGAACCCGTGCGGACGCGTCCGCGCCGGGTGTGGCGGCGGCGGCTGGCGACGGCGGTCGCGGTGCTCTTCGCGGCGGGGACGGCGGTCCGGCTCGGCGGCCTGGAGTCGGGCTTCCTGCTGGTCCCGCTGGTGTCCTTCACGCCGTACTTCGGGATCGCGGCGCTGCTGATGCTGGGGGTGGCGGCGCTGGCCCGCAGCAGGGCGGCGGTCGCGGTCATGCTGGCGGTGTGCGTGTGCCTGGCCTGGCTGGTGCTCCCGCGCGCCCTGCCCGGCGGGGCGGACGCCGCGACCGGCCGTCCGCTGCGCGTGCTGACCGCCAACCTCAACGGCGGCCGCGGCGACGCCCGCACGATCGTCGACCTGGTGCGCACGCTGAACGTGGACGTGCTGAGCCTCCAGGAGCTGACCTGGTCGGAACGCGACCGGCTGACGGCGGCCGGGCTGGAGACGCTGCTGCCGTACCAGGTCACCAAGCCGGAGACGTGGGGGCCGGTGGGCAGCGGCGTGTACGCGCGCTACCCGCTGACCGAGCGTACGGGCGTGTTCCAGCCGGTCGGGCACCACATGCCGGTCGTGGAGGCGGCGTTGCCCGGCGGTTCGGTGGAGGTGGTGGTCGTGCATCCGGTGGCGCCGGTGCCCTCGACCGTGCCGGAGTGGGAGGCGGGGGTCGGGACGCTGCCGCCCGCGTCGTCCACGGGCGCGCCGCGGATCCTGGCCGGGGACTTCAACGCCACGCTGGACCACGCCGTGTTCCGGCGGCTGCTGGGCACCGGCTACACCGACGCGGCGGCGGCCACCGGCAACGGGCTGGTGCCCACCTGGCCGATGCGCCGGATCCCGCCGCTGGTCGCCATCGACCACGTGCTCACGGACGGGCGCACGCGGGCGGTGGACGCGCGGATCCTCGACCTGCCGGGCTCGGACCACCGCGCCCTCTTCGCCGACCTGCGCGTCCAGAGCTGACCCGGCCGAACTCCGGCGCCCGGGACAGGCCGGACGCGGTCCCGCGCCCGGGCAGGCCGGGCGCAGGACAGGCACGACCCCGACCCCGACCCCGCCCCCGACCCCGGCCGCAGGCGGGGGCAGGGGGCCGGGGCGGTCAGGCGAGCCAGGCCGCCGTGTCGGCGGGCAGGCGGTCGCCGTCCAGGGCGCCGCTGGCCAGCAGGACCGTGTCGTGGGCGGGCAGCGGCACCTGGCCGGGGCCCAGGTTGACCACGCAGGTCAGGCCGGAGTCCCGGGTGAAGGCGAGCACGTCGGGGCCCAGGTCGAGCCAGGTGAGCGTGCCGTCGCCGAGCCGCTCGGCGCGGATGCGCAGCCCGTTCCTGTAGAGGTTGAGCATCGAGCCCAGATCGGCGCTCTGGGCCTCGACGGTGAGCTTGTTCCAGGCGTCCGGCTGCGGCAGCCACGGCGTGGCCGTGCCGAACCCGAACGGCGGCTCGTCGCCCGACCACGGCAGCGGCACCCGGCACCCGTCGCGCCCCTTCACCGTGTGGTTCGAGCGCCGCCACATCGGGTCCTGGCGCAGCTCGTCGGGGATGTCGTCCACCTCCGGCAGGCCCAGCTCCTCGCCCTGGTAGATGTAGATGCCGCCGGGCAGCGCCATGGCCAGCAGCGCCGCCGCACGTGCCCGGCGGTAGCCGAGCTCCAGGTCGGAGGGGGCGCCGTCCCTGCGGTCGCCGTGGTCCCAGGAGGTGTCGGCGCGGCCGTACCGGGTGACGACGCGGGCGACGTCGTGGTTGGACAGCACCCAGGTGGGCGGGGCGCCGAGCGGGGTGTGGGTGGCGAGGGTCTGCTCGATCACCTGGCGCAGGCCGGCGGGCTCCCAGGGGCAGGCCAGGAACGGGAAGTTGAAGACGGTGTGCAGCTCGTCGTGGCGCAGGTAGCGGGCCAGGCGCTCCTGGTCGGGCAGCCACACCTCGCCGACCAGGACGCGGTCGTCGTACTCGTCGTTGATCAGGCGCCAGCTCCGGTAGACGTCGTGGACCTCGTCCAGGTCCTCGTACGAGCCGGTCAGGCCGTCGGGCTTGGTGAGCAGGGCGGCGGAGTCGATGCGGATGCCGTCCACGCCGCGGTCGTACCAGAAGCGCAGCACGTCGTGGAACTCGCGGTGGACGTCCGGGTTGGTCCAGTTGAGGTCGGGCTGCCCGGGGTCGAACAGGTGCAGGTACCACTGGCCGTCGGGCACCTGGGTCCAGGCGGGGCCGCCGAAGATCGACTGCCACTCGCCGGGCTCGTCCCGGAACCAGAACCGGTCGCGCACGGACGGGTCGCGCAGCGCCTCCCGGAACCACTCGCTCGCGGTCGAGCTGTGGTTCGGCACCACGTCGATGATGATCCTGATGTTCAGCTCGTGCGCCTCGGCGATGAACTCCTCCGCCTCGGCCAGGGTGCCGAACACGGGATCGATGTCCCGGTAGTCGGCCACGTCGTACCCGCCGTCGGCCAGCGGCGACGGGTACCAGGGGTTGAGCCAGATCGCGTTCACCCCGAGCGTCGACAGGTACGGCAAACGTGCCCGCAGCCCCGCCAGGTCGCCCACGCCGTCACCGTTGCCGTCGGCGAAGCTGCGCAGGTAGACCTGATAGATCGCGGCTCCCCGCCACCACGTTTCGGACATGCTGAAGACAACTCCTTGCCATAGGTGGAGGCACTCAGCCCTTGAGGCTGCCGGCGGTGAGTCCCGCCATGATGTGCCGCTGGAAGATGAAGAAGACGATGATCGTCGGGATGCTGGCGATCACCAGGCCGCCCATGACCTGGTCCTGCGACACGGCCCCGGCGGTCTGGGCCAGGCCCACGCTGAGCGTCATCTTCTCGCTGTCGCTCATGACGAGCAGCGGCCAGATGAAGTCCTTGAACGAGGTGACGATCGTGAAGATCGACGTCACGCCGAGGATCGGGCGGGAGACCGGCAGCACCACCGACCACAGGATGCGGAACGGGCCGCCGCCGTCGATCTGGGCGGCTTCGAGCAGCTCGCGGGGGATGGAGTCGAAGAACCTCTTGAGCAGGAAGATGTTGAAGCCGTTGGCCGCGGCGGGCAGCCACAGGCCCCACGGGTTGTTCAGCAGGTCCCAGCCGAAGATCGGCACGTCGTGGATGGCGAGATAGGTGGGGATGAGCACGACCATCGGCGGGATCATCAGGGTGGCCAGCATCGCGCCGAGGATGACGTTGCCGAGCGCCGGGCGCAGCTTGGACAGCGCGTACGCGGCAGTGACGTCGACCGCCATGGTGATCAGCCAGCCGCCGCCGGCGTACACGACGGTGTTCCGCAGCAGCGTGCCGATGTCGAACAGCTCCCACGCCTCCAGGAACTTCCCGAAGTTCAGCTTCTCGGGGAAGAGCGTGGGCGGCACCTGGGCGAACTCCTCGGCCGACTTCAGCGCGCCGGTGATCATCCAGTACATCGGCAGCAGGAAGACGACCGTGAACGTCACGACCGTCGCGACCAGGACCGTCCAGTAGACGCGCCGCCCCCACCGGCTGTTGAGCTGGTGCGGGGAGATGATCGTGCGGAACTGCACCTCGATGCGCCGGGGCGGCCGCCGCCGTGCCCGGCGTCCTGCCGAGGAGGGCGCGGCGGGGCGTTGCAGGGTGGCGTTCGACATGGTCAGCTCTTCTCCTCGCGGGTCAGCCGGAGCTGCACGGCGGCGAAGGCGAGCAGGACGACCATGAGCATCATCCCCAGCGCGCCGCCCGCGCCGTAGTTGCTGTAGGTGAACGCCTGCTGGAACATCAGGAAGGCGACGGTGGCGGTGGCGTTCTCGGGGCCGCCGCCCGTCAGCAGGTACGGCTCGATGAAGACCTGCATGGTCGCGACGATCTGCAACATCAGCATGAGCAGCAGGATCAGCCGGGTCTGCGGGATCGTGATGTGCCTGATCCGCTTCCACACGCCGGCGCCGTCGAGCTCGGCGGCCTCGTAGAGGTCGGGCGAGATGTTCTGCAGCGCGGCGAGGTAGATCAGGGTCGCCGAGCCCATGTTCATCCAGGTCGAGACGAGCACCAGGCAGAGCAGCGCGGTGTCGGTGGAGTAGATCCAGTTGAGGCCGGGCAGCGAGAAGAATCCGAGGATCTGGTTGAACAGGCCGACGTCGGGGTCGTAGAACCAGCGGAAGAGCAGCACCGCGACGGCCGGGGGCAGCATGACCGGCAGGTACACCACGAACCGCAGGTAGGCCCGGCAGTGGCGGAGCTCGTTGAGCAGGATCGCCACCGCGAACGGCAGCCCGTAGCCGAGCACCAGCGCGAGGACGGTGAAGGTGAGCGTGTTCAGCCACGCGGGCCCGAAGGCGGGGTCGGCGAAGGCGGTCCTGAAGTTCTCCAGGCCGACCCACTCGGGCTCGTTGACCAGGTCGGTCTTCTGGAAGCCGAGGATGAACTCCTGGACGATGGGATACCAGGAGAACAGTACGAAGCAGAACAGCGCCCCGACCATGAACCCGTAGGCCGTCAGGTTCCTCCGCAACGCCCGGCGCAGCGGCGAGGGCGGCCTCGGCCGTCGCGCGGTTCCGGCGGTGGCAATGCTCATGGGGTGTCTCCGATCACCGACTCGACGTACCGGGGCGCCGGCGGACGCGGCGCCCCGGTCTCACGTTCCGCTCAGCCCTTGCTGGCCAGCATGGCGTTCGCCTTGGTCTCGGCGTCCGCGAGGAGCTGGTCGACGTCGGCGTCCTCGCGGCTCAGCACGGCCGACATGGCCACGTCGAGGATGGCGTAGAGCTCCTGGGCGTGCGGCGGCTCCATCTTGGGCGGGATGGTGGCCGAGGCGTCCACGTACGGCTGGTAGTTCTCCACCGGCAGGGTGGCGCTGGCCTTGCGGCCGTCCTGGATGGCCTTGCCGGTGGGCGAGGCGCCGTAGACGTCGTTGTCCGGCACGCCGACCGGGTTGCCGAGCGCCTTGCCGCGGGCGAAGTCGAAGCGGCCCTTGTCGACGGTGTTGAACCGGAAGTCCACCCAGGCCAGACCGGCCTTGACCTGCTCGGGCGTGGCCTTGGGGTTGACGAAGAACGCCTCGCCGCCGCTCAGTGACGCCTTGGCCTCGGGGAAGCCGGTGATGCCGTAGTCGGTGGAGGCGCCCTTGAACTTGTTGACCACGTCGGTGACGACGTCGGGGGCGCCGAGCATCATGCCGACCTTGCCCGAGCCCATGGCCTGCATGAGGGGCTCCCAGGCGTTGAACAGCTTGGCGCCGGTGCTCTTGTCCACCCAGCGCAGGTCCTTCAGGAACTGCAGCACGGCCTTGCCCTCGGGCGAGTTGAACGCGGCGGTCTTGCCGTCGGCCGAGACCATGTCGCCGCCGCGGCCGTACAGGGCCTGGTTGAAGTGCCAGCCGCCGGTGTTGCCGCCGGAGTACTCGCCGTAGCCGATGACGCCGCCGCCGAGCGCGGCGATCTTCTTGGCCGCCTCGCGGACCTCGTCCCAGGTCTTGGGCGGGGTGTTGGGGTCGAGCCCGGCCTTGGTGAACAGCGCCCGGTTGTAGACCAGGCCGACGCTGTAGTGCACGTTGGGGACGCCGTAGACCTTGCCGTCCTTGGTGACCAGGTCGCGGACGTCCTGGCGCAGGTCGTTCCAGTTCTTGATCTCACCGGTGTACTGCGTGATGTCGAGGCCCTGGCCCTTGCCGATCACGTCGGCGTAGTTGGTGACCGGCACCACGAACACGGTCTCCATCTGGCCGCCGGCCATCTTCGGCCCGAAGGTCTTGGGATCGAAGCAGGGCTGCTGGTCGGTGCTCTTGACCGTCACGCCGGGGTGGGCCTGCTGGAACGCGGCCACGTCGTCGTCCCAGGCCTGACGCTCCTTGGGCGCGGACTTCGCGGGCTGGCAGGCGACGGTGATGTTCACCTGCGCGGCACCTGAGGCGCTGTTCTGTGCCTGGGGCTTGGTGTCGTCGTCACTGCCGCAGGCCGCGGCGCTCATGCTCAGGCCTGCCGCCAGGAGCAGCCCCACAGTCCTGCGATAGTCCGATCTCTTCATCGATCTGACCCTTCCGAAGCTTGACGAAGCCGGGGGACGGTGAGGCGCCCCGCTGTGCGCTCACAATGGCAGATCGCTCAGATGTCCGCAATGTTTCGACATGGGATTGCAAGATAACGACTAGGTCACCGGAAGCCGCCTTCAGAGGGGGTCGCGCACCCGTCCCGTCGAGGCTCTGACCACCAGCTCCGGGTCGAACAGCAGCTCGTCGGCGGGCACCACGTGCTTGTCGATCTGCGCGATGAGCAGGTCGACGGCCGCCCGGCCCATGGCGTCGATCGGCTGGCGGACGGTGGTCAGCGGCGGGTCGGTGCAGTTCATCAGGGCCGAGTCGTCGAACCCGACCACCGAGACGTGCTCCGGCACCGACAGGCCGGCCCGGCGCACGGCCCGCACCGCGCCGAGCGCGAGCATGTCGCTGGCGCACACGATGCCGGTCACGCCCTTGGCGACCAGCCGGGCGGCGGCCGCGTGGCCGCCCTCCAGCGAGTACATGCTGTGCTCGACCAGCGCGGGATCGACCTGGTCGGCCACGGCGGCGAGCTTGCGCCGGGACGGCATGTGGTCGCGCGGCCCGAGCACCAGGCCCACCCGCTCGTGGCCCAGGCTGCGCAGATGGCCGAGGGCGATCTCGGCGGCCACCACGTCGTCGGCCGACACCTGCGGGAACCCCAGGTGCTCGACCGCGGCGTTGACCAGGACGGTGGGCAACCCGCGCTCGGAGAGCAGCTCGTAGTGCCCGTGGGAGGCGTCGGCCTGGGCGTAGTGCCCGCCGGCGAAGACGACGCCGGAGACCTGCTGCGAGAGCAGGAGGCTCACGTAGTCGGCCTCGCTGACCCCGCCGACCGTGCGCGTGCACAACACGGAGGTGAAGCCCTGCTGGGCCAGGGCGCCGCCGACGACCTCGGCGAACGCGGGGAAGATCGGGTTCTGCAGCTCGGGGAGCACCAGGCCGACCAGCCGGGCGCGGTCGCCGCGCAGGCGGGTCGGGCGCTCGTACCCGAGGACGTCGAGCGCCGTGAGCACGGCCTCCCTGGTGGCCTCCGACACGCCGGGCTTGCCGTTGAGCACCCGGCTCACGGTCGCCTCACTCATGCCGACCTTCTTGGCCACGTCTCCGAGTCGTCGGGTCATGCGCAAACTATACGACCAAATCCGCAAACACTTGCAACAGCTTGCGCCCTGCCTTGCAGCCACTGTCCACGAGAACCGCGAGTCGCGCAGGGCTCTTGAGCTGGCTCCTTCAGGACAGGCGGGATGCCAACCCACAGTCGATTATTTGCGAAATGAAGTAGAAACATTGCGTATTTCTATTGGTCAACTTAAGGTGCGGGCAACCCTCCCAGCCTGACGAGAGGTGACACCCCCCATGAAGCGCAAGCCTTCCCTCTTACGACCGCTCGCGGCGGCCGTCGCGGTCGCCCTGGCGATGATCGGCTGGACGGCCCTTCCGGCCGCGGCCGCGGGCCCGAACCTGGCGGCCGGGAAGCCCGTCACGGTCAGCAGCAGCACCGACGTGTACGGCGGCGGCAACGCCACCGACGGCAACCAGGCCACCTACTGGGAGAGCGCCAACAACGCCTTCCCCCAGTGGATCCAGGTGGACCTCGGCTCGGCCGTCAGCGTGAACCAGCTGGTCCTGAAGCTGCCCTCCACGTGGGAGTCCAGGACGCAGACGCTGACGGTGCAGGGCGGCACCGACAACCCGCCGACCACCACCCTCTCGGCCTCGGCCGTCCGCACGTTCGCCCCGGCGGCGACGATCACCTTCACCGCGGCGACCGTCCGGTACGTCCGGGTGACGGTCACCGCCAACACCGGCTGGCCCGCCGCCCAGGTCTCGGAGTTCGAGGTGTACGGCCCCGGCTCGGGCGACACCCAGGCCCCGGCCGCGCCCGGCGACCTGGCCTACACCGAGCCCGCCAGTGGCCAGATCAAGCTGACCTGGACCGCCGCCACCGACGACGTGGGCGTGACCGGCTACGACGTCTACGCCAACAACGCGCTGCGCGCCAGCGTCGCCGGGAACGTGCTGACCTACACCGACAACCAGCCCGGCACGCTCACCGTCTCCTACCACGTCAGGGCCAGGGACGCGGCGGGCAACCAGTCGCCTCCGAGCAACACCGTCACCCGGACCGGCAGCGGCGGGGGCGGCTCCAACCTGGCCGCCGGCAAGCCGATCACCGCCTCCTCCTACGTGCACACCTACGTCGCCGCCAACGCCAACGACAACAGCGTGACGACGTACTGGGAGGGCGCGGGCGGCAGCTACCCGAACACGCTCACCGTGCAGCTCGGCGCGAACGCCGACGTGTCCTCGGTCGTGGTCAGGCTCGACCCGGCGGCCGTGTGGAGCACCCGTACCCAGACCTTCCAGGTGCTCGGCCGGGAGCAGGGGGCCTCGGGGTTCACGAACCTGGTCTCCTCGGCGTCGTACACGTTCAACCCGGCCTCGGGGAACACGGTGACGGTCCCGGTCGGCGCGCGGGTGGCCGACGTGCGGCTGTCGTTCACGGCCAACACCGGGGCCCCGGCGGGACAGGTGGCCGAGCTCCAGGTGATCGGCGTGCCCGCGCCGAACCCGGACCTGACCGTGACCTCGCTGTCCTGGACGCCGCAGGCGCCGGTGGAGACCGACGCCGTCACGCTGTCGGCCGTGGTGAGGAACGCCGGCAACGCGCCGTCGGCCGCGACCGACGTCGCCTTCTCCCTCGGCGCCGCCAAGGTCGCCACCGCGAACGTGGGCGCGCTGGCCGCCGGCGCCTCCGCGACCGTGACCGCGAACATCGGCGCCCGGGACGCCGGCAACTACCCGGTCACCGCCAAGGCCGACGACGCCGGGACCGTCATCGAGCAGAACGAGTCCAACAACTCCCTCACCGGCCCGTCCCCGCTGGTGGTCAAGCCGGTGGACACCTCCGACCTCGTCGCCTCGCCGGTCTCCTGGACGCCGGGCAACCCGGCCGGCGGCAGCACGGTCACGTTCTCGGTCGCGATCAAGAACCAGGGCACGGTCGCCTCGGCGGCGGGCGCGCACGGCGTCACGCTGACCGTCGCGAACGAGGCGGGCACGGTCGTCAGGACCCTCACCGGCTCCCACAGCGGCGCGATCGCCGCCGGCGCCACCACCGCGCCCGTCGCCCTGGGCACCTGGACGGCCGCCAACGGCAGGTACACGGTGAAGACCGTCATCGCGAACGACGCCAACGAGCTGCCGGTCAAGCAGGCCAACAACACCAGCACCCAGCAGCTCTTCGTGGGCCGCGGCGCGAACATGCCGTACGACACCTACGAGGCCGAGGACGGCGTGACCGGCGGCGGCGCGCAGGTCGTCGGCCCGAGCAGGGACGTCGGCACGGTGGCCGGCGAGGCGTCGGGCCGCCGCGCGGTGACGCTGAACCAGAACGGCTCCTACGTCGAGTGGACCACCAAAGCCGACACCAACACCCTGGTCACCCGCTTCTCCATCCCGGACGCCCCGGGCGGCGGCGGGACGAACTCGACCCTGAACATCTACGTCGACGGCGCCTTCCACAAGGCCATCGACCTGACCTCGAAGTACGCCTGGCTGTACGGCGCGGAGGCGAGCCCCGGCAACTCGCCCGGCGCCGGCCCGGCCCGGCACATCTACGACGAGGCCAACGTCATGCTGAACACCACCGTCCCCAAGGGCAGCACGATCAGGCTGCAGAAGGACCCGGCCAACACCACGACCTACGCCATCGACTTCGTCAGCCTGGAGCAGGTCTCCCCGGCCGCGAACCCCGACCCCGCGCACTACGCCGTACCGGCCGGGTTCTCCCAGCAGGACGTGCAGAACGCCCTGGACAAGGCGCGCCAGGACAGCAACCTGACCGGCGTCTACCTGCCCGCCGGCACGTACCAGACGACGGGCAAGTTCCAGGTGTACGGCAAGGCCGTCAAGGTGGTCGGCGCGGGCCCCTGGTACACCAGGTTCGTCTCGCCCTCCGGCCAGGACGGCACCGACGTCGGCTGGCGCACCGAGGCGTCGTCGAACGGCTCGACGTTCGCCGGGTTCGCCCACTTCGGCAACTACACCTCGCGCATCGACGGCCCCGGCAAGATCTTCGACCTGTCGAAGGTCTCGAACATGACGATCGACAACATCTGGGTCGAGCACCAGATCTGCATGTTCTGGGGCACGAACGTCGACCACGTCACGATCAGGAACTCGCGGATCAGGAACACCTTCGCCGACGGCGCGAACTTCACCAACGGCAGCACGAACAACCTGATCACCAACGTCGAGACCCGCGCCACCGGCGACGACAGCTTCGCGCTGTTCGCGGCGATCGACAACGTCAACGCCGACCAGTCGGGCAACGTCTTCGAGAACATCAGCTCGCTGCTGACCTGGCGGGCCGCGGGCGTCGCGGTGTACGGCGGCCAGAACAACGTCGTGCGCAACGCCTACATCGCCGACACCCTCGTCTACTCGGGCATCACGATCAGCTCGCTCGACTTCGGCATCCCGATGCGGGACTTCGGGCCGGGCCAGACGAAGTTCGAGAACATCTCGCTCGTGCGCTCCGGCGGGCACTTCTGGGGACAGCAGACGTTCCCGGCGCTGTGGATCTTCTCCTCGTCCAAGAAGTTCACCGCGATCCGGGTGACCGACGTGGACATCGTGGACCCGACCTACAGCGGGATCATGTTCCAGACCGGCTACTCCAGCCCGAGCACGCCACTGAACCCCGTCACCGACACGGTGTTCACGAACGTGTCGATCTCGGGGGCGCGCAGGAGCGGTGACGCCTTCGACGCCAAGTCCGGCTTCGGCATCTGGGTGAACGAGCTGCCCGAGCCGGGACAGGGCCCGGCGGTCGGCTCGGCCACGTTCAACGGTCTGCGGCTGAGCGGCAACGCCACCGACATCCGCAACACGACGAGCACGTTCACGCTCAACGTGAACTGAGCCGTCCCGACGTGCCGTTCGGGTCCGCGGGGGCCCGGACGGCACGTCCGCGATATGACCAAAGTGGTATGGAAGCCGCGTGGACAACTTTAAAGTTTCTTTACATAATCCGATGAACCCGCTGGTCGCGGGCCCGCGCTCGGGCGACGAAAGGGTTGTCCACCATGAAGCGAACGCGCCGTCTCCTCGTCGTGCTGCTGGCCTCCGTCCTGGCGGCACTGGGCGTCCTCGTCGTCCAGACCTCCGCCCAGGCGGCCAACCTCCTCACCAACCCGGACTTCGAGACCGGGTCCCTGTCGCCGTGGTCGTGCACCGGCGGGCTGGGGTCCGTGGTCTCCACCCCGGTCCACTCCGGCACCAAGGCGCTGGCCGCGGCGGCCAGCGGGTCCGACACCGCGCAGTGCACCCAGTCGGTGTCGGTGCGGCCGAGCACGACGTACACGCTGAGCGCCTGGGTGCGCGGCAGCTACGTCTACCTCGGCGTCACCGGCGGCTCCTCCTCGTGGACCTCGTCGGCGACGGCGTACACGCAGCTCAGCGTGTCGTTCACGACGACGGCGAACCAGAGCACCGCCGTCATCTTCCTGCACGGCTGGTACGGGCAGGGCACCTACTACGCCGATGACGTCAACTTCGACGGCCCCGGCGGCACCGCCACCCCCACAGTCACCCCCACAGTCACCCCGACAGTCACCCCGACCGTGACGCCGACGGTGACCCCCACCGTGACCCCGACCGTCACGCCCACCGTGACGCCCACGGTCACCCCGACCGTGACCCCGACCGTGACCCCCACCGTGACGCCCACCGACACCACCTGCCCGACCAAGCCGCGCCCGGCCGGCAAGGTGATCCAGGGCTACTGGGAGAACTGGGACGGCGCCATCAACGGCGTGCACCCGCCGCTCGGCTGGATCCCGATCACCGACCCGCGCATCAAGCAGCACGGCTACAACGTGATCAACGCCGCGTTCCCCGTCATCCGCTCCGACGGCACCGTGCTGTGGGAGGACGGCATGGACGCCACCGTCAAGGTCGCCACCCCGGCCGAGATGTGCCAGGCCAAGGCCGCGGGCGCGACGATCCTCATGTCCATCGGCGGCGCGGCGGCCGGCATCGACCTCGGCTCCAGCGCCGTCGCCGACCGCTTCGTGGCGACCGTCGTGCCGATCCTGAAGAAGTACAACTTCGACGGCATCGACATCGACATCGAGACCGGCCTGACCGGCGGCGGGAGCATCACCCAGCTCTCGGCCTCGCAGTCGAACCTCATCCGGATCATCGACGGCGTGCTCGCCCAGATGCCGGCCGGGTTCGGCCTGACCATGGCGCCGGAGACGGCGTACGTGACGGGCGGCAGCGTGACGTACGGGTCGATCTGGGGCGCGTACCTGCCGATCATCAAGAAGTACGCCGACAACGGCCGCCTGTGGTGGCTGAACATGCAGTACTACAACGGCAGCATGTACGGCTGCTCCGGCGACTCCTACTCCGCCGGCACCGTGCAGGGCTTCACCGTGCAGACCACCTGCCTGAACAACGGCCTGACCATCCAGGGCACGACGATCACCGTCCCCTACGACAAGCAGGTTCCCGGCCTGCCCGCGCAGCCGGGAGCCGGCGGCGGGTACATGGCGCCCTCGCTGGTGTCGCAGGGCTGGAACGCCTTCAACGGCCAGCTCAAGGGCCTGATGACCTGGTCGATCAACTGGGACGGCTCGAAGGGCTGGACGTTCGGGGACAACGTCAGAGGTCTGCAGGGTCGCTAGGGACAGGACGCGGCGGCCTCCCGGCGCGCCAGGGGCGCCGGGAGCGCCGCCGCGTCCGCAAGGTAACGCCAGGTAACGCTTGGCTGTGAATCCGTCCCACTGGTTTGCCGCGTTTGCGGGTGCATGGAAGCCTCTAGGCAAAAAGCGCCGAGGACCAGGTGGGGATTCAGGTGTCAAGAGTTAGCGGGGGGACGGTGTCGCGGCGTTCCGGCCGGTTGACCGCCTGCGTGATGGGGTTCGCCGCCCTGGCCGTGCTGGCCGCCGGATGCTCCCTCGGCGCCACCGCCGGCCAGGAGACCACCGGCGCACAGCCGCCGCAGGCGTCCCCGCCCGCCGCCACCGCGAAGGCCCAGAAGCCGCCGCCCGTGGAAGCCGACTGGCCGCGCTGGGGGCTGACCCACACCGGCGTCAGCGCCAACAACATCACCCCGCGCCTGGAACAGGACGTCGCCCGCGCGCTGTCCGAGACGCCGATGCTGCAGAACCAGCACATCATGGGCTTCGGCGCGCTCAACCCCGAGCCGCGCCGGGGCGACTACTTCTGGGAGGACCTCGACAGCCGGACGAACTTCATGCGGGAGTCCGGCGGCACCGGGATCATCACGCTGTGCTGCGCCCCCGACTGGATGAAGGGCGGCCCCGAGGGCCCGACCGAGGAGTCGGCCTGGAAGGAGCACCTGGAGGACGCGCCGTACCCGGAGTACTTCGACGAGTTCGCCAAGCTGGCGGCGACCGTGGCCGAGCGGTACCGGGACGTGAAGTACTTCATGGTCTGGAACGAGTTCAAGGGCTTCTGGCGTGACCACAAGAAGCCCGCGGACTACAAGGGCTACACCCAGCTGTACAACAAGGTGTACGACGCGGTGAAGGCGGTCCGTCCCGACGCCAAGGTCGGCGGCCCGTACCTGGGCTTCGACAGCGACAGCAAGGGCGACACCGAGCTGCGCGGCCCGTGGGGGGCGGTCAACCAGCACGCCCTCGACGCCTTCGAGTACTGGTTCAAGAACAAGAAGGGCGCCGACTTCGTCGTCGTGGACGGCGCCTCCCCCACCGAGACCCACGAACTGCTGCCGGACGCGTTCGGCGCCCTGGCCAAGTTCAGCGCGATCACCAAGTGGCTGCGCGAGAAGACCGGCGACCTGCCGGTGTGGTGGTCGGAGTGGTACTTCGTGCCCGAGGACGGCACCGTCTGGGACGAGCCCATGCGGCTGGCCGTGCAGGCCGCCTCGATGATGGAGTTCGCCAAGAGCGGCGCCAGCACGGCCCTGTACTGGAACCCGCAGGCCAAGGACGGCGAGTGCAGGGCCTGCATGTGGGAGCCGCGCACGGGCGCGCTGATGCCGACGGGCAAGCTGGTGAGCGACTTCACCCGGTGGTTCCCGGCGGGCGCGCAGATCGACCCGGTCACCTCCTCCGACCCGCGGGTGCGGGTGCTGGCCCAGCCGCAGCGGCTCCTCGCGGTCAACACGGTCGACAAGCAGGTCACCACGACGGTGGACGGCAAGGAGCTGACGCTCAAGCCGTACGAGATCAAGTGGAGCGACCGCTAGCTGTTCTGCCCCGTGCGGTGATCATACGGGCGTGATGGCGGTCCGGTATGACGGCCGCCATTGATCCGGCTGACTCGCCTTGACACGATGCGCAAGATTCCGAGTAAATCTGCTGAGGGAACTTGCGCATGTTGAAGCTCCGACCAGGGCTGAGCGCGCTCGTCGTGATCGCGACGCTCGGCCTGACCACCCCGCCCTCGACGGCGGCCCCGCTCGGCGCGCCCGCCTGCGCGCCCGACACGACCGTCACCACCGACTCGGGCCAGGTGTGCGGGATCGCGGGCGAGGGCCTGCGCTCCTGGCTCGGCATCCCGTACGCCGCGCCGCCCGTCGGCGACCTGCGCTGGACGCCCGCGCGCCGGCCCACACCGTGGCCCGGCGTGCTCTCCGGCACCGGGCGGGGCAGCCCGTGCCCGCAGGCGGAGCTGCTCGGCTCCCCCTCCGAGGACGAGGACTGCCTCAAGCTCAACGTCGCCGCCCCCGCCGGGGCGCGGAAGCTGCCCGTCATGGTGGAGTTCCACGGCGGCGGCTTCCGGTACGGCTCCCCGTCCGACGGCTCCTACCTGGCCAGGGCGGGGAACGTGGTGCACGTCGGCGTGGGCTACCGGCTGGGCGTTCTCGGATTCCTGTCACACCGGGCGTTCGGCCCGAACGCCGGCAACTACGCCCTGTCCGACCAGCAGGAGGCGCTGCGCTGGGTCCGGCGCAACATCGCCCGCTTCGGCGGCGACCCCGCCAACGTGACGATCTTCGGGGCCAGCGCCGGCGGGTCCAGCGTCTGCGCGCACACGGCGTCGCCGACCGCCAAGGGCCTGTTCGAGAAGGGGATCGTGCAGAGCGGCGAGTACAACTCGCTGCTCGGCGCGAACACCTTCTGGCAGCCGCAGGACTGCAAGGCCGAGCTGCCCACGCAGGCCGAGGCGCAGGCCCAGGGCGCCAGGTTCGCCACCGCGCTCGGCTGCGAGCAGGCCGCCGACCCGGGCGCGTGCCTGCGGGCCCAGCCGGTCAAGGCGCTGCTCGACCAGTCCTCCGACGGGCTCGGCCCGGACCGCGGGACGATCGCGCCCATCGTGGACGGCCGCACCCTGACCATGTCGCCGTCGCGGGCGTTCGCCAAGGGCAGGGTGAACAGGGTCTCGCTCATGCACGGTGTGGGCCGCGACGAGGTCCAGCTCCCGTCCGCCGACACCCCGGCCGAGTACGAGACCCTGGTCCGCCAGCAGTACGGCGCCCTCGCCCCCGAGGTTCTCGCCCGCTACCCGCTGGCCAGGTTCCCGGCGCCCGCGGCGTTCATCGCGTACCGGACGATCGTGGCCGACAGCAACTCGGTCTGCCCGGCGCTGCTCAACGACGAACGGCTGGCCGCGCACCTCCCGGTGTACGCCTTCCAGGTGGACAACACCGACGCGCCCCCGCTGTTCTTCCTCGACCAGACCAAGCCGAACGGCGCCTTCCACGTCAGCGAGATGCCCTTCCTGTACTCCGACGTCAAGGACCTGGACGCCAACCAGCGCTCCTTCGGCGCCCAGCTCGTCGCCCAGTGGACGGGCTTCGCCCGCACCGGCGACCCGACCGCGGAGGGGACCCCGCTCTGGTCCCGCTACACCCGCGCCGACCCCGCCGTCATGTCCCTGGCCCCGGCCGGTGACAGCCAGCTGACGCGGGAGATCGCCAGGCAGCACCAGTGCGCGTTCTGGAACAAGGAGGCGACGTCATGATCCGGCTGTTGACCGCGCTCTGCCTCGCGCTGTTGCAGGGGCCCGCCCCCGCGCAGGCGGCGGCCGGGGGCGACTGGCCCATGTGGCAGCAGAGCCCGCTGGGCTGGCGGCACAACGCGGCCGAGCGGGCGATCAACCCGCGCACGGTCGGCGGCCTCGCGCTGAAGTGGGCCTTCGCCTACCCCAAGGAGGCCGGCACGCCGCGCAGCCAGCCCGCCGTCGTGGGCGACACCGTGTACTTCGGCTCCCCCGAAGGCAAGCTGTACGCCAGGGACGCCGCCACCGGCGCCGCCCGCTGGGAGTTCGACCTGACGACCGTCGGCACCGGCCGCACCCAGGTCCAGGACGGCCCGGCCGTGGCCAGGGGCAAGGTGTACTTCGGCGACGTGCGCGGCTGGTTCTACGCCGTCGACCAGCGCACCGGCCGCCTGGCCTGGGCCCGCAGGCTCGACGACACCGTCACGGCGATCGTGACCAGCTCGCCCCTGGTCTTCGGCGACCGGGTCTACGTCGGCGTCTCCAGCGGCGAGAACATCATCGGCAAGGAGCACGCCTGCTGCACCTTCCGCGGCCACCTCGACGCCATGGACGCCGACACCGGCCGCCCGATCTGGCGCTTCAACACCGTGCCGAAGGCGCGCCAGGACGGCACCTGGCCCAACGGCGTCCCCCGGTACGCCCCCTCGGGCGGCGGCGTGTGGGGCTCCCCCGCCCTCGACCCGCTCACCCGCACCCTGTACGTCGGCACCGGCCAGAACTACACCGGCAGCGCCGGCCACTACGACTCGGTGCTGGCCCTGGACATCGACACCGGCCGGCCGCGCTGGACCCGGCGGATGACCGACGTGGACACCTGGCGGCTGGAGTGCTCGCTGCCCACCCCCGAGGACCGCCAGTACTGCCCCAACTTCCCCGACGGCACCGCGCTCGACTTCGACCTCGGGGCCGCGCCCAACGTGTTCAGGACCGGCGGGCGCACCCTGGTCGGGATCGGGCAGAAGGCGGGCGTGTACCACGTGCTCGACGCCCGTACCGGGAAGGTCGTCTGGCAGCGGCAGCTGTCGAAGCCGATGCCCGGCGGCGGCCTGTCCGGCGTCCAGTGGGGCACCTCCTTCGACGGGGAACGCCTGTACGTCGCCACGTACATGGCCCGGCCCGGCACCCTGTTCGCCCTCGACCCGGCGACCGGGCATCTGCTGTGGGAGACGCCCAACCCGGCCGACGGCTGCGCCACCGGCGGCGCCGCCCAGTACCCGCAGGTGTGCCAGCTCGGCCACACCCCGGCCGTCTCCAGCACGCCCGGCCTGGTGTGGGAGGGCAGCATGGACGGCAAGATGCGGGCCTACTCGGCGCGCACCGGCGAGGTGGTGTGGGCCTACGACACCATGCAGGAGGTGCAGGGCGTCAACGGGCTGACCGGGCGCGGCGGGGCCGTCTCGGGCGGCGGCGGGGCCGTGGTGTCGCACGGCATGCTGTACGTCCAGTCCGGGTACTCCTTCACGCCGTACCCGAACCCGTACGGGTCGGTGTTCCTGGCCTTCAGCCTTCCGTAGGGCAGCCTTCCGTAGGGCAGCCTTCCGTAGGGCAGCCTTCCGTAGGGCAGCCTTCCGTAGGGCAGCCTTCCGTAGGGCAGCCTTCCGTAGGGCCCGCCGGGGCGGTCGAGCCGCGTACCACCAGCTCGGTCGCCAGCTCCACGTGGTGGGAGTCGATCCGCTCGCCGGCCGCCAGCCGCAGCGCGGTGCGCAGGGCCGCCCGGCCCATCTCGCGCAGCGGCTGGCGCACGGTGGTCAGCTGCGGCGAGGCCATCCGCGCGATCTGGGTGTCGTCGAAGCCGACGATGCTCAGGTCCTCCGGGATGCGCAGGCCGCGCGACCTGGCGGCCTCCATGACCCCGAGCGCGATCTCGTCGCAGCCGGCGAAGATCGCGGTCGGGGGCCGCGGCAGGTCGAGCACGCTCGCGCCGTTGACCAGGCCGTCCTGGTAGTGGAAGTGGGCGGTGCGGACGTAGCCGGGCGGCTCGGGCGCGCCGGCCGCCTCCAGCGCCGCACGGTAGCCGTGCAGGCGGGCCTGGTTGCAGGCCGAGGTCGGCGGGCCGCCGATGTAGGCGATGCGGCGGTGGCCGAGGGAGAGCAGGTGCTGGGTCGCGGTCAGGCCGCCGGCGAAGTTCGTCGAGCCGACGCTGGTCACGCTGGTGGTCGGCAGGTTGAGCGGGTCGATCACGACCAGCGGCAGCCGGGCCCGCGACAGCGCCCCGAGCTGCGCGCCGGTCAGCTCGCTGGTCACCACGATGAGCGCCCGCCGCCCGGCGGCGACCAGGTCGCGCGCCCAGCCGCCGGTGCGCTGGTGGCTCTTCCTGATGCTGACGACGACCGACGTCTCCAGCTCGTCGCCGGCCTCGATCGCGCCGTGGATGATCTCGGTGGAGTAGGCGTTGAGGTCGTCGTCGAACTGCACCTCGACCGTGGCGGGGCCGCCCGCCTCGCCGCGGCGCGGCGTGGCGGGCACGTAGTCGTGCTGCTGGAGCAGCGACTCCACCAGCGAACGGGTCGCCGGGGCCACGTCGCTGCGGCCGTTGAGCACCTTGGAGACGGTGGCGACGGACACGCCGGCCGAGGCCGCGACGGTGGCCAGCGTGGCGCGCCTAGGAGCCGGCATCTGTTCCTCCTCGGATCTCCACGGGGGTGACCAGCCGCCTGCCGGCGCCGACCGGCCGCGCCGGCCCGGTCAGCCGGACCACGCCGCGGCACGGCAGGTCGGCGGCGGACGTGCCGACGAGCACCTCGACGTCTCCGGGCTCCACCACGCGCCGCAGGTCACGCCCGGTGAAGGCGGTCCTGTCGGTGTGCACGAGGAAGGAGACCCGGCTGCTCGCGCCCGGTTCGAGGCGGACCCTGGCGAAGCCGGTGAGCTGCTTCACCGGCCTGGCGACCTGGGCGAGGACGTCGTGCAGGTAGAGCTGCACGACCTCGTCGCCGGCCCGGTCACCGGTGTTGGCGACGGTGACCGAGACGGTGAACTCGCCGTCGGCCGGCACCTCGTCGGCGCTGAGGCGCAGGTCGCCGACCTCGAAGGAGGTGTAGGAGCGGCCGTGCCCGAAAGGGAACAGCGGGGTGGGATCGAGGTTGCTGATGCCCTTGCTGTCGACTCCGAGCGGGGGCTGCAGGTAGGTGCCCGGCTGCCCGCCAGGATGGCGGGGTATCTGCACGGGAAGCTTGCCTCCAGGCTGGACACGACCGGTCAGTATACCGGCGATCGCCCCGCCGCCCTCCTCCCCGGGCATGAACGCCTGGACCAGCCCGGCGGCTCCGGCGTGCACCTCGCCCAGCGCGTAGGGGCGGCCGGAGACGACCACCACGACGACCGGCGTGCCGGTCGCGAACAGCTCGGCCAGCAGGTCGGCCTGGAGGCCGGGCAGCCGCAGGTCCTCGGCGTCGCAGCCCTCGCCCGACGTGCCCTGGCCGAACAGGCCGGCCAGGTCGCCCACGACGGCCACGCACAGGTCGGCCTCGCGGGCGGCGGCGGTCGCCGCGGCGAAGCCGGACCGGTCGCCGCCCTGCACCGCGCACCCCGGCTCGTAGGTGATCTCGGCGCCGGACAGCTCGGCGCGCAGCGCGTCGAGCACGGTCGGGGCCTCGACGCCGAGCCCGAGCCCGGGGTGGCGGGGCAGCACGTGGTTGGGGAAGGCGTAGCAGCCCATGAACGTGCGCGGGTCGTCGGCGCACGGGCCGACGACGGCGACCCGGCCGAGGCCGGCCCGCAGCGGCAGCGCGGTCCCGGCGTCGAGCAGCACGATCGAGCGTTCGGCCAGCTCGCGGGCCAGGGCGCGGTTGGCGGCCGAGTCCAGCTCGGCGTTCTCCGCACCGGCGACCGAGCCCTCCGGCGTCCAGCCGGGGTCGAGCAGGCCGAGCTGCACCTTCTGGGTGAGCAGCCGGCGCGCTGCGCGGTCGACCAGCGACTCGGGAAGCTCGCCCCGGCGCACCCGCTCGACCAGGCCGGCGCCGAAGCCGAGCGTGTCGGGCAGCTCGACGTCCACGCCCGCGGCGAGCGCCTGCGCCCCCGCGTCGCCGGGGTCGGCGGCCACCTGGTGCATGGTCGCCAGGAACGGGACCGCCCAGTAGTCGGACACGACGGTGCCGGTGAAGCCCCACTCCTCGCGCAGCAGCTCGGTCAGCAGCCAGGAGTCGACGGCGGCGGGCACGCCGTCCACGTCGGAGTAGGAGTTCATCACCGAACGGGCGCCGCCCAGGGTGACGGCCGCCTCGAACGGCGGCAGGATCATGTCCATCAGCTCGCGGCGGCCCATCGGCACCGGGCCGTGGTTGCGGGCGGCCCGTGAGGCCGAGTACCCGGCGAAGTGCTTGAGCGTGGCGATCACGCCGGCCTTCTCCAGGCCGCGCACGTACGCCGCGCCGAGCATCGAGACGAGGTACGGGTCCTCGCCCATCGTCTCCTCGACCCGGCCCCACCGGTAGTCGCGCACCACGTCGAGCACCGGGGACAGGCCCTGGTGCACGCCCACGGCGCGCATGTCCCGCCCGATGGCCGCGGCCATGCGCTCGACCAGGTCCGGGTCGAAGGTGGCGGCCCACGCGATGGCCGCCGGGTAGACGGTGGCGCCGTAGGTGGTGAAACCGGTCAGGCATTCCTCGTGCACGACGGCCGGGATGCCGAGCCTGGACAGGCCGACGACCTCGCGTTGCAGGCGCACCACCTCGGCGGCGCCCTCGGCCACCGTCACCGGGACGCTGCCGAACACGCGGGTCAGGTGGCCGAGCCCGTGCCGCGCGGCCTCTCCCAAGGGGACGGTGCCCGAGGCGGCGAAAACGTCCTGCATCGGGGCCACGTTGTGGGTGCCGGTGGCGTCCGGGTCGGGGACGGGGGGCTCCTCCCCGTGCGCCATGTCGTTGCCCACCCACCGGCTGCCGAGCTGGGCGACCTTCTCCTCCAGCGTCAGCTCCTGAAGGAGGGCCTCGACCCGCTCGGCCACGGGAAGCGCCGGGTCCAGCCACGGACCGAGGACCCGATCCGCCGGGGTCCGATCTAGAGCCGTCATGAACTGCACTCCTTCAAGAGTTCCTGCCGCAAATTTTCGAAACATTTCGAGGCCATGCCCGCCACCTGCACAATGCCGCAAAGCTGATGGAATGGCCAGCTAGTTGCCCGCGCGACAGTACTACACGGGCCCAGCGCCCGCCCAGAGCCGGTTTCCCCGGTAAGGGTCTTGACACGGTAATGGTCGAAATCTAGATTGACGTGCCGCGCGGTCATGTCGCAAATGTTTCGACGAGTTCACTCAAGGGCGAGTGGACGAGCGGCATTGGGGGGTTGCCGATCCGACCGCGGGGCCAACGCGTCCCAAGGACAACCGAGCCGCGGCCAGGCCACGGCATTCGAGTACGGAGATCAGCGTGGAGACCAGGTCAACCTCTCGCCGCACCTTCCTCAGCCTCTCCATGGGGCTGCCCCTGGGAGCCGCGCTCGCCGCCTGCGGCACGTCCGGCCCCACCCGCGCGGGTGGCGGCAGCCCGACCGGAGGTGGCGGCGGCGGCGCCAAGGCCACCTACTGGTACCTGTCGGTCGAGCCGCAGGAAGGCGTGCGCCGCCGGGCGATCGAGCGCTTCAACAAGGCGAACCCCGGCACCCCGATCGAGGGCACGCCGTTCCAGAACGACGCCTACAAGACCAAGATCAAGACCGCCATCGGCGCCGGCCAGGCCCCCACGCTGATCTGGGGCTGGGGCGGCGGCACGCTGCGCAGCTACGTGCAGGCCGGCCAGGTCGAGGACCTGACGTCGTGGTTCGCGGAGAACGCCGCCGTCAAGGACCGGCTGTTCCCCTCCTCCTTCGGCGCGGCCACGGTCGACGGCAAGATCTACGCCATGCCGTGCGAGACCGTGCAGCCGATCGTCCTGTACTACAACAAGGAGGTCCTGGAGAAGGTCGGCGTGCAGCCGCCGACGACCTGGGGCGAGATCATGGACATCGTGCCCAAGATCAACGCCAAGGGCATCGCGCCGTTCTCGCTCGGCGGCCAGTCGCGCTGGACGAACATGATGTGGCTGGAGTTCCTGTTCGACCGGATCGGCGGCCCCGAGGTGTTCCAGGCGGTGTTCGAGGGCCAGAAGGACGCCTGGTCCAACCCCGCCGCCCTCGACGCCCTGACCAAGATGCAGGACCTGATCAAGGCGAACGGCTTCATCAAGGGCTTCTCCTCCATCACCGCCGACTCCAACGCCGACCAGGCGCTGCTCTACACCGGCAAGGCCGCCATGATGCTGCACGGCGGCTGGACGTACGGCGGCATGAAGAACGACGGCGGCGACTTCGTCCCCGGCGGCCACCTCGGCTACATGAACTTCCCGCCCGTGGACGGCGGCAAGGGCGACCCGAGCAACACCGTCGGCAACCCCGGCCAGTACCTGTCGATCTCCGCCAAGGCCACCCCCGAGCAGAAGGAGCTCGCCAAGAAGTTCTTCACCAGCGGCGTGCTCGACCAGACCGAGGTCAAGGAGTGGGCGGACACCGGCGCCGTCCCGATCGTCAAGGGCGCCGACGCGGCCTTCGCCTCCTCCCCCGACGCCGACTTCCTGAAGTTCGTCTACGGCATCGCCAGCAACGCCCAGACCTTCGCCCAGTCGTGGGACCAGGCGCTCAGCCCGACCGCGGCCGAGGTGCTGCTGGACAACATCGCCAAGCTCTTCCAGCTGTCCATCTCGCCGCAGCAGTTCCAGACGAACATGAACGCGGTCATCGGCAAGTGAGCGTGATCCCTATCCCCGCCGGGCGGGGGACGCCGGCGGCCGCCGGGCGAGGGGGCCGCGGCTCCCTGGCCTGGCTGGCCGTCCCGGCGTTGCTGTTCTTCGTCGCCTTCGGCGTGATCCCGCTGATCGGCGTCCTCGTCCTCAGCTTCACCTCCTGGGACGGGCTCGGCGACATCGGCTTCGCCGGCCTGTCCAGCTGGCAGGCCGTGCTCTCCGACCCCGGGCTGCCGCACGCCCTGTGGGTGACGTTCCTGGTGATGGCCGCGTCCTGGGCGCTGCAGACGCCGGCCAGCATCCTGCTCGGGGTGTTCCTGGCCGGTCAGCAGCGCTACCGCGCCTTGTTGTCGGTGTTCTACTTCATCCCGCTGCTGCTCAGCTCGGCCGCCATCGCCATCGCCTACAAGTCGCTGCTCGACCCGAACTTCGGGCTCGGCGCCGGGCTCGGCCTCGACCTGCTGGCCCAGGACTGGCTGGGCGAGCCCGTCCTCGCCTTCAGCGTGGTGATCTTCGTGGTGTCGTGGCAGTTCATCCCGTTCCACTCGCTGATCTACCAGGGCGGCGTGCGGCAGATCCCGCGCTCGATGTACGAGGCCGCCCAGCTCGACGGCGCGGGCCGGGTCCGCACGTTCTTCAGCATCACGCTGCCGCAGCTCAAGTACACGATCATCACGTCCTCGACGCTGATGGTGGTCGGGTCGCTGACCTTCTTCGACCTGATCTTCGTGCTGACCGTGGGCGGGCCCGGCGACGCCACGCGGGTGCTGGCCCTCGACATGTACAAGCGGGGGTTCCAGGCCAACCTGATGGGCCCGGCCAGCGCGATCGCGGTCATCCTCGTCCTCGTGGGCCTGGCGCTGGCGCTGCTGCTGCGCCGTCTGGGCGGCCGCGACGCCTCGGCGAGCCAGCTGGAAGGGGCCTGACATGGCGACGACGCTGACCGAGCCGGCACGGCGGGCCGCCGGCGCGTCCCCGCGGGCGGGCGGGCCGGCCGCGGCCCGGCGCAACTGGGTGGCCGGGGTGGCCGGGTGGATCTGGCTGGCGATCGTGGTGGTGCCGATCTACTGGATCGTCATCACCAGCTTCAAGGAGCAGCGCTCCTACTACGCCTCCAACCCGCTGGCGCCGCCGTCGGAGCCGACGCTCGGGGCGTACAAGGTGGTGCTGGAGTCGGACTTCCCGCTGTACTTCCTCAACAGCCTCGTCGTCACCCTCGGCGCGGTGGTCCCGGCCGTCGGGGTGTCGTTCATGGCGGCGTACGCGATCGTGCGGGGCGGCGGGCGGTTCCTGCGCGGGGTGAACTCGCTGTTCCTCATGGGGCTGGCGATCCCGCTCCAGGCCACGATCATCCCGATCTACCTGATCATCATCCGGCTGCACCTGTACGACTCGCTGCTGGGCATGATCCTGCCCTCCATCGCGTTCGCGATCCCGCTGTCGGTGCTGGTGCTGTCCAACTTCATCAGGGACGTGCCCAAGGAGCTGTTCGAGTCGATGCGGCTGGACGGCGCCACCGACTGGGGCCTGCTCTGGCGGCTGACGTTCCCGCTGACCCGCCCGGCCGTGGTCACGGTGACGATCTACAACGCGCTGACGATCTGGAACGGCTTCCTGCTGCCGCTGATCCTGACCCAGAGCCCGGACAAGCGCACGCTGCCGCTGGCGTTGTGGACGTTCCAGGGCCAGTACAGCGTGAACGTGCCCGCCGTGCTCGCCTCGGTCGTCCTGACCACGCTGCCCATCCTGATCCTGTACGTGGTGGGCCGCCGTCAGCTGCTCAGCGGGCTGACCGCGGGCTTCGGCAAGTGAGCGACGGTCCTCCCCCGCGCGGGAGGACCGTCCATCGCCGCGCGCACCAGGGCCTCGGCGTCCCTGGCCAGGACGGCGCGCGCCCGCGGACGGCGAGCCGACGGCGCGGCGGACAGCGGAGCCAGCAGCCGCACCTCGACGGCCAGCCGCCGGGTCGCGGTCACCCGCAGCACCGAGGCGAGCAGCGAGTCCTCGCCCACGTAGCAGGCGCGGGTGGAGGGCCGGTCGCCCTCGCGGTAGCGCAGGGTCGCGGGCCGTACGACGGCGCCGGCGTCGACCGCCGCCTGGAACACCGCCGGGCGGAAGTCGCCCATCCCCTGCCCGCACCACGTGGTGCCCTCGGGGAAGGCCACGACGGTGTCGCCCGCCCGCAGCGCCCCGGCGACCGCGGCGACCGCCGAGGGCAGGGCGGACAGGCGTTCCCTGTCGATGAACAGCGCGCCCGAGCCCGCGGCCAGCGTCCGGACGACCGGCCAGGCGGCGATCTCGCGCTTGGCCAGCGGGCGTGAGGGCAGCGCGGCCGCGATGACCAGCGGGTCCAGCCACGACACATGATTGGCCACCACCAGCGCCCCGGCCTCCCCACCTGCCTCCGAACCCCCGGCCAGGTCCCGTGGTTCCTCGGCGACGAGTTCCAGGCGGACGCCGAGGGCGCGCAGCATGAGCCGGGCCCACGTCCCGGTGGCGCGCGCCCGTACGTCGGCGCGCACGTGGCGGGCCGTCAGCGCGACCGGCACCCCGGCCAGCACCACCAGGACCGCGGCGAGCAGCCGCAGCGCCCGGCGCGCCATCCCCGCGCCCAGGACCGCGGCCCGCACGCACATGTCCGGCGTGCACGGGCCCGTACGCAGCCACGGGCCGGTCACGGCGTCCCGCCCAGGAAGTGGCGCAGGTAGCGGGTGTTCACCTGGGCCATCGACAGCAGCACGAAGAAGTCGGCCGTGCCGAAGTCCCGGTCGTGCGCGGGCGGCCCGCACACCCACGCGCCCAGCCGCAGGTAGCCGCGGAGCAGGGCGGGCGCCACGAACCGGTCGGAGCGCGGCGCGCCGTCGCCCGGCCAGGGCACGAGCGGCGTGACCCGGTACTCCTCGGGACCGAGCGGCACCCGCGCGGCCACGCCGGCCGCCAGCGCGCCGCCGTCGTCGAGCGGCACCGAGCAGCAGCCGGCCAGCCACTGGTGGCCGCCGCTCACCATGTACCGGGCGATCCCCGCCCACATCAGCGCGACCACCGCGCCGTCCCGGTGGTCCGGATGAACGGTGGTACGTCCGGCTTCGACCAGGTTTTTCCTGATGGGAGCGAGGGCGCGCAGGTCGAACTCGGTGTCGGAGTAGAGCCGGTCGGCCCGTCCCGGCGGCAGCAGCCGGTACGTGCCCACCACCCGCCGCCCCTCCCGTACCAGGAGGTGGTCGCAGTAGGCATCGAACCTGTCCACGTCGAGGCCGGAGACCGGGCTGTCGAGCCGCGCCCCCATCTCCTCGGCGAAGACCTCGTACCGCAGCCGCTGGGCGGCCTGGAGGTCGGCGGGGCTCGTGGCCATCCCGACCGTGTACCGGCTCGTGTCAAGAGAGATCGTCATGGGCGCGAGTCCTTCCCTGAAAGCGTCTCGCGACCATGTCGTCATGCCGACATGACGGCCGGCTCTCTCGGCGGGGGCACCCAGGCGTCGGAGCGGTGAACTAGCTCGCGGCCTCCCTCTCGCGGTCGCGGCGGTTGGCGTACAGGCTGGTCAGGGTCACCGTGGTCAGGACGACGACGATCACGCCGAGCGAGGCGAGCGTCGGGATCTGCGGCATCCAGTCCCAGACGCCGTGCGCCCAGTGCAGGATGAGCTTGACCCCGATGAAGGCCAGGATGACGCTCAGCCCGTGGTTGAGGTGGCGCAGCTTGGCCAGGACGCCCTGGAGCACGAAGTACAGCGCCCGCAGGCCCATCAGCGCGAACGCGTTGGTGGCGAAGACCAGGAACGGGTCCTCGGTCACGCCGTACACGGCGGGCACCGAGTCCACGGCGAAGACGATGTCCGTGCCGAGGACGGCGATCGCGGCCAGGGCCAGCGGCGTCAGGGCCAGCCGGCCGCCCTCGCGCACGGCCAGCCGGGAGCCGCGGTAGTCGTCGGTGACCGGCACGAAGCGGCGCACCAGCCGGACGCTGCGCATGGAGGAGATGTCCACCTGCTGCTCGTGGCCGCCGAGCACGTCCTTGAGGATCTTGCCGGCGGTGACGATGAGGATCGCGCCGAACAGCAGGAACGCCCACGTGCCGCTCTGCAGCGCGGCGGCGCCGAGCCAGATGAAGATCCCGCGCAGGACGAGCGCGCCGACGATGCCGTACAGCAGGACCTGCCGGGCCAGCGCGGGCGGGACCGCGAAGGCCGCCAGCAGCAACATGAACACGAACAGGTTGTCCACCGACAACGACTTCTCCACCACGAACCCGGTGAAGAACTCCACGGCGACGCCGCCGCCGTGGGCGGCCCACAGGTAGAAACCGAAGATCACCGGCAGGATCAGGTAGAAGACCGACCAACCGGCCGCCTCGCGCATGCGGACCTCGTGCGGGCGCCTGGTCAGCAGCAGATCCAGGCCCAGCAGCAGCACGAGCCCGGCGATCGCGACCAGCCACAGGGTGGGCGTGGCGATGGTGGTCAGGGCGGGGGCAGCCTGGGATATGCCCGTGGGCATGGGTCCTCCTCGAACGCGCGTCATCGTTCGAGGTCTCCTTCGCCCGTGCGCCGATCGCGCGGGCGGCCGCCCGGGGACGTCAGGGACGTCCGTACTGACCGGGCCGGCGCTTGCGAAGTACTCCCCTCGGCTACCTCAGCCTAGGCGATGTCACGACATGTCACCACCTGTTGGCTCCCGCGATCCGCGCGGGCCCACGCCGGGCCGGGCGGCCCCTTCCCGGAGGGAGACGGGACGGTCACCGGCCGCCACCCTGACTCGGGGTCGGAAAAGCGCTGACTGCGCCATTTACCGTTAGGAAACTTTCCTTTATATTTGGGAGCATCCCCCAGCATGAAGGAACGGTGACATGCGCAGAGTATGGACCTTCTTAGCCATGGCGGCGGTCTCCGTCGCCACCGTCGTCGCGCTCTCCCCGCCGGCCTCGGCGCACGGTTACATCTCCGACCCGCCGAGCCGCCAGGCCAACTGCGCGGCCGGCAAGGTCAAGAACTGCGGCCAGATCATCTGGGAGCCGCAGAGCGTCGAGGGCCCCAAGGGCCTGCGCAACTGCAGCGGCGGCGACGCCCGGTGGGCGCCACTGGACGACGACAGCAAGGCCTGGCCCGCCGCGACCGTGGGTGACACGGTCAACTTCAAGTGGCTCATCGAGGCCCGGCACGCGACCAGCACGTGGGAGTACTACGTCGGCGGCACCCGGATCGCCCTGTTCAACGACCACGGCAGGGAACCGGGCGCGACGGTGACGCACTCGGTCAGCCTGGGCGGCCGTACCGGACGCGTCAAACTGCTGGCCATCTGGAACATCGCCGACACCGAGAACGCCTTCTACAACTGCGTCGACCTCCAGGTCGGCCCCGGCGGCCCCACTCCGACGCCCACTCCGACGCCCACTGCCACGCCCACTGCCACGCCCACCCCGACCCCGACCCCCACGCCCACGGTGACCCCGACCCAGGGTCCGGCCGGCAACTGGACCGCGGGGACCGCGTACAAGTCGGGTGACCAGGTGGTCTACAACAACGTCACCTACCGCTGCGTGCAGCCGCACACGGCGCTGCCCGGCTGGGAACCGCCGAACGTGCCCGCCCTGTGGCAGCGGGTGTGATCGTCTGACTCCGGTGCACGAAAGGGGTGCGGTCGGCCAGAATCGGGCCGACCGCACCTTCTCTTCTGGAAGGCACCGATGAAACAACTTCTCCTCGTCCTCACCGTCGTCGTGGTGGCGGCGGCCGTCTGGGGCGGCGTCCTGCTGCTGTCGGCCACGGCCGACGAGGGGCAGGGCAGGCAGCGACTGGCGGTGGCGCCCTCGGTCGTGCGCGAGAGCGTGATCGTCGACGGCGGCGGTCAGGTCGTCGGGAAGCTGGACGCCGACTGCGCGACCGGCCGGTTCCCGGCCTTCTGCCATCGGGTGCGCGCCGAGCTGACCGCGCTCGACCCGCGCCTGCTCACCCGGGGCGGCCTGGTGGTCGCGACGACCCTCGACCCGCGGGCTCAGCAGGCGGCGCAGCGGGCCGTCGAGGCCCGCGTCCGGCCCGGTGACACCCCTGTCGCCGTCGAGGCCATGGTGGCGCCGGGCAGCGGCGAGATCAGGGCGCTGGCCGCCAGCAAGGGCGACGGGGCGCACGGGTTGTCGCAGGGCTCGACGGCGATGGCGTACACGCTGGCCGCGGCGCTGTCCGGCGGCTTCCGCTACGACGACGGCTTCCCCCGATCCCGCTCCTACCAGGCCGCCGGCCAAGAGTCCTTCACCAACTGCAAGGGCCAGAACGTGGGCGATCCCGCCTTCACCTTCACCGACCCCGGCGGCGGGAGCGGCGGCGCGTTCACCACCCTGCGCTCGGGCGCCCGCGCCGCCCCGAACACCTTCTTCATGCGGCTGGAGGAGCGGATCGGTCTCTGCGCGACCGTGCGCGCCGCGCAGCGGCTCGGCCTCTCCCGCTTCGACGGGATGCCTCTGGTGGAGTACGAGGCGTTCACGCTCGGCGCCAACGAGACGGACACCGTCACCGTCGCCGCGACCTACGCCACGCTGGCCGCCCACGGCCTGCGCTGCGCGCCGCGGGCGGTCAAGGAGGTCCGCGACGACTCCGGCAAGGTGCTGCACGCCCTCGGCCCCCGTTGTGAGCAGGCGCTGGACGCCGCCGTCGCCGACGCGGTGACGGGCCTGCTGCGCACCGACGGCCTCGGCCGGGACGCGGCGGGCCTGGCGAGCAGGATCCCCGACTACAAGTCGACCTGGTACGCCGGTTACACCCCCGACCTGGCCGCCGCCGTCAGCCTCGGCTTCACCGGCGTGCCGCCGACGCCCGCGCTGACCGACGTCCCCATCGGCGGACGCCGGCACGACGTCGTGGACGGCACCACGATCCCCGGCCCGATCTGGCGGGCCTCGATGACCGAGGCGCTGCGCGGGGTCCCGGAGACCCGGTTCCCGGAACCGGACACGACCCGCTTCGGCGGCTGCCGCCTCGCCTGCCCGAAGTAGGAGTCCCGCGGTCAGCGGGCGAGGAGTTCGGCCAGGCGGTTCATGGAGTGGGCGCCGCCCTTGGGGCCGTCGGCGCGCACGATCGCGTCCCGGGCCTCGACGGACGGGTGCACCGACCGGGCCACGTACCGGGTGCCGCCGCCGGTCTCCTCCAGCCTGACGGTCTCCAGGGCCACCTCGCCCGGCGTGCCCTCGAACTCCCACGTGCGCACGTACCGCTCCGGCGGCACGACGGCATGGTAGACGCCGCTGAAGGCGTACTCCCCGCCACGGGCGTCGATGTTGACGAATCGCCACCGGCCGCCCGGCGCGACCTCCATGGCCTCCACCCGGGTGTCCAGCCAGTGGGGGCCCCACCAGCGCGGGATCAGCGCCGGGTCGGTGACGGCCCGGAACACGACGTCCCTGGGGGCGTCGAAGGCCCGGATCATGATGATGTCCTGGCGGCCGGGTTCGATGACGAATTCGGTCTCACCCATGGTCACGTCCTTCCTGGCTGCGCCGGAGGTTCCTGATCTCCTGGTCGAGCCGGTCGAAGCTGCCGGTCCAGCGGTCGCGGTAGCGGTCGATCCACGCGGAGGCGCCCTCCAGCGGCGCCGTCTCCAGGCGGCACGGCCGCCACTGCGCGTCGCGTCCGCGGCTGATCAGCCCCGCCCGTTCCAGCACCTTCAGGTGCTTGGACACGGCCTGCAGGCTCATGTCGAAGGGCTCGGCCAGCTCGTTGACCGTGGCCTCGCCGTCGGCCAGCCGGGCGAGGATGGCCCGCCGGGTGGGGTCGGCCAGGGCGGCGAAGGTGAGGCTGAGCTGGTCGTCGGGCATCGGTGCGTACGTTCCTTCCAGGGCGGCGCCGACCCTAATGGTCCACGATCGCGCCGCAGGAGACGTTCACGGTCGCCGACGTCATGGTCCTGGCCCGGTCGGAGGCGACGAACGCCGCCACGTCGCCCACGTCGGCGAGGGTGGCGAGCCGTCCGAGGAGGGTGGGCTCGCGCAGCTCCGCCTCCAGCGCGTCCTTGCCCGGGTACGAGGCGGGGATGCTCTCCGGCACGCCACCGGTGATCAGGGTGACCACGCGCACGCCCTGCCGCCCGGCCTCGCACGCCCACTGGCGGCGGATGCCCTCCATGGTGTCCAGCGACACCTTGAACCCGCCCAGCCCCGGCTGCGTCTGCGGTCCGCCGCCGCCGAACAGCAGGACGACGCCCGACCCGGTCATGTGCCGCACGGCCGCCCTGATGGTGAGGAACTGGGTGCGCGCGGCGACCTGGATCGGCCGCAGGAAGTCCTCGACGGAGATCTCGGCCAGCGGACGCTGCACGTCCTGGACGGAGACGGCGTTGAACGAGACGTCGATGCGGCCCTCGCGGGCGGCCACCGAGCCGGTGAACGCGTCCACGGCCTGCTCGTCCAGCGCGTCCACGAGGGCCGTCTCCGCCGTGCCGCCGGCCGCGCGGACGTCGTCGGCGACCTTGTCGAGCGGGGCCCGGGTGCGGCCGGCCAGGAAGACGCGGGCGCCCTCACGGGCGAAGGCGCGGGCCACCGCGCCGCCGATCGAGCCTCCTCCGCCGTAGATCACCGCGACCTTGTCCTGAAGAAGCATCTCCACCTCCTTGTTCAACCCTTTGGTTTATCAACCTATAGGTTGATTACGCGGCCGTGTCAAGAACTGGACACTTCTGAAGGCTCTACCCGATCTTGTCAGGACCCCGGGGCGGTGTTACCTCTTGCGGGACGGGCGTCAATCGCGCGTCTTCTGTACCCAGGAGGAACTGTGTCGAATGGACCCTGGTTACGCAGTGCCGTGATCGCCCTCACGGTCACCGCTGCTGCCCTCCCCATGACCGGCGCCGCGCGGGGCGAACCCGGCGGACAGGCCCCGATCGTCCACGACTTCCAGGCCGAACAGCACGGCAGGCCGGACCTGGACAACCGGCAGGGCCGGGTCCCGCCGCCCGCCGGGGTCGCCGCGCGGGCCGCGGGCGCCGAGATCCGCTGGAACGCCCTCGGCACCCCCGCCGTCGTCACCGGCGCGGCGCCGCTCGCCGAGGGCCTGGGCGAGGACCCCGAGAAGGCCGCCCGCGCCTACCTGGCCGCCAACGAGCCGCTGTTCGGCCTGTCGGCGGAGGAGGTCGCCGGGCTGGAGAAGGTCGCGGTCAACCCGCTCGGCGCCGGTCACGCCGTGCTCCTGCGCCAGAAGTTCGGCGGGCTGCCCGCGGGGGTGGACGGGCTCGTCGCGGTCGGCGTCGTGCACGGGAAGGTGCGCCACGTGACCTCCTCGCTCGCCCGCGAGCAGGCCGCGCCCCCGGCCGCCGCGATCAGCGAGGCGCGGGCCCTGGAGATCGCGGCCCGCGACGGCGGCATCGACCTGGCCACGGCGACGACGAAGCAGGTCACGAAGGTGGCCGTGCCCGCGCCGGACGGCGTGCACAGCGCGTACCAGGTGGTCCTGATCGGCGGCGGGGAGGGCGAGGCCGCGGCCTACACCACCCACGTGGACGCGGTCAGCGGCGGCATCCTCACCCGCGAGAACCTGGTCGACCAGTTCGACCCCGAGAACCCGCGCTGGGCCGCCTTCCCGGCCAACCCGCCCGGCGACTACTCCTCCACCGACACCCGGCGGACCTGGTGCCAGGCGGCCAGCCCCGGCTGCGACCTCGCCACCGGCGGCGACCCGGCGACCGGCCGCCCCTGGGACGTCGACCACGCCACCGGCACGCCGACCCTGACCAGCGCGGGCAACGCCACCCGGACGTACGAGAACCGCGCGAACGGCGACCCGTTCACCGTCGGCACCCGCGCGAACGCGCCCTCCCCGGACCGCCGCTACGTCTACCCGTGGCGCAACACCTGGTACCGGGCCAAGTGCGACCCGGCGACGTTCGACCAGCCGGGCGAGGCGGACCTGGAGGCGGCGATCGCCAACCTCAACGTCATGCACAACCGCATGCACGACTGGTCCTACCGGCTCGGCTTCACCGAGTCCGCCTGGAACATGCAGGTGGACAACGGCGACCGCGGCGGGCTCGGCAACGACCCCGAGCAGGGCAACGCCCAGGCGGGGGCGCGCGTGTCGTCGGTACGCGACAACGCCAACCAGATCACCGGCCCCGACGGCGTCGCCCCGATCACGAACATGTACCTGTGGCAGCCGATCGCCGGTTCGTTCTACTCCCCCTGTGTGGACGGCGACTACGACATGTCGGTCATCGGCCACGAGTACACCCACGCCATCTCCGGCCGCATGATCGGCGGCCCGAACGCCGGCTGGAGCGGCGCGCAGGCGGGCGCCATGAACGAGAGCACCTCCGACCTGTTCGCCATGGAGTACCTGAACGAGTACGGCTTCCGCTCCTCCGGCGCGACCCCGTACGTGATCGGCCCGTACGTCACGGGCGACCGCGCCCGCGGCATCCGCAACTACGACATGTCCAGGTCGCCGCTGAACTACAGCGACATCGCCTACGACCTGGTCGGCGCGCAGGTGCACGCGGACGGCGAGATCTGGACCGCCACCCAGTTCGACGTCCGCGAGGCGTTCGTCAAGCGGTACGGCAAGGGCACGCCCGCCCGGCAGCGCGACTGCGCCGACGGCAAGGTGGCGGTGGACCGGTGCCCGGGCAACCGGCGGTGGGCGCAGCTCTCGTACGACGCCCTGCTGCTGATGGCCTCCGGCGCGGTCAGTTACGTCGATCACCGGGACGCGATCCTGGCCGCCGACGCCATCCGCTTCGACGGGGCGAACCAGGACATCCTGTGGCGGGCGTTCGCCGAGCACGGCCTAGGCAAGGGCGCGGCCAGCAACGGCCCGAACGACCCCGACCCGACGCCGAGCTTCGCCGACCCGGCCGGCCGCAACGGCCTCCTCCAGCTCAAGCCCCTCGGCGAGGCCAAGGACGCGGCCCTGCGGCTCTACGTGGGCGACTACGAGGGCCGCGCGGTGCCGGTCGCCGACACCGACCCGGCCACGCCGCTGGGCGACACCGTGGAGATGACGCCGGGCACGTACCGGTTCGTGGTGGCGGGGGCCGGGTTCGGGCACACGCGGCTGACGTTCCCGGTGGTGGCCGGGGTGAAGCTGCCGCTCCCGCTGTCGCCGCCGCGCAACCTCGCCTCGGCCGCGGCGGGCGCGACGGCGGCCGGCGACGGCGTCAACCAGGCCCGGCTGATCGACGACACCGAGGCCACGAACTGGGCCTCGCGCACCGGCGCGCCGGCCGGCCGGTCGGTCGTCGTGGACCTGGCGGGCGACCGCCCGGTCACGGTGCGCAGGGTCCAGGTGAGCGCGATGCTCCGGCCCGACGTCGGCGACGCCGCCGACCCGGGCGGGCAGAACAGGTTCTCGGCGCTGCGCGCGTTCGAGGTGCTGGCCTGCGCCGCCGACTGCGCCGACCCGGCGAGCTTCCGGAAGGTCTACACCAGCCCGGCGGACGCGTTCGACGCCACGTTGCCCCGGCCGCGCGGCGCGGACCTGCTGGTGCGCTCCTTCCGGGTGCCGCCGACCAGCGCCACCCACCTGATGTTGCGGGTGGTCAGCAGCCAGTGCACCGGCAACCCGCGTTACGCGGGCGAGCAGGACGCCGACCCCGGCTCCGCGACCGACTGCGCCACGGCGAGCCCGGCCCGCGAGCAGGTGCGGGCCGCCGAGTTCCAGGCGTACGCCCACTGACCCGGCGGCGGTCCGGCTGACCGACCGGCCCGCCGCTCCCAGGAGCGGGCCGGGCGGTCAGAGACCGGCCCGTCGCCCGTGGGAACGGGCCGGGCGGTCAGCTCGTGGGAACGGGCAGGGCGGTCAGAACGGGTAGTGCGCCTGTTCGGTCGCCAGGGTGATCCAGCGGGTGTTGCTGAACGCCTCCAGGCCCCACCGGCCGCCGAAGCGGCCGTACCCGGAGGAACCGGCCCCGCCGAACGGCGCCTGCGGCTCGTCGCCCACGGACTGGTCGTTGACGTGCACGATGCCGGTCCGCAGGCGGCGGGCCACGCGCAGGCCGTGGGTGCCGTTCTCGGTGATGATCCCGGCGGTCAGGCCGTGCTCGGTGTCGTTGGCCAGGGACACGGCCTCGTCGTCGGTGGCGAAGGTGTCGACCACGCACACCGGGCCGAACGCCTCGCCGTAGTACAACCTGGCGTGTTTGGACACGCCGGTCAGCACCGTGGCCGGGTGCACCGCGCCCTCAGGCTCGCCGCCTCCGGCCAGCACGGTCGCGCCCTTGTCGACCGCGTCGGCGACCAGGCCGGCCACCCGCGCCGCGGCGTCCGCGCTGACCAGGGGCCCGATCACCGTCTCCGGCCGGGACGGGTCGCCGGAGGGCAGCGCGCGCACCTTGTCCGCGAACCTGCGACCGAACTCCCCGGCCAGCGACTCGTGCACCAGCACGCGATCGCCCGACATGCAGATCTGGCCCGCGTTCATGAAGACGCCGAAGGCGGCGGCGTCCACGGCGTGGTCGAGGTCGGCGTCGTCCAGGACGATGATGGCGTTCTTGCCGCCCAGTTCGAGCAGGGCGGGCTTGAGGTGGCGGGCGGCGTGGGTGCCGATGATCCGGCCGACCTCGGTGGAGCCGGTGAAGTTGACCGCGCGTACGCGGGGGTCGGCGATGAGCGCCTCGGCGATCACGGCGGCGTCGGCCGGGTCGTTGGTGACCACGTTGAGCACGCCCGCGGGCAGCCCGGCCTCGTGCAGCAGGTCGGCGACGAACAGGCCGCAGGCGATCGGCGCGTCCTCGCTGGGCTTCATGACGACGGTGTTGCCCGCGGCAAGGGCGGCGGCCACCGAGCGCACGCCGAGGATGATCGGCGCGTTCCACGGGGAGAAGGCGGCGACCACGCCGAGCGGCTCGCGTACGGCCAGGCCGAGCACGCCCTCCTCCTGCGCGGTGAGCACGTCGCCGCGCGGCGCGGTGATGGCGGCGGCGGCCTCGCGCAGCATGTTCGCGGCCAGCCCGACGTTGAACAGGGCCCACGGGCGGGTGCCGCCGACCTCGGCGGCCATCAGCGCCACGGCCTGCTCGCCGCGTTCCTGGAGCAGGTCGGCGGCCCTGAGGAAGATCGCCCGGCGGGCGAACGGGCTGGTGGCGGCCCAGCCGTCGAAGGCGGCCTGCGCCGCGTCCACGGCCGACGTGACGTCCTCGACGCCCGCGGCGGCCACGGTCGCGTACACCTCGCCGGTGTACGGGGCCAGGTCGGAGGTCGTACGGCCGCCCTGCGCGGGGACGTTCTTGCCGCCGATCAGCAGGTCACGGGTGATGGTCATGTGGTCTCCCCTGATATCTCGGTCAGGACGCGCTGGGCGACGCCGAACGCGGCGTTGGCGGCGGGCACCCCGCAGTAGATCGCGCTCTGCAGCAGCACCTCGCCGATCTCGTCGGCCGTCAGTCCGTTGCGCACGGCGGCGCGGACGTGCATGGCCAGCTCGTCGAGGTGCCCGTGCGCGACCAGCGCGGTGAGGGTGACGCAGCTTCTGGTGCGCCGGTCGAGGCCGGGCCTGGTCCAGATCTCTCCCCAGGCGTAGCGGGTGATGAGGTCCTGGAAGTCCCTGGTGAAGGTGGTGGTACGGGCGACGGCCCGGTCGACGTGGGCGTCCCCGAGCACTTCCCGGCGCACCCGCATGCCGGAGGTGGCGGGCAGGTGCGCGAGCAGCGCGGCGGTGACCCGTTCCGGCTGGTCGACGCCGGCCAGGTGGGCCGCGCCCGGGACCTCGACGAGCGTCGCGCCGGGGATGCCGTCGGCCAGCTCCCTGGCGTGCGCGGGCGGGGTGGCGGGGTCGTCGCGGCCGCCCAGGACCAGCGTCGGGACGGCGATGCCGGGCAGCTCGGCGCGCAGGTCGTAACCGGCCAGGGCGTCGCAGCAGGCGGCGTAGCCGGCGGGGTCGGCGGCGGCGAGGTCGTCCAGGAGCGCCTGGTCGGGGGGGCCGGCGAACCAGCGTCCGGCCGTGGGTTCCAACAGCGGCGCGGTGCCCCGCTCGCGGACCAGCGCCGCCCGCTCGCGCCAGCCGCCGGGCTCCCCGAAGCGGGCCGAGGAGCAGATCATCGCCAGGGACAGCAGGCGTCCGGGGTGGCGCAGGGCGAGCGTGGCGCCGATCGCGCCGCTGATCGAGATGCCGGCATAGTGGAAGGCGTCCAGGCCCAGGTCGTCGGCCAGTTCCAGGACGAGCCCGGCCAGGCCGTCGATCGTGGACACGCCGAGGGACGGCGAGCCGCCGTGTCCCGGCAGGTCGAAGCGGACCACGCGGAACCGGCGGGCCAGCGCGGCGACCTGCGGCTCCCACACCCGGGCCGAGGTGCCGACCGACGGGCCGAGGACGATCGGCTCACCGTGTTCCGGGCCGTCCACCCGGTGCTGCAACAACGTCACTCCTCCTCCAGCGCCCGCTTGACCAGGGCGGCGGCGGCGCCGGGCGGTCCGGCGACGGTCAGGGCGGCGCGCATGCGCCCGGGATGCACCCGCAGGTCGGCGACCAGTTCCGCGGCGTCGCGGGCGGAGCCGGCGACCAGGCGCAGCGCCTCGCGCAGCGGCTGCCATTCGGCGTGCCAGGCGCCGGGCGGGCGCTCGTCCTCGGCGGCCATGGAGGCGTACAGGACGGCGGCCTGGGCGGGCACCTGGCGGGCCGCCGCGGCGATCATGGTGGCCCGTACGGGATTGTGCTTGTGCGGCATCGACGACGAGCCGCCGCCGACGCCCTCGGACACCTCGCCGATCTCGGTACGCGACAACACCAGCACGTCGGCGGCCAGCTTGCCCAGCGCCCCGGCCGTGAACGCCAGCGCCCCTGCCAGGTCGGCGACGGGGGTGCGCAGCACGTGCCAGGGCAACGTGGGCGCCGCCAGCCCCAGCTCGCCGGCGAACCGCCGGACCACCTCCAGCGCCTCCTCCCCTCCGCCACCACCGGGGGTGGCGGAGTCGGCGTCGGGGTCGGCGGGGGCGGTGAAGCGGTCGAGGGTGCCGGCCGGGCCGCCGAGCTGGACCGGGAGGGCTTCGCGGGCGGCGCGCAGGCGGTCTCTGGCGTCGATGGCCAGCTTCCGCCAGCCCGCCGCCTTGAGCCCGAACGTGGTCGGCACGGCCTGCTGGGTGAGCGTACGGGCGGCCATGAGGGTGTCGCGGTGGGCCCGCGCCAGCGTGGCGAGCCCGGCGACCACCCGGTCGAGGTCGCCCAGCACCGGCCCGAGCGCCCGGTACGCGACCAGCATGAGCGCGGTGTCGAGAATGTCCTGACTGGTCGCGCCCGCGTGCACGTGCTCCCCGTACGGCCCGGCGGCGGCGCGCAGGTCGGCCACCAGCGGGATGACCGGGTTGCCGCCCGAACGGGCCCGCGCGGCCAGCCCGGCCGGGTCGTACAGCTCGGCGCGGGCCGCGGCGGTCACGGCGTCGGCCGCCTCCAGGGGCGCGCGCCCGAGCCCGGCCAGGACCCGGGTCAGCGCGGCCTCGGCGTCCAGCATGGCCTGGAGGACCGCCACGTCGCCGGTCGCCTCGACCCCGCCACGCATGGGCGAGAGCAACCCGAGATCCCCCGAACCACCCGCGGCGGGGTCAGCCGAAGTCAAGGAAGACCGTCTCCTTCTCGCCCTGCAGATGGATGTCGAAGCGGTGGACGCCCTCCCGCTCCTCCACCGCGACCAGCGTGCGTGCCCGCTCGGGCGGCAACGAGTCGAGGAAGGCGTCGGGCCGCAGGTAGATGCGGGTGAACAGGTGGTGGAGCAGGCCGCGGGCGAACACGCACACGCTGATGTACCCGTTGCCCGGCTCGACCGTGCGCAGGGTCCAGTGGCCGTCGGCGTCGGTGGGGACGCGGCCGAACCCGGTGAAGTCGACGCCGTGCCGGCCGATGACCGCGCCGTCGACCGGGTCGCGGCGCAGCGAGCCGGGCGCGCCGGACAGGTCGCCCGTGGGGTCGGCCTGCCAGAACTCCAGCAGCGCGTCGGGGATCGGGGCGCCGGCGCCGTCGTAGACGCGGCCGTGCACGGTGATGCCGCCGGTGGCGAGGTCGCCGCCGCCGGGGAAGGGCAGCGCGTAGCCGTAGAACGGGCCGACCGTCTGCGAGGGCGTGGGGTTCATCGGCCTTCCTCCATCCAGGTCGCGGCGGGCCCGTCGAGCACGATGTCCCACCGGTAGCCGAGCGACCACTCGGGCTTGGACAGGTCGTGCGCGTAGGTGGAGACCAGCCGCCGGCGGGCGCCGTCGTCGGTGACCGACTGCAGGATCGGGTCGTAGGGGAACAGCGGGTCGCCGGGGAAGTACATCTGGGTCACCAGCCGCTGGGCGAAGGCCGTGCCGAACAGCGAGAAGTGGATGTGTGCGGGCCGCCAGGCGTTGAGGTGGTTGCGCCAGGGGTAGGGGCCGGGCTTGATCGTGGTGAAGTGGTACTCGCCGTCGTCGCCGGTCAGGCAGCGGCCCACGCCGGTGAAGTTGGGGTCGAGCGGCGCCGGGTGGTCGTCACGCTGGTGCAGGTAGCGGCCCGCGGAGTTGGCCTGCCAGATCTCCACGAGCTGGCCGCGTACTGGACGGCCCTGGCGGTCGAGCACGCGGCCGGTCACGGTGATCCGCTCGCCCAGCGGTTCGCCGAGGTGCTGCCGGGTCAGGTCGGAGTCGAGCGCGGTCACGTCCGTGACGCCGAACACCGGGCCGGACAGCTCGCTCGCCTCCGGGTCCTTCAGCGCGACCAGCGGCTGCTTGGGGTGACGCAGCAGGGTGCTGCGGTACGGGGCGTAGTCGCGCGCGGGGTGGTCGGCCGGCCGGTCGCCGCGGGCCTCGCTCAGCGCGGCGATCTCGCGGTCGATGTCGGCCTGCGTGAGTGGTTCGGACATGGACGCTACCTTTCGAGTACGACGGCCAGCCCCTGGCCGACGCCGATGCAGAGGGAGGCGAGCCCGACGCCCGACCCGGCCGCGGCCAGCCGGTGGGCCACGGCGCCGGTGACGCGGGCCCCGGAGGCGCCGAGCGGGTGGCCGATCGCGATCGCGCCGCCGTCTGGGTTGACGAGGGCGGGGTCGAGCTCGGGCAGCTCGGCCAGGCAGCCGAGCACCTGCGCGGCGAACGCCTCGTTCAGCTCCACGGTCGACAGGTCGCCGAAGCCCTTGCCCGCCTTGGCCAGCGCCTTGCGTACGGCCTCGACCGGCCCGAGCCCGAAGTAGCGCGGCTCCAGCGCGCTCGCGGCGCTCGTGGTGATGCGGGCCAGCGGCTCGCGGCCGCGCAGCCCCTCCTCGTCGGTCAGCAGCAGCGCCGCCGCGCCGTCGTTGAGCGGGGAGGAGTTGCCGGCCGTGACCGTGCCGCCGTCCCTCCTGAACACCGGCTTGAGCCGGGCCAGCGCCTCGGCGGCGGTGACGTCGCGGATGCCCTCGTCCCTGGTCAGGCCGGCGATGGAGACGATCTCGCGGTCGAGGGCCGCCTTGGCCGCCTTCCGGTGGCTGCCCAGCGCGTACGCGTCCTGTTCCTCGCGGGTGATGCCGTGCTTGTCGGCGATCAGCTCCGCGCCCTCGCCGAGCGCGACCGTGTGCTCGGCGGGCATCCTCGGGTTGACCAGCCGCCAGCCGAGCGTCGTGGAGACCAGCTCCTGGCCGCCCGCCGGGAAGGCGCGGTCGGGCTTGGGCAGCACCCACGGGGCGCGGGTCATCGACTCCACGCCGCCCGCGATCACCGCCGAGGCGTCGCCGACCGCGATGGCCCGGTACGCCTGGATGACGGCCTCCATGCCGGAGCCGCACAGCCGGTTGACGGTCGCGCCGGGCGTGGTGACCGGCAGCCCGGCCAGCAGCGCGGCCATGCGGGCGACGTTGCGGTTCTCCTCGCCCGCGCCGTTGGCGTTGCCGAGGAGCACCTCGTCGGCGCTCTCCTGGCCGGTGCGCTCGACCAGCGCCGCGACGACGTGCGCGGCCAGGTCGTCGGGGCGTACCCCGGCCAGCGCGCCGCCGTACCGACCGAACGGCGTGCGGACGGCGTCGAGGATGTAGACGTCCTTCATGCGATGACCTCCGCGTCGGTACGGTTGCGCAGCTCTTCCAGGCTCACCCCTGGCGCGAGTTCGACCAGGGCCGGCCCCTGTTCGGTGATGTCGAGGACGCCGAGGTCGGTGACGACCCGGTGCACGCACCGCCGGCCGGTCAGGGGCAGCGAGCACTCCTCGACGATCTTCGGTGAGCCGTCCTTGGCGTTGTGCTCCATGATCACGATGACCTTGCGCGCGCCGTGCACCAGGTCCATGGCCCCGCCCATGCCCTTGACCAGCTTGCCGGGGACCATCCAGTTGGCCAGGTCGCCGCGGGCCGAGACCTGCATCGCGCCGAGCACGGCCACGTCGACGTGACCCCCTCGGATCATGCCGAACGACAACGAGGAGTCGAAGAACGACGCGCCGGGGAGCACGGTGACCGTCTCCTTGCCCGCGTTGATCAGGTCGGGGTCGACGTCGGCGGGCGCGGGGTACGGGCCGACGCCGAGGACGCCGTTCTCGGAGTGGAGGACCACGTCGACGCCCGGGGGCAGGAACGTGGGGATGCGGGTGGGCAGGCCGATGCCGAGGTTGACGTAGTCGCCGTCGCGCAGCTCGGCCGCCGCCCGCGCGACCATCTCGTCACGGGTCCAGCTCATTCGGCGACCGTCCTCTTCTCTATGCCCTTGTCGGCGGCCTGTTCCGGGGTGAGGGGGAGCACGCGCTGCACGAACACGCCCGGCAGGTGGACCTCGTCGGGGTCGATGTGCTCGGCCAGCTCCTCGACCTCGGCGACGGTGATCCGCCCGGCCATGGCGGCCAGCGGGTTGAAGTTCCTGGCGGAGCGGTGGAAGACCAGGTTGCCCGACCGGTCGCCCCTGGCCGCCCGGACCAGCGCGAAGTCGGTGCGGATGCCGTGCTCCAGGACGTACTCCCGGCCGTCGAACTCGCGCACCTCCTTCGGCGGCGAGGCGACGGCGACCGTGCCGTCGGGGTGGTGGCGCAGCGGCAGGCCGCCGTCGGCGACGGGGGTGCCGACCCCGGCCGGGGTGTAGAAGGCGGGGATGCCGCTGCCGCCGGCCCGCAGCCGCTCGGCCAGGCTGCCCTGCGGGGTCAGCTCGACCTCGATGTCGCCGCCCAGGTACTGCCGGGCGAACTCCTTGTTGTCGCCGATGTAGGAGGCGGTCACGCGGGCGATGCGCCCGGCTGCCAGCAGGATGCCGAGGCCGCCGCCGTCGACGCCGCAGTTGTTGGACACGACGCCGATGCCGGTCACGCCGGTGTCGTAGAGGGCCTGGATCAGCACGTTGGGGATGCCGCTGAGCCCGAAGCCGCCGACCGCGAACGACGCGCCGTCATGCACGCCGACCAGCGCCTCCGCGGCCGTCGCGACCACCTTGTCTCTCCGCACGACGCTCCGTTCAGCCGAGCAAGTTCGCCGAGGTGTTCGCTCTGCGAACTTTAGTTCACTATTATGGTTTCGAGTATCTGTAACGGGAGCGTTCCTGTCAAAGCCCCCCGATCTGGACGAGGAGCCGCCGATGGAACCGGCCGGGACCCTGGAGCGCGGCCTCGCCGTGCTGCGCGTGCTGGCGGACGACCCCGGGCGGCGCATGCGCGCGACCGACCTCGTACGCGCCACCGGGCTGGCCAGGTCCACGGTCGACCGCGTGCTGGCCACGCTCGTGCACCTGGGTCACCTGCGGGCCGAGGGCCGCGACGTGCTGCTCGCGCCGCCGCTGATGGAGCTGGGCGCGGCCTACCTGGCCTGCGACGGCCTCCAGGAGAGCCTGTCGCCCCTGGCCGAGCGGCTGGCCGCCGAGCTGGACGAGTCCGTCTCCCTGGCCGTGCGCGACGGCGACGGCGTGCGATTCGTCGGCCAGTTCACCCGGCGGCGCACGATGTCGGTGGCCTTCCGGGTGGGCGACCTGCTGCCCGCCGGGCGGTGCGCGGCGGGGCTGGCGCTGCTCGACCCCGGCGCGCCCTGGGCCGAGGACGACCAGCTCATCGAGCCGGGGCTGATCGCGGTCGCGCTGCCCGTCCGCGACCCGGACGGCAAGGCGGTCTGCGCGGTCAGCGTGGTCAGCCACACCAGCAGGCACACGATGGCGGGGCTGCGCGAGCACGCCCTGCCCCGCCTGCGCGCCACGGTCGCGGCCATGGAGGCCGCCCTGGCCGTCCGGGCCCGGGAGCCGCGTCGCGCGCCCGCCGGCGTCGACGGCTCGCGGGCCGTCAAGGAGGAGCTGGGCATGGGGTACCTCCGGTCGCTCGCCCGCGGCCTGGCCGTACTGGTCTCGCTCGGGTCGGTGCGCGGGGGCGGCACCCTGGCCGACTCCGCGCGGGCGACCGGGCTGCCCCGCGCCACGGTCCGGCGCGCGGTGCAGGCCCTGGAGGGCCTCGGCTACGCCGCCGTCGAGGGCGACCGCCACGTGCTGCTGCCCAAGGTGCTCGAACTGGGCTACGCCCACCTGTCCGGGCTCACGTTCGGCGAGGTGGTCCAGCCGCACCTGGCCGACCTGGTGGCCCGCGTACGCGAGTCGGCGTCGGTCGCGGTGCTGTCCGGCGACGACGTGGTCTACGTGGCCCGGGTGCCCACGGTCAGCATCATGAGCGTCGACATCACGGTCGGCACCCGCTTCCCCGCGTACGCCACCTCCATGGGCCGGGTGCTGCTGGCCGGGCTGCCCGCCGAGCGGGTGGCCGCCATCGAGCCGAAGCCGCTGTCCCGGCGCACGGTCACCTCGCCCGAAGGGCTGGCCGCGGCCGTACGGCAGGCCGCCGCCGACGGCTACGCGCTGGTGGACCAGGAGCTGGAGGAGGGCGTGCGGTCGATCGCCGTCCCGGTGCGCGGGCCGGACGGGCGCGTGGTGGCGGCGGTCAACGTGGCCACGCACGCCAGCAGGGCCAGCCGCGACCACCTGCTGCGCGACGTGCTGCCCGAGCTCAGGGCGACGGCCGCGCGCATGGAGGCCGACCTCGCGCACACCGGCCGCCTTCCCTGAGGACGGCCCTCCGGCTAGCGGGTGGCCTCGGCGCGGGCCTCGCTCGGGGTCAGGCCGTACCGGGTGCGGAAGAGCCGGGCGAAGTGGGCCTGGCTGGAGAAGCCCCACCGGTGCGCCACGTCGGCGATCGTGGTCTCCCGGGCGCCGGGGCCGGTCAGCTCGGCGTGCGCCCGGACCAGCCGGCGTTCCACGATGTGCCGGGCGGGCGAGCGGCCGGTGGACTCGAAGATGCGCGCCAGGTGCCGTACGGAGATGCCCATGACCCCGGCCACCTGCGCCGCCCCCAGGCACGGGTCGTGCAGGTGCCGGTCGATGTAGTCCTCGGCCACGATGAGCTGCGACCGGTAGGCGTCGGGCCCGGGACGCCCGCCCGTACGCTCCTCGGCGAGCTGCCTGAGCAGGTCGAGCACGGCCCGCTCCGCCTCGGCCGGGTCGGGCGCGGACCGCAGGGCGGCCAGGCCGCCGATCATCGAGCGCAGCGCGGCCACGAGCGCGCCCTCGCGCGCCGTCCCCCTGCCGAACACCATCGGCCCCGGCAGCCCGCCCGCCACGCACGCCTGCGCGAACAGGTCGCGCGGGACGTCCACCAGGATCTGCCGCATCGAGGACGAGAACCCGAACAGGTACGGCCGGCGGGTGTCGTAGACGACCAGCTCGCCCGCCGTGGCCGCCAGGCAGCCGTTCTCGTGCAGGAACACCGCCTCGCCCTTGAGCAGCAGCGTCGCGAACACCGAGTCCTTCGGCGTGGACCTGACGGTCTGCGGGCTGCGCTCGATCGCGTGGGCGTTCCCGGCGATCTCGGCCAGCCGCAGCCCGGCCAGCTCGATGTTGGTCTGCCTGGCCAGCAGGCCGTGCTCGGAGTACGACGTGCACGACAGGCCCACGAGCGCCCTGCGGTTGTAGTCCTCCCAGAAGTGGATGCGCTCGGCGGGTTCGACGTGCTCGGTCGTGGCCTGGGAGATCACTGAGACGGCGGACAAGGCGACCCTCCTCGCGTTCGTGCCTGTCAGGGGGACCCTCAGCTTAGGTGACCTGTCACACAGCCAGATAGCCTCCGTCCACGGGGAGGACCGCCCCGGTGACGTACGACGCGGCCGGCGAGCACAGGAACGCCACCACCGTGGCCACCTCGCGCGGCCTGCCGAGCCGTCCGCCGGGGATGCGGGCCAGCACCTGGGCCAGGGCCGGCGGGTCGTCGAGCACGCCGCGGGCCAGCGGGGTGACCACGAAGCCGGGGGCGACGGCGTTGACCCTGATGCCGTCGGCGGCGTACTCGGCCGCCAGCGACTTCGTGAGCTGCGAGACGCCGCCCTTGCTCGCGCTGTAGGCGGGCCGGTCCCTGCTGCCGGAGAAGGCGAACATGGAGGAGACGTTCACGATCGCGCCGCCGTGCTCGGCCAGCGCGGGGCGGGCGGCCTGGCAGGCGACCATGGTGGCGGTCAGGTTGACCTCGATGACGCGCTGCCAGCGGGCCAGGTCGTACTCCTCGCGGTCGTGGCTGACGCCCGCGCAGTTGACCAGCGCGTCCAGCGGGTCGCCGGCCGACAGCAGTCGGGCCAGGCCGCCCCGGTCGAGCACGTCGTGCTCCACGACCCGGACCAGCGGGTGGACGGGCAGCTCGGCGGGGTCGGCGGGCGGCAGGCCGAGCGCGGTCACGGCGGCGCCCAGCTCGGCGAGGAGCACGGCGGTCGCCGCGCCGATGCCGGAGGTGCCGCCGGTCACGAACGCTTGCCGTCCGGCGAACAGCCCGGGGGCGAATCCGTCGGTCATGAGAGCCGCCCTTCGTCGTGAGGGGGTCGTACCAGCACCTTGACCTGGTCCTCGCCGCGCAGCAGCGCCTCGAACCCGTCGCGGACCACGTGTTCGAGCGGGATGGTCGCGGTGACGATCGCGGCCAGGTCCACGCCCTCCTCGGCGACCATGCGGATCAGCTCCGGGTAGACGTCGCGGTAGCCGACGCTGGTCACGATCGTCTGCTCGTTGTTGACCAGGGCGAAGGCGTCGAGGGAGACCGTGCCGGTCAGCCCGAGGAACACCACCCGTCCGCCGCGCCTGGTGACGGCCAGGCAGGCGCGCAGCGTGCCCTCCGAGCCGACGGCCTCGAAGACGACGTCCGCGCCCTCCCCGCCGACCGCCTCGGCCAGGCCGTCGCCCGGCACCGCCTCCGCGCCGAGGCGGCGGGCCAGGTCCAGGCGGGCGGGCGAGCGGTCGGCGGCCACGACGCGGCCCGCGCCGGCCCGCGCCGCGAAGCGGGCCACGAGCAGCCCGATCGGGCCGAGCCCGAGGACCGCGACGGTGTCGCCGTCGCGGATGCCGGCCCGCCGCACCGCGTGCAGGGCCACGGCCGCGGGCTCGAACACCGCCGCCTGCTCCAGCGGCACTGCCTCGGGCAGCCGGTGCAGCATGTACGCGGGCACCGTCGCCCGTTCGGCGAGCCCGCCGTGGCCCATCAACCCAGCGAACCCGAAATGTCGGCAGATGTTGTACTCCCCCGCCAGGCAGCGCGGGCAGCTCCCGCACCGGTAGTGCGGTTCCACCGCGACCCGGTCGCCCACGGCCAGGCCGGTGACCTCGGCGCCCAGCCCGGTGACCGTGCCGCAGAACTCGTGGCCGAGGACGACCGGCGCGCGGACGCCCGACTCCGGGTGCGGCTCACCCACGGGGATCGCGTGCGGGCCGTCGGCGTACTCGTGCAGGTCGCTGCCGCAGATCCCGCAGTACGCCACCGCGATCGTCACCTCCCCTGGGCCGGGCTCGCGCACGGGGACGTCCTCGACCCGCACGTCCTTGGCCCCGTGCCAGACCGCGGCCCTCACGCGGCCGCCCTGCGCAGCACGGCGGGGGCCGTCTCCTTCAGCGCGAAGGCGAGCCCCACCACGACCAGCGCGCCACCAGCGGCGATGAACATCGCGGCCTGGAGCCCCCACTGGTCGGAGGCCCAGCCGGCGACCATCGGGCCCAGGAAGCCGCCCGCCAGCTCGCCCACGCCCATGATCACGCCGAGCGCGGTGGCCAGCGCGCCGCGCGGCACGGTCTCGGCCGGGATCGTCGCCATGAACAGGGTGAAGCAGCCGAGCCCGGTGTAGGTCACGATCATGATCGCGCCGAGCAGCACCGGGCTCTCGACGTAGACCACGGCGAGCGGGCAGAACACGGCCAGCGCGGTGAAGCCGATCAGCGCGGGCTTGCGTCCCAGCCGGTCGGAGATGGCCGGGGTGGCGAAGCCCCAGAGCACCCAGGCCACGCCCAGGCAGGTCATGACGCCGCTCATCGTGCCGGGCCCGAAGCCCTTCACCTGGGTCAGGTACGTCGGCGTGAAGGTGATGATGGTGACGAACCAGGTGAGGTAGCAACAGGCGATGAGCATGCACACGACGATGTTGCGCAGCTTCAGCACCTCGCCCAGCGGCACCCTGGGCTCCTTGGCGGGCGCCTCGGCCGCCGTCCGCGGCGACCGCTCGCGGACGAACTTCGCGATCAGCGCGGCCATCACCAGCCCCGGCACGATCGTGACGTAGAAGGCGATCCGCCAGTCGTAGGTCTCGGCGATCCACACCACGACCAGCGGCGCGACGATGCCGCCGAGCAGCCCGGCCGACGAGCCCTGCAACAGGCCCATGTTGAAGCCCCTGCGGCGCTCCCGGCTGGCCTCGACCATGAGCGACTGCGCCATCGGCAGCACGGCGCCCTCGGCCGTGCCCATCAGCGCGCGGGCGGCCAGCAGCCCGGCGAACCCGCCCATCAGCCCCGACGAGGCCGAGAACAGCGAGAACAGCACCACGGCCGCGACCAGGATGGGCTTGCGCCTGCCGAGCACGTCGGACAGGCGGCCGGCGAACATCCCGGCCAGCGCCCAGGTGAGCGCGAGCACGCCGGACAGCGTGCCCAGCTCGGCGTTGGACAGGCCGAAGTCCTGGTCCATGTACGGCGCCAGGAACGACAGCGCCTGCCGGTCGAAGAAGACGAAGCCGAAGGACAGGAAGAGGATGACGAGGAGGCGGTTCTCGTACCGGTCGGCGGCCCTGGTGTCCGGCGCGGCCGCGATGTCGGTCATGACGTTCTCATTTCGGGGGATGCGGCGGGGCGGCGGTCAGCGGAACAGGGAGTTGACGTAGTCGGCGCCGATGCCGACCTTCTCGTAGTGCTCGCGGCACATCTTGATGTAGTCGTGCACGTCGAAGAAGCCGTCGGGGTCGCCGTTCTCGTCCAGCCAGACCAGGGGGCCCTTGACGATGAAGAACGTCTTCATCGGCTCGCCGCTGTCGTAGGCGACCAGCGTGTGGCCCTCGCCGGGGGCCTCGTAGACGAAGTCGCCGGCGGTCGCCGTCCAGGGGCGTTCCAGGTAGCCCCACTTGCCGGAGATCGTGTACGCGAACACCTCGTGCGGGTGGTAGTGCCGGTTGACCAGCCCGGCCTCCTTGGCCCGCAGGATGTCGGCCCAGCTGTTGTCCTTGACGTTGATCCACAGCGGCCGGGAGCCGACGGTCTCGGTGAACGGCACGTAGTACCGGTCGTCGTCGGTGGCCACCTTGGACAGGTACACCTCGGGCAGCGCGTCCGGCCGGAAGGAGTTCTCGATCGGCCGCAGGTCCTTCCAGAACTCGCCGGCAGGGTTGTCAGGCATGTGAACGGCCCCTTTCGTGTCGTGTTCCCGGAAGTGAATCCCGGTGGGGCCGACGCCGTCTTTCGCCTGGTGGACGTGGCGGCTTGCATATTCAGGACATGCGGGCGGGCTCGCCGCGGCTCAGGCGCCCAGGTCGCGCACCACGTTGTCCAGCCGTACGGCGAGGTCGTCGAGGGCCTGCCCGCTCGTCGCGGCGCCGTCGGGGAGCTGGGACACGACGTCCTCGCGGCTGGCGATCACGAGCCCCCGGTGGGCGTCGTCGATCTCCGCGGCCCGCAGCACGACGCAGTCGCCCCGGACGAACACGAGCGTCGCGTCGGCGTGCTCGGACTCCAGCAGCTTGCGCACACAGTCACTGTCGATGAGAGACATCACGGCTCCTCTTTCCTCAGCGGGCGTGTACCCCCACAAGCGACCCGAAACCCCAGGCAGCGACCCCGCCGGCGTCCGCACGCTAGCCGAAGGTGGGCGGGCCGCCGTCGTCGCGGGCGCGGCGCCGCGCGAACACCACCAGGTAGACGGCGGCGGCCACGGCCAGGATCGCGGGCGGCAGCGCCAGCGGAAGCCGTCCGGCCAGCACCGCGAGCACCGCCAGCACGATCCCGGCGAGCAGCAGCAGCGCGGCGGCCAGCAGGCGCAGGCCGAGCGCGTTCGACGGCGGCGGGTGCGGGGACCAGTGCCCCTCGCCGCCGCCGTGCACGCCGGGCACGCCGGTGTCGCTCACCACGCCGGAACGGCTGATCTCGTCCGGGGGCGGCGGCTCGCGCAGGACGGGGGCGAAGAACTCGTCCTCGGGATCGTCATTCTGCCGGTTCATGAGGGTGACCCCTACCCAGGATTCCGGCCGCTCCCACGAGTGAACGGCGAGGCACCGGGAAGGGCTGTTGCTGGCGGTAACGAGCCGCCCACCTGCGTGAACGAGGACTGAGGACATGACGACGACGCCGCATCCAGCTTCTGGGGACGAGCAACGGGAGCACGACCTGCGCGATGCCGTGAAGGCGGACATCGAACGCGTCGAGGAGCCCGCGCGCCTGCTCCGCGTGAGCGCGATGGCCCGCAGCCTGCTGGAGGAGGCCAAGGGCGTGCACCTGGAGGAGCGCGCCCGGGAGCGCATGCACCGCATCTACGAGCAGGCCATCAAGGAGGTCGCGGGGGCGGTCGCGCCGGAGCTGCGCGACGAGCTGGAGCGCCTGCGGCCCACCCCGGACGGCGCCACGCCGACGGAGATGGAGATCCGGGTCATGCAGGGCCAGCTCGTGGGCTGGCTGGAGGGCGTGTTCCAGGGCATCCAGGCGGGGCTCCAGCTCCAGCAGGCCGCCGCCCGCCAGCAGCAGCTCGGCCTGCACGCCGGCCGCGCCCTGCCCCTCCCCGAGGGCGCCCGCGTCCAGGGCGAGGGCAACTACCTCTGAACGGTCAGGGCTCGGGCCGTCAGCGGGAGGGGCTCCATTCGGGGCGCCAGCCGGGGCGGAGGCGGTAGCCGTAGGCGAGGTGGCGCAGCGTCTGGCAGGGCGATCCGGCGGCCTCGCCGCACAGCGGACAGGCCGCCTCCCTGGCCTCCCTGGCGCCCCCGGCCTCCCTGGCGCCCCCGGCTTCCCCGGCGCTCCCGGCGGTCAGGGGCGGGGTGTGCTCGTTCAGCAGCGCCAGCTCCGCGCCGCAGCGGGCGATGGCGTCGGCCGGGTCGTGCAGGGCGATGTGGATCGCCTCGACCGGGTGGAGCAGGTCGTCGTCGTGGAAGCCGATGCGGGTGACCGCCCGACCGCCGCCGAACTCCAGCCGCCGCGCGCCGCCCGGACCCTGGCGTACCGGGGCCGCGACGGGGCCGGAGGCGGTGAGGTAGCGCCAGGCCCCGGCGCCGGCCGCCTCCGCGGTGGCCTTGTCGGCCTCGATCTGCGTACGCAGCCACTGCGCCAGCGACGCTCCGCCGGTGTCGAGGACGCCCTCGGCGCCGTCCAGCTCGCGCAGGAACGGAGTGACCGCCGCGTTCAGCTCGGCCACGAACGCCTCCAGGGACGCCTGGGCGTCGTCCAGGTTGGGCAGGCCCTCGGCGCGCGGCCGGGTGGGCGTCGGCAGCCGGTCCCCGGACAGCGGAATGCGCAGCTCCAGCGTGCTCAGCACGGTCGGCGCGCCCTCGGTGCCCGCCGCGTACGCCTGCTCTCCCACGTGCCGCCAGCTCGACCAGCCGTCCGGCAGCGGGACGGGCGGCGGCGCGGCGAGTTCGACCACGGCCAGCGGGTCGCGGGCGTCCTCGGCGCGGTGGCAGGTCGCGTCCAGGACGCGGGGATGGGTGCGCACGTACGGCAGATCGGCGACCGGCCGGGTGGCCACCTCCCAGGCGGCCAGCGCGAAGTGCAGCGGATCCAGCGTGACGCCGCTCGCGCCCGGCTCCCCGCCCGTGGCCGCGAACGCGTGCCGCCACCTGCGCAGCTGCTCGCCGTAGTGCTCCTGCCCACCGCCGTGCCCGGCGTCGATCCAGAACGCCTGCGTCGCGGTGCGAACCGTACTCTTCATCGTAAAAACTCCCCTTAAATCACCACTTATACCTTTATGCCCGATATCGAGGGCGACCAACGCCTCCCGAAGGCCCCCTCGTTAGCGCTGTGACCTGCGGGGTAGGCCACGGCCAGCGGGTAGTGCGAGCGAGGGGGATTGTGGTCATGCGCACGACTGCTTTTCGGGGCATGAGCTCCAACAACGGGGAACCGCGGAAAATCCGCGGGGAACTGCGGAAAACCGGCGGAGAATCGCGGCAACAGGCTCCGCGGCGCATTCAGATCGTCCACACGGAGTCGCGAAGGCGGTCCCATCCGATCGCCGCGGCCGTGCTCGGCGCGTGCGCCGGGGCCGCGGTGACGTACCTGCTGGATCCGGACCGCGGCCGTACGCGCCGCGCCCGCGTACGGGACAAGGGCTCGCACGCCACGCACGAGATGCGCGACGGCCTGGGCGTGCTCGGCCGCGACCTGTCCAACCGGGGCCGCGGATCGGCCGCGGCGGCCAGGTACCGCCTGACCGGCGGCACCGCCGACGACCGCGTCCTGCACGAGCGGGTACGCGCCGAACTGGGCCGCCACATCAGCCACCCGCACGCCGTCGAGGTCGACGTGCACGAGCGCGTCGTGACGCTCACCGGCGACGTGCTCGCGGGCGAGGACGAGCGCGCCCGCCAGAAGGTGCGCCGCATCCCGGGCGTCAAACACGTCGAGACCAACTGGCACGTGCACAGGGACGGCACCGACTCGCCCCGGCTGCAGGGCCAGGGCAGGCGGCGCAAGGCGGTGCCCGAGCTGATGCAGCAGCGCTGGTCGCCCACGACCAGGCTGCTCGCGGGCGGGGCCGCGGCGTCGATCTGGGCGATGACCGGCAAGCTGCCGGGGCCGCTGTCCTGGCTGACCCGCTGCGCCGCGTCCGCGCTGGCCGTCCGGGCGGCGACGAACCTGCCGCTGCGCCGCCTCACCGGCGTCAACGCCGGCCGCGAGGCGATCCACGTCAACGCGGCCGTCTCGATCGCGGCGCCGCTGGAGGCCGTGTGGCCGCTGGTGAGCGACTATTCGCTGTTCCCGCGCTTCATGCCGGACGTGGAGGAGGTGCGGCTGTCGGCCGACGAACTGCGCTCCCACTGGGTGATCAGGGGCCCGGCCGGGACGCGCATCCGCTTCACGGCCACGGAGACCAGGCGCGAGGAGGGCGCGGAGATCGCCTGGAAGTCCACCGAGGGCGAGCTCATCGCCCACAGCGGCGTGCTGCGCGTGGACGCCCAGGCCGACGGCAGGACGCGCGTCCAGGTCCATCTGTGCTACAACCCCATCGCAGGGGCGGCCGGGCACGCCATCGCCGGACTGCTCGGCGCGCATCCCGCGCGCAAGCTGCGGCAGGATCTGATGCGGCTGAAGGAGCACGTCGAGAACCAGGTGCAGCCGGTTGCGCCGACGATGATCTGACGCCAGGCGGCCACGCGCGACGGGTGCTCGCGCGTGGCCCGCACGCTGCGGTGATATCGAAATCGATATCACCGCAAAGTTGATATCGGTCTTGGACAGCGTCTTTTGTCCTGTGTTGTCATGTCCGGGCTCACCCATGTTCCCGCCCGGAGGTGCTCCCGCATGCCCACTCGCCTGTCGAACGTCGCCCGGCTCACGGTCGCGGCGGTGTCGGCCGGGCTGCTGACGGCGGCGATCACGCTCCCCGCCGTCGGCGGCACCGGCAGCCTGGTCGTCTCCGCCACCGAGGAGCTGAACCTCAAGCCGATGGCGCTCGTGGAGCCGCCGCTCTCCCAGACCTCCACCGTGTACGACGCCCGCGGCAACGTGATCGCCCGCTTCTACGACCAGAACCGGGAGATCGTCCGGCTGGACCAGATCGCCGAGGTGATGCGGACGGCGGTCGTCGCCATCGAGGACGACCGGTTCTACGAGCACGGCGCGATCGACGTGGAGGGCACGGTGCGCGCCCTGGTCAAGAACCTCAGCTCCGACCGGCTCAGCCAGGGCGGTTCGAGCATCACCCAGCAGTACGTCAAGCAGGTCCTGCTCAACGCGGCCGACACCGAGCAGGACAAGAACAAGGCCCTGGAGGCCAGCTACGCCCGCAAGCTCAAGGAGCTGCGCTACGCGATGGGCGTCGAGAAGAAGTACGGCAAGGACGAGATTCTGCGCCGCTACCTCAACATCGCCTATTTCGGGGCGGGGGCCAACGGCGTGCAGGCCGCGGCCCGGCGCTTCTTCGGCGTCCCGGCGTCCCGGCTGGACCTGGCCCAGGCCGCCACGCTGGCGGGCGCCGTGCAGGACCCGAACACGACCGACCCGAGCCGCGGCAAGAAGGCCCGCGAGCTGCTGCTCGCCCGGCGGAACGTGGTGCTCGACCGGATGGCCGAGCTCGGCAGGATCACGCCGGAGCAGGCGTCCGCGGCCAAGGCGAAGAAGCTGGGGTTCAAGGACGTCCGGCTGCCCAACGGCTGCGGCGACAGCGACTATCCGTACTTCTGCGAGTACGTCCGGCGCGAGCTGCTGATCAACCCGGCCTTCGGCGGCACGCGGCAGGCCAGGGAACGCGCCTTCGCGCAGGGCGGCCTGAAGATCTACACCACGCTCGACCCGAAGGCCCAGGCCGCCGCCGACCGGGCGATCAAGAAGCACGTCAACGCCACCGACAACGCCCTGGCCTCCGAGGCGCTGGTCCAGCCCGGCACCGGCGCGATCAGGGCCATGGCCGCCAGCCGCGGCTACGGCTCCTCGGACAAGAAGAAGCAGATCTCCTACAACGCGGTGGCCGACGCCCGGCACGGCGGGCTGATCGGCTTCCAGGCGGGCTCGACGTTCAAGACGTTCACCCTGATCGCGGCGCTCCAGCAGGGCATGAAGGTGGACGACGGCATCACCGTCGGCAACGGCTACAACGCCCCCTCCGCCGCGGCCTTCAAGAACTGCGCCGGCGGCGGCGTCGGCGACCCGTCCTGGACGGTCACCAACGACGAGGGCACCCCCGGGTTCAAGACGCTGCGCACCGGCACGTGGGGGTCGGTGAACACGTTCTTCATGGCACTGGAGCAGCGGGTGGGCCTGTGCCGGACGGTGGAGACGGCCAAGTCGCTCGGCGCCCTCCGGGCCGACGGGCGCAAGCTCCAGGAGTACGAGACGTTCACGCTCGGCATCAACGAGATGGACCCGGTGACGGTGGCCAACGCGTACGCCGCCATCGCCGCCCAGGGGAAGTACTGCACGCCGATGGCGATCACCAAGATCACCGCCTCCGGCACCGGCCCCGGCCGGACGACCTCGTACCGGCCGTCGTGCCGGCAGGCGCTCGACCCAGGCATCGCCGACGCGACCGCGCACATCCTGTCGGGCGTGTTCACCAAGGGCACGATGCGCGGCGTCGGCGGCATCGGCCGTCCCGCGGCGGGCAAGACCGGCACGACCGACGGGTACGCCTCCGCCTGGTTCGCCGGGTTCACCCCGGATCTGGCGGGCGCGGTCAGCATCGGCGACCCGCGCGGCTCGCAGCGGCACAAGCTGGTGAACACCACGATCGGCGGCCGGTACTTCCCCCTGGTGGCCGGGGCCTCGCTGCCGGGGCCGATCTGGAAGGACACGATGACGGCGGCCCTGAAGGGCGTGCCCGCCACGCCGTTCGCGCCGATCGACACCGGACGCTTCGGCGGCTGCGGCGACGACTGCGCGCCCGCCCGTCCCAGCGGGGACGCCGACCGTCCCGACGCGGGAGAACCCGCTCTGGGGGAGCCTGACCCGGGAGAGCAGGGCCTCGGCGAGCTCGACGCGGAGGAACTCGGGTGACGGGGACGCACCGCTCCCGCATCCCCGCCCGGCCCCATAACGCCGACCGGCGACTCAAGAGCTATACGACAGGGCACGCGGCCCGCCCATACCCTCGATGAGTCCGCACATCTCCGCCTCACGAGGGACGGTCTCTCCATGCCCAAGGCACGGACGTTCAGCCGGACACATCTGGCGCTCTGCCTCGCACTCGCCGCCGGGGTCGCCGCGATCGGCGCGGGAGCGGTGGCCGACGCAACCGCCTCGCGGCCGGGCGACCCGCGGCCCGTGGTCATCCGCGACACCCACGGCGTCGCGGTCGGCAGGCTCAGCATCCTGCGCGAGGGGTTCGGGACGGCGCGCGTCTCGGTCTCCGTCAAGGGTCTGACGCCCGGCTTCCACGGCTTCCACATCCACACGACGGGCCTGTGCGACCCGCAGGCCGTCGATCCTGCGACCGGCCAGGTCTCCCCCTTCTTCACCGCCGGGGGCCACCTCGACCTGGCCGGCGGCGGCAGCCACGCCGGGCACTCGGGCGACCTGCCGCCGCTGCTGGTCGGCAAGGACGGGTCGGGCACCGCGTCGATCGTCACCGACCGGTTCGGGCTGCGCGAGCTGACCGACGCCGACGGCAGCGCGATCGTCGTGCACGCGCTCCCCGACAACCTGGCCAACATCCCCGCCCGCTACGCCCCGAACGGCCCCGACGAGGCCACCCTCAGAACCGGCGACGCAGGCGGCCGAACGGCCTGCGGCGTGATCAAGTAACCCACGCGCCGGCCTGCGCCGTGATCAGGCGGCCTGACGCCGGTCAGTGGCGTGACCAGGCGGCCTGACGCCGGTCAGTGGCGTGACCAGGCGGCACGGGCGGTGGCCTGTGGTGCGGTCGGTGGCACGGCGCGTCCGGCGCGCCTGGTGGCGGACGCGGACGGGCGGTGGTCTGCGGCTAGTCTCGTGCCGTAACGCCACCGACCACGGAGAGTTCTCGTCATGATCTTCATCACCGCCAAGTTCCGCGTCCTGCCGGAGCACGCCGGCCGCTGGCCGGAGATCTCGGCCGAGTTCACCGAGGCCACCCGCGCCGAGCCGGGCTGCCTGTGGTTCGACTGGTCGCGCAGCCTCGACGACCCGGCCGAGTACGTCCTCGTCGAAGCCTTCCGCGACGAGGACGCCGGGGCCGCGCACGTGACGTCGGCGCACTTCAAGCAGGCCCAGCAGGTGCTGCCCGGCTACCTGGCCGAGACGCCGCGCATCGTCAACGCGAACGTCCCGCAGGACGACTGGTCGCTCCTGGGCGAGCTGGCCGTCCCCGAACGGGACTGACCACCGCCCAGAACGGCCCCACCGCCGAGAACGGCCCCACCGCCCAGAACGACCCCACCGCTCAGAGCCGCACCACCAGCGCGGGGTCCAGCGCCAGGGGGGCGACCGCGAGCGCCAGGAACACGATAGCCAGGTAGAACTGCGGCGAGCGGTCGTCCACGCGCAGGTGGGTGAAGAGGGCGCAGACGAAGTAGAGGACGAGCCCGGCCGCGGCCGCCGTCCCGGCCAGGGGCACACCCAGCAGGCCGAGCGCCAGCCCGGCCGCGCCGGCCGCCTTGAGCGCGCCGATCGGCCAGACCAGCCACGACTCCGGCACCCCGGCCCGGTCGAGCGCGGGGCCGAGCGTCCGCATGACCGGCTTGAGTCGGGTCATGGCGGCGAACCCGGAGAAGGCGTTGAAGCCGATCGTCACCAGCGCGGTGACGACGTAGGCGGTGGAGTGAACCACGAAAACCTCCGATCCCGGCCGACCGTCCGGCCGTCCAGCTGAAAAAACGCCAACCGACGAGCCGCGGCCCGGTCAGGCCGACGGGCGGAGGGTGGGGCGGGTTTGTCAGGGGTGGTGGAAGGCCGGGGCGTGGGTGGTGGCCCAGGTGGCGAAGGTGCGGGGTGGGCGGCCGAGTGCCGCGGCGGCGTCCCCGGTGACCGGGTGCTGCGGGCGGGCCGCGTACCGGGCGTACCGGGCCAGCAGGGCGTGGACGAACGGCTCGGGCAGCCCGCCCGCGACCAGGTGCCGTTCGGCGGCCTCCGGCGGGATCTCCTCGAACCGCAGCGGCCGGCCGATCGCCTCGCCGATCACCGCCACCATCGCGGCATGGGTCAGCGACTCGGGCCCGGTCAGTTCCAGCCGCCCGCCGAGCCGCCCGCCGGAGTGGCCACCGGGGTGCCCGCCGGGGTGCTCGCCGGGGTGCCCGCCGGGGTGCTCGCCGGGGTGCTCGCCGAGCAGCGCCTTGGCGGCCACCTCGATCAGGTCCCGCTCGTCGATCGGCACCTCCTGGAAGCCGGCGTGCACGTACCGGACGACGTCCCCGGCCCGGATCTGCGGGGCCCACGCCTGGAGGGCGTTGCCGGCGAAGGAGGCGGCGCGCAGGCTGGTCCACTCCAGGCCGCTGTCCACGGCGGCGGCCTCGGCCTCCTTGTTGCGGTCGCCGCGCAAGCGGGAGGGCTGCTCGTCGAGGGGGTCGTCGGCGTTCATCGCGGACAGGGCCACCACCCGCCGCGCCCCGCGGTCGGCGGCGCGGGCGAGCAGGCCGGGCGCGCCGTCGCCGATGGCGCGCGGGTGCAGGAAGACGGCGGTGACGCCGTCCAGGTGATGGGCGAGGGTGTCGGGGCGGGCGGGGTCGCCCTCGACGACCTCGACCCCGGCGGGCAGCCGCACCGGCCCCGCCGAACGGGTGACGGCCCGCACCTTGGCCCCTTGGGCGGTGAGCAGTTCGACCAGCGGACGTCCGAACGCCCCGGTGGCACCGGTGACGAGAATCATGTCGTTCATGCCCCCTGAGAGAACCCCGGGGCGGGAAGTGTGACATCAGGCCACGAACCCGAACAGTGACCCGATCGAGCCCCGAGACCCGCCGACAAGGGGTGCTTTATCCGGATCGGAGCGATGGACGGCTACTCTGCGGCCCATGCACACCCAGTCACTCGCACCCGCTCCGGCCCTCGGCCCCAGACTCATCAAGGCCGAGATCCTCGTCGTGCTGTCGGTCTCGCTCGGCGCCAGCGGGCTGCTGTCGCTGGTCCGGCTGATCGGCGCGCTGACCGCGCCCAAGGAGCTGAAGGGGCAGCAGGCCGTGCTCGTCGGCTCGCTGGCGCCCGGACGTCCGTGGCTGGACCTGACGTTGCAGCTCGTGGACATCGCGATCTCGGTGGCGCCGGTCGCGCTGGTGGCGTACCTGCTGGTCCGGTCGGGCGAGTCGCTGCGGACGATCGGGGTGGACCTGCGCGAGCCGGGCCGCGACACGCTGCGCGGCGCGCTGCTCGCCGCCGCGATCGGCGGCACGGGGCTGGCCTTCTACCTGGTGGTCTACGCGCTGGGCGTCAACCTGACGGTGGTGCCGGGGCAGTTGCCGGAGGTGTGGTGGCGGGTGCCGGTGCTGCTGCTGGCCGCGGCGCAGAACGGGGTGCTGGAGGAGGTGCTGGTCGCCGGCTACCTGTTGCACCGGCTGGACCAGGCGGGCTGGGGGCCGTGGCGGGCGGTGGCCGTTTCGTCGGTGTTGCGGGGGTCGTACCACCTGTATCAGGGGTTCGGGGGGTTCGTCGGGAACGTGGTGATGGGGCTGGTGTTCGGGCGGTTGTACCAGCGGTGGGGGCGCGCGATGCCGCTGGTGATCGCGCACACGCTGATCGATGTGGTGGCCTTCGTCGGGTACGCGGCGCTGCACGGCCGGGTGAGCTGGCTCCCATGACGGCCGCTTGCAAGCGGTTTGCGTAACTGTCGCAAGAAATCGATAGTGTCTCGAAGCTCGACAACAACGTTACGAAACTCCTTCGCAGGAGCCTTGTGTCCCGGGGTCGTGGGGTCCTACTGTCACCTCACCCCCGAGAGAATCGAGCTTCGGATGTCACTCACGAGCACATCCCGGAGGGTCGTGGCGGTGCTCGCCGCGGCTCTCGGCCTCCCCCTCGTCTCGATCGCCGTCCCCGCGGCGGCCGCCGCCACGGCACAGCGGCCCGTCGTGACGCGGGCCGCCCTCGACCCGGCGCTGGTCGCCGGCCGGGGCGCGCGCGTCGGCTTCGCCGAGCAGGAGGCCGAGAACGCAGCGACGGACGGCACGGTCATCGGCCCCGACCGCAGCGCGTACACGCTGCCCGCCGAGGCGTCCGGGCGGCGGGCCGTCAGGCTGACCCCCGGACGGCACGTCGAGTTCACCCTCCCGGCCGCGGCCAACGCGATCACGGTGCGCTACAGCATCCCCGACGCGCCCTCGGGCGGCGGCATCACCGCGCCGCTGGACGTGGCGGTCAACGGCCGCCATCGGGCGACCATGACGCTGACCTCGCAGTACTCGTGGCTGTACAACCAGTACCCCTTCACCAACGACCCCGGCGCCGACCTGCTGCACCCGGACTGGTGGATCACCGAGTGCTCCTGCGTGCCCAGCGCCACCACCCCCGCCCCGGCGATCACCAAGCCGTTCCGGCCCAGCCACTTCTACGACGAGCAGCGCCTGCTGCTCGGGCGCACGTACCGGGCGGGCGACCGGATCCGGCTGACGGCGGGCTCCGGCGCCGCCTGGACGGTCATCGACCTGCTGGACTCCGAGCTCGTCGCCCCGCCGCGGATCGAGCCCGTCGCGGCCAACGTGCTGGCCTTCGGCGCCGACCCGTCCGGCCGCCGCGAGTCCTCGTCCGCCTTCGACCGGGCCGTCGCCTTCGCCCGGCGCACCCACCTGAAGGTGTACGTCCCGCCCGGCACGTACCAGGTGAACCGGCACATCGTCGTGGACGACGTGACGATCACCGGCGCGGGAAGCTGGTACACGATCATCAAGGGCCGCGAGGTCGCCCTCGACACCCCGGCGCCCGACGGGTCCGTCCACACCGGCGTCGGCTTCTACGGCAAGGACGCCAAGGACGGCGGCAGCCGGAACGTGCACCTGTCCGGGTTCGCCGTCGAGGGCGACGTCCGCGAGCGGATCGACACCGACCAGGTCAACGGCGTCGGCGGCGCGATGAGCGACTCCACGATCGAGGGCCTCCACATCCACCACACCAAGGTCGGCCTCTGGTTCGACGGGCCCATGAGCGGCACCCGCGTCACCGGCAACGTGATCGCCGACCAGATCGCCGACGGGCTCAACCTGCACACCGGCGTCACCGACTCGGTCGTGTCGGACAACTTCGTCCGCAACTCCGGCGACGACGGCCTGGCCATGTGGTCGGAGAGGACGGCGAACGCGCGCAACACGTTCGACCACAACACCGTGCAGACGCCGGTGCTGGCCAACGGCATCGCGATCTACGGCGGCACGGACAACACGGTCTCGGCCAACCTGGTCGCCGACCCCGTCCGGGAGGGCAGCGCGCTGCAGGTCGGCTCCCGCTTCGGCGCCGAGCCGTTCACCGGCCGCCTGGACATCACCGGCAACACCACCGTGCGGGCGGGCACGTACGAGCTGAACTGGAACATCGGCCTCGGCGCCATCTGGTTCTACGCCCTGGAGCGGAACATCGACGCCGACGTCCGGGTGACCGGCGACCACTACCTCGACAACACCTACAACGCCGTGATGCTGGTCGCCGACTGGCCCGTCAAGGACCTCTACTCCATCACGAACCTGCGCTTCAAGGACGTCCGGGTGGACGGCACCGGCACCTCGGTGCTCAGCGCCCGCGCCGCCGGCTCGGCCACCTTCGAGAACATGGACGCCCGCAACGTGGGCGCGGTCCCCGTCAACAACTGCGGCACCTTCCACTTCACCCCGTCCGGCTCGGAGTTCTCACTGACGGACGGCGGCGGCAACGACGGCTGGCTCGCCCCCTGGCTCCTCCCCAACACCCTCACCTGCGACGACCGCCCCCCAGTGGTCACACCCCCGGCCCCCTCCCCCTGGTGAGCCCGGAAACACCGGCGAAGGGATTTTGACAGCGTGATTCCTGCGGCCATGATGGAGGAGCACATTCGTCCCAGGAGCTGATCGACGTGCACGGAGACGGCGGAGCGCCCCCTGGTCCGGGCGGCAACGAATGGCCTGCCGACCTCGACGTCGGGCTCCTCCTGGAGTCCGGCTGGCGCCCCACCGCCTTCCGCCAGTTCATCCTCAAGCTGCACAGCCGCTGCAACCTCGCCTGCGACTACTGCTACATGTACGAGATGGCCGACCAGAGCTGGCGCCGCCAGCCGCGCAGCATGGCGAAGCCGACCATCGACCGCGTGGCCGCCCGCATCGCCGAGCACGCCGAGGCCCACCAGCTGAAGAGCGTGGAGATCACCCTGCACGGCGGCGAACCCCTGCTAGCGGGCATGCCACACGTCCGGTACGCGGTGAACGCGCTGAGATCGGCGCTCGGCGAGCGGACGGACGCGGTCGTCCAGGTGCAGACCAACGGCGTCCTGCTCAGCGAGGCGTTCCTGGACCTGCTGGCCGAGCTCGACGTGTACGTCGGCGTCAGCCTCGACGGTGACGCCGACGGGCACGACCGCCACCGCCGGCGCGCCGACGGGGAGGGCAGCTACCCGAAGGTGCGCGCCGGGCTGGCCCGGCTCACCTCCCCCGCCTATCGCCACTTGTTCAGCGGCCTGCTGTGCACGCTCGACCTGGCCAACGACCCTGTCGTCACCTACAAGGCCCTGCTGGAGTTCCAGCCGCCGACCGTCGACTTCCTGCTGCCGCACGGCAACTGGGAGACCCCGCCGCCCGGCTGGTCGGCGACCTCGCGGCCGTACGGCGACTGGCTCGTCGCCGTCTTCGAGCACTGGCGTTCGGTCCGGCCCAGGACGACCCGCGTCCGGCTGTTCAACGAGATCATCCGGCAGTTGTGCGGCAGCCCGTCCAGGAGCGAGTCGATCGGGCTGGCGCCCGTGGCCGTCGTCGTGGTGGAGACGGACGGCAGCATCGAGCAGGTCGACACGCTCAAGTCCGCCTACGAGGGAGCGACGCGCACCCCGCTGCACGTGCTGCGGGACTCCTTCGACAGGGCCCTGCTCGAACCGGCCATCGTGGCCCGGCAGATCGGCCGTGACGCGATGTCGGAGACGTGCGCGTCCTGCGACATCGTGGGGATCTGCGGGGGCGGCCTCTACCCGCATCGGTATCGCGACGGCAGCGGCTTCCGCAATCCGTCCGTCTACAGCCGCGACCTGTACCGGCTGATCACGCACATCCGGGGCGCGCTCCACGAGGAGCTGGCCGCGCTGTCCGGGCCGCCCCCGGCGGGGAGCGAACGCGGAGGGTGAACGCCGCGCCCGCCCGTCACACGGGTGGGGAGCGAACGCGTAGGGTGAACGCCGCGCCCGCCCGTCACACGGGTGGGGGGTCGAAGTCCAGGTCGAGATGGCGGCCTTCGTCCGCCGCCCGCGCGTCGGGATGCTCCATGCCGCGCGTCTCGCGGTAGTGGCGCATCGTCTCCTCGCGCAGGGCGTCCGCCTCCTCCTTGTGGTCGGCCTTGGCCAGGTCCGCGGCGAGGTTGGCGGCACAGGCGAGGGTGGTGGGATGTTGCTCCCCCACCAGGGGGCCGAGCTGCCGATGCGTGTCCCTGCCCAGCCGGCAGGCCGCTTCGAGCTCGCCGAGGGCGGCCAGGTCGCTGGCGAGGTTGACGGAGACGGTCAGCACGTAGTGGTGGCCACCGCCCACCTTGGCCCGCAGCCCGTTGATGACGCGTTCGTTCAGCTCGCGGGCGCCCTCCACGTCGCCGCGCACCCGCAGCAGGACCGCCACGTTGCTGGCGCAGCCGAAATAGTACGGATGGTCGGCCCCGTACACCCGCGGATAGCGCACCATGGCGTCCTGGGCCAGCTTGAACGCCCGGTCGATCAGGTCGTTGACCCGGAACGCGTTGGCCAGGCACAAGGCGGCGCCCAGCGTGCTCGGATGGTCGATGCCGTAGTTGCGCACGTAGCGCGCGTGCACGGTGGCGGCGAGTTCGAGGGCCTCGGCCGCCTCCCCCACCCTGAGCCGGGCGATGGCCAGGTCCTTCTGGGTGAGCAGGATGCGCGGATGATCGGCGTCGAGCTGCTCCTGGCCGTAGGCCAGCGCCTCCTCGCCGATGTCGCAGGCCTCGGCGTAGTCTCCGCAGAGCCGGGTCATGCGGCTCAGGCTGGCCCACAGGTTCAGGACCGTGCCCCGGCTCACGGCCGACTCGGAGAGCTGAGCCGCCCTCAGCGCCTCTTCCAGCAGTGTCCGCGCGCCGCGGTAGTCGCTGTTGAGCCCGAGGTCGAGCGCCAGGTTGTTGACCGCCATGAGCGTACGGGCGTTGTCGGGGCCGAGCACGGCCTGGTGCAGGCTCACCGACTCGGTGTCGTGCTCGCGCGCCTCGACGAACAGGCCGCGGCCGCGCAGGTCGGCGCCGATGCCGTTGCGCAGGACCAGGGTGTCGCGATGCTCGTCGCCGGCCACCTCCCGCATCGCGGCGAGCGTGGCGGTGTCCAGGTCGTACGCCTCGTCGTAGCGGCCCAGGAAGCGGAGCAGGTCGCCCTTGACGCGCCGCGCCCGCAGCACGCTCATGTCCTGCTGGCCGGAGTCGGCGGTCCACCGCTCCAGGAAGCTGTCGACGTGCGTGCGCGCGACGTTGTGGTTGCCGGAGGCCATCAGGTATTCGAGGATCCGCAGCGCGAACTCCCGCACGTCTCCGCGCCGGCTGTCGGCCAGCCTGGTCGGCGCGACGTGGGCGAGCAGGGCGTCGAAGCGGGGCCAGTTCGCGGGGTCGCCGGTGTCGCCGGGCGCCGCTCCGGCGAGCAGGGAGTGCACCTCCGTCCGGATCTGGTCCTGGGTGTCGGCCGCCAGGCCCTCCCTCAGCAGCGCCTGGATGAGCCGGTGGACCTGGATCGTGCGCTCGCCGGTGACCGTGCCCTCACCCGGCTCGGCCTCGATGCGGACCAGCGCGTACTTCCCCAGTCGCTTGATCGCCCTGCTCAGCCGGAGCGGGTCGGCGAGCAACTCGGCCATGACGGGCCGCACCGGGCCCTTGACCGGGCGGAACACCCCCCGGGGGATGGGCTCGGGCCCGAAGAAGGCGCAGCAGCGCAGCAGCTCCATGGCTTCGGGCAGGTGCTCCTGGAGCGTGCTGACCGACAGCTCCCAGGCCGCGGACATCGACAGCGGATACTCGGCGGGCTTGCCCTCGCTCAGCAGGCTCGCGGTGCGCTCATTGAGCAGGCGCAGGTACTCCTCCGGCGACATGCCGGTCTCGCTCTGCAGCGCGGCCGACTGCTCCAGCGCCAGCGGCAGGTCACCGAGGGCCTCGGCGAGCCGTCCGGCGTCGGCGTCGCTGATCGAGCGGCGCATGCGCCTGCCGAGGAACTGCATGCTCTCCTCGCGGCTGAACACGTCGACGGCGACCGTGCCGACCACGCCTTCCCAGCGGTGGTTGCGCGAGGTGATGAGCACGTGCCCGGGGCCGGGAGGGATGTTCGGCTGGAGGTCTTCGGGCTCGTCGGCGTTGTCGAAGATCAGCAGCCACCGCTCGTACGGCTCCCCGCTGCGCAATCTGTCGATCACGGCGTCGGCGGCGTCCTCCGTGCTGGTCATGGTGGATCCCGGCACGCCCAGCCTCGGCGCGAGCTGCGCCAGGTTCGATCGCACGAGGCCCGGCTGGTCGGCGGGGATCCACCAGACGAGGTCGTACTGGTCGCGGAAGCGGTAGGCGTACTCGATGGCCATCTGGGTCTTGCCGACGCCGCCCAGGCCGTGCAGGGCGCGCGGGCCCTGCGGGAGGGTGGGGGCGTGTGCCACCACGGCGGTGACCTGGCCGACGATCCCGCTGCGCAGCCTGTCGAGCAGATCCTCGCGCCCGGTGAAGTTCTGGTTCCGTGGCGGGACCTTCCAGACCGCGGGGTACGGGCCCGTGGTCCCCCACGCCACCGACTCCGGTGAATCCGTCACGCGTTTTCGCCTCCCGTCCGCGAGTCCCAGTGATGGATTACCGCACTGGTGGCAGGGGCAAGATGGAGATGGCCGACATTATGCTGATTAGCGTACAGGTTTCATACACGCCGGTCATTACGGTCAGCACTGTCAGCGCTTTCCGGACAGCTACAATAGGGCGACAACAATGCCGGCACGCAGACAGTACCTTCCAGATCAACGTCCTCGCGAAACTTCAGAGGAGAGGGCCATGGCGCCGCAGCGAAGCGATCTCATCGACACGTCCTCGATCGTGTCCGACCTTGACAGGCTCGGCGACTCCCCCATCGGCCTGACCGTGCGGGAGCTGCTGGAGGAGCCGCGTCAGGCGGAGGACTGCAGGATGTTCGACAACTGCACCCCGCCGCCGCCCCTGACGGGCGACCGCTAGGGACCGGATTTCGGGGTCGGCGAGGAATCGACACCTCGCCGACGCCCCTCCAAATACGTCATTTCATTACTTAATCGACATTAAACCCAACGCCGCTTTCGCCCGCCTAAACGGACCATTTATTGATTCATCCGACGTCTAACCATATGGTCACATCAGTAACACAACCGTAGACGGCTCATCCTCCGTTGTGGTGTAGGTCTTGTGTGACCGTAGGGTGGTTCAACTATTCGGATGCCGTGAAAGTGCTGGGCGGCGAGGGGAAATTGGTCAAGGCGCTCGACCGCCTGGTCGGAGGGCTGTTGCTCAGCGCCACCGGCCCGACGGGCGAGCTGGTGGTCAGCCTGTTCGACGTCGAGGGGGAGCTCGCCCGCGTGAGCGGACAGCTCGGCACGGCGCTGCACGACCGCTTCTCCGGGCTCGGCAGGTACCAGCGCACCCAGCGGATCGCCGCGGCCCACGCGGTCATCGTCGTCACCGCGTTCTTCGAGGCCGTCCGGCAAGGCGAGGAGCACTTCGGCTCCGGGAAGCTGCGCATGCTCAAGTCGGAGCAGGTGCTCATCGCCGGGGCCTCGGACGTCACCGGCACCCGGCTGGGCGACCTGGTCGAGCACCTCCTGCACGCCGAACTGCCCTGCCCTGGACCGACGCAGCCGTACGAGCAGGTCGAGGAGGCCCTGGACGACTACTACCGGCTGCTGTCGGCCCGGCTGCTGGCGTTCCTGCGCGGGCTGCGCATGTGGGAGTCCATGGCCGAGGCCCAGCGCGAGCAGGCCGAACGCTGGCTGACCGACGGCGTTCCGCAGGCGGCCCGACGACAGTACGCCGAACTGTTCCACCGCCTGTGCACCGAGGTGCCCGAGATCGCCTACTGGGCGGCGCGCGTCGACCGTCAGGCCACCCGTGCCGTCATCGGATCGCTCGACACCGGCCTGCGCGATCTGCGCCGGCTGCTCGAATCGGTCGTGTCGGGGGCCGTGCCCGGCGGCATCCGCGACGCGCTCTCGCAGCACTACCGGACGGCGTTGAACCAGCCCGTCATCTCCAGCGCCGACCTGCCGGACGACATGACCATGCCCACGCTCGACCAGGCGTACATCAGCCCGTGCTTCCGCCGGGCGGTCATGACCGGCTCGTCCCGGCCGGCCGAGTGGAGCTGGTGGCGGGGCCGTCCTCTGGAGAACGACCTGCACGCGTTGCTCTTCGGCTACCTCACCCATCCGAGTGCCACCCAGCTCCCGCTGCTGGTGCTGGGGCAGCCCGGTGCGGGGAAGTCCGTGCTGACCAAGATCCTGGCGGCCAGGCTGCCGCCGGAGCAGTTCGCCGTCGTCCGCGTCCCGCTCCGGGAGGTGCCGGCCGAGCAGGACCTGCAGACGCAGATCGAGCACGCCATCCGGCAGGCCACCGGTGAGAGCGCGCGATGGCCCGCCCTGCACGCCGGGGCCGCCAACATCGTCGGCGTGGTCATCCTGGACGGCTTCGACGAGTTGCTCCAGGTCACCGGCGTGAGCAGCACGAACTACCTGGAGAAGGTGGCCGGGTTCCAGGAGCGCGAGGCCGCCCAGGGAAGGCCCACGGCGGTCATCGTCACGAGCCGGACCGTGGTGGCCGACCGGGCCCGCCTGCCGCGGGAGACCGTGGTGATCCACCTGGAACCGTTCAACGAGACCCAGGTCAGCCACTGGCTGGACATGTGGAACCGGCTGAACGCCGGCTACTTCGGCGACCACTCCCTCCTCCCGCTGGAGCTGTCCACCGTCGCCGGGCTCGGCGAACTCGCCTCGCAGCCGCTCCTCCTGCTGATGCTCGCGCTCTACGACATGGACGGCAATCCCCTGCGGCACGAGCTGGGCAGGCTGGACCGGGCGCAGCTCTACGAACGGCTCCTGGTCAGGTTCGCCCGCAGGGAGGTCCGCAAGTCCGGCGACGCGCTGTCGGAGGAGGCGCTGGAGCGTTCCGTGGACCAGGAGCTGCTGCGGCTGTCGGTGGTGGCGTTCGCCATGTTCAACCGCAACAGCCAGTGGGCGACCGAGGAGGACCTCGCGGGAGACCTTCTCCGCCTGCTGTCCGAGGAGAGCAGCCAGGCCGGCGAGTTCCAGACGCCGTTGAACCCCGCCCAGCTCATCGTCGGGCGCTTCTTCTTCGTGCACGAATCGCAGGCGACGCAGGACGACCGCAAGCGGAAGACCTACGAGTTCCTGCACTCCACCTTCGGGGAGTATCTCGTCGCCCGGCTCACCACCCACGAGGTCGAGGCCCTGGTGGCCGCGGCGGAACTGGACACCGGACACGCCCGGCGCAACCGGCCGAACGACGATTTCCTGCATGCGCTGCTCTGCCACAACCCGCTGTCGGCCCGGGAGTCGGTGCTGGAGTTCCTCCAGGACCTGATCCGCGGCCTGAGCCGGGACTCGCGGACCATGCTCAAGCGCACCCTGCTGGCCCTGTTCCACGACGCGCTGTACTTCCGCAGCTCCACGAGCTTCGGCTCGTACCTGCCCGGCCGCGTCCGCGAGCTGCGCACCGCCCCCATGCAGTTCGCCACCTACAGCCTCAACCTGCTCATCCTGCTGACCCTCGCGTGCGACGAGGTCACCGGCGAGGAGCTGTTCCCGGCGCCGGCGGTCACGGCGGGCACCCCGATCTCGGTGGTGAGCAGGTGGCGGAGCATCGCCCGTCTGTGGCGGTCCCAGATCGCCTACAACGCCTGGACGAACCTGGTCCGCAGCGTGGAGGTCCAGCGGTCGTGGCAGGACGGCGAACGCACCCTGCTGCTCAGGTGGGTGGGCAGCAGGGGATCCGCCCCGCCGCTGGTCGACCTCTACTGGACCTTCGAGAGGGGGCCGGGGCACGAGACCCGCGGACAGTCCTCCTGGATGCACGAGGAGTTCATGGCGGCCGCCCGCCACTTCCACTTCATCTGCGGGTACGAGGAAGAGCTGCTCGTCCACGCCCTGGCGCCGCTCACGGCCGAGCTGAGCCGCTCGCTGATGACCGTCGCCGGCTACTGGCCCGACCGCGCGATGTCGCCCGCCCACGCCCTGCTGCGCCTGTGGCTGCTCTCCAGCCGCGGCGACGACCCGGCCGAGCTGGCCGGCGCCTACGCCGACTGCATCCTGCTGAGCCAGGCGTTCGCCCCCTATGCCGACAAGGACGCGACCGCCTTCCTCGACATTGTCCTGGGACACCTCAGGCTGGACGCGCCCCGGCTCCGCGGCGTGCTCACCCTGCGGGATCTGCGGCTCGGGCGGGACAAGCCCGCGATGGTGGCCAAGGTCCGCTCGGTGCTGGCGGAGTTGGGGCTGGGGTCGTGAGCCCGGGGCGTCAGGCGGCGGGGGTCGGGCAGGGGGATGGCATGACCGACAGTTACGACCGGGTCGCCGTCGTCACGGGCGCCGACTCCGGTATCGGCAAGGCCACCGCCGTGCTGCTCGCCGAGCACGGGTTCGACGTGGGGATCACCTACCACGAGGACGAGGAGGGCGCGCGGGAGACCGCCGCGCTGGTGCGGGAGGCGGGCAAGGCGGCGGCCGTGCGCCGCCACGACCTGACCGACCCGGTACGGGCCGCGCACGTCGTCGACGAGCTGGCCGGGGAACTGGGCGGGATCGGCGTGCTGGTCAACAACGCCGGCACGGGGTCGTCGGAGCCGTTGCTCGGCATGGACTACGAGCGCTGGCGTTCGGTGTTGTCGGTGGACCTGGACGGGCCGTTCCTGTGCGCGCAGCGGGCGGCCCGGCGGATGGCGGCCGAGGGGCGCGGCGGCCGGATCGTGAACGTCACCAGCGTGCACGAGGAGTACCCGAGGGTGGGGGCGGGGCCGTACTGCGCGGCCAAGGGCGGGCTGAAGCTGCTCAGCCGGGTGCTGGCGCTGGAGCTGGCCGTGTACGGCATCACGGTCAACACCGTCGCGCCCGGCGAGATCGCCACCCCGATGACCGGGCAGGAGGACCGGGTGCCGCGGGCCGGGAGCCGTCCTGGGTACCCGATCCCGCGGCCGGGCGACGCCCGCGAGGTGGCCGCGGTCATCGCCTTCATCGCCTCGCCGGCCGCCTCGTACATGACGGGCTCGTCGGTGTTCGTGGACGGCGGGATGGTCACGATGGGACCGCAGGCGGCGGGGGCGCTCCAGTCCGGCGACTGGCGTTGACCCCGCGCCCCCGCCCGCTCGGTGAGGCCCGCTGAGAAGGCCCGCTGAGAAGGCCCGGTCAGGAGGCCGGTCGGGGAGGCCCGCTCCCCGGAGAGCCGCCCGCTCTCAGGCGGTGGCCGGGTGGCCGACCGCGAGGGCCGCGGCCACCTGCGGCGCGACGCGGTCCGCCCAGCGGCTCAGGATCTCCTCCAGCTCGGGCAGCCGCGACTCCAGCACGGCCAGCCCCGGCGTCGGCACGGTCGCGCCGAGCTCCACCAGCAGGGGCCGCAGGTGCACCTCGACCGCCAGCGCGTGCTTCGGGTCGCCCATGACCAGCAGCGGCAGCGCCGCCACCCCGGCCAGCGCCTCCGGCCGCAACCGGTCGAGGAACGCCTTCAGCAGCCCGGTGTACGTCCCCTTGTACGTGGGGCTGGCCACCACCAGCACCCTCGCCTCGGTCACCAGCTCCAGCGCCACCTCGACGCCGGGCGCGGGCCCGGGGGCGAGCAGGTGCGGCCCGAGCGCCGACAGGTCGACCACGTCGTGCGCGCCCGGGAGGCCGAGCCGCCGCGCGACGGCCTCGGCCGCCTCGACCGCCACGGTCCTCGTCCTGGAGCCTTCGCGGGGGTTGCCGACCAGCGCCACGACGCTCATCCAGCCACCGCCGCTGCCAGCCTGGCGGCGTACCGGGAGGCGGGCCGGGTCAGGCCGTAGTTGTCGCGGAGGGTGCGGCCCTCGTACTCGTACCGGAACAGGCCCCTGATCTGCAGCTCCGGCACGACGTGGTCGACGAAGTCGGACAGGCCCGACGGGAGCAGCGGCGGCATGATGTTGAAGCCGTCGGCCGCCCCGATGAAGAACCATTCCTGGAGCTGGTCGGCGATCTGCTCGGGCGTCCCGGCGACCACGCGGTGGCCGCGGCCGCCGGCCAGCCGGTTGAGCAGTTGCCGGACCGTCAGGCGCTCCCGCCTGGCCAGGTCGATGACGAGCTTGCGCCGGCTCTGCGCGCCCTCGGTCTCGACGGGCACGTCCGGCAGCGGCAGGTCGAGGTCGTCCTCGGTCAGGTCGATGCCGGTCATGTGGGAGAGCTGGGCCAGGCCGTAGGCGGGGATGATCAGGTCTTCGAGCTCCTTCTCCAGGTGCAGCGCCTCCCGTTCGGTCGAGCCGATGATCGGCGAGATGCCGGGCAGGACGAGCAGGTCGTCCGGCTGCCTGCCGTGGGCGGCCACCCGCCGCTTGATGTCGCTGTAGAACTCCTGGCCCTCCTCCAGGGTCTGCTGGGCGGTGAAGACGGCCTCGGCGTGCCGGGCGGCGAACTCCCTGCCGTCCTCCGACGACCCGGCCTGCACCAGCAGCGGACGTCCCTGCGGCGAGCGCGAGGTGTTCAGCGGTCCCCTGACGGCGAAGTGGCGCCCGATGTGCTCGATGGGATGGATCTTGCCGGTGTCGGCGTAGAGGCCGCCGGCGCGGTCGCCCAGGACGGCGTCGTCCTCCCAGCTGTCCCAGAGCTTGCCGACGACCTCCAGGAACTCGTCCGCCCTGGCGTAGCGGGCGGAGTGCGCGGGGCGTTCGACGCCGAAGTTGAGCGCCTCGGCCTCGCTGGCGGAGGTGACGATGTTCCAGCCGGCCCGGCCGCCGCTGATGTGGTCGAGGGAGGCGAACTTGCGCGCCACGTGGAAGGGCTCGTTGTACGTCGTGGAGACGGTCGCGATCAGGCCGATGTGGTCGGTCACCGAGGCGAGGGCGGCCAGCAGCGTGAGCGGTTCGAGCCCGCCGAGCGCGTTGTGCCGGACGTTGCCCTGCAGGGCCACGCCGTCGGCGAGGAAGAGCGAGTCGAGCTTGCCGCGCTCGGCGATCCTGGCCAGCTCCTGGTAGTGACGGACGTCGGTCAGGCGGCTCGGCTCGGTGCGCGGGTGCCGCCAGGCCGCCTCGTGGTGGCCGACGCCCATGAGGAAGGCGTTCAGGTGGAGCTTTCTCGTCACGTGGTCCTCCAGGTGGAGAAGCGGCGCTCGACGCCGATCAGGAGCAGGTTGAACAGCAGGCCGACCACGGAGATCGTGATGATGCCGGCGTACATGTCGGGGATGCGGAAGCTGGACTGGGCGTCGAGGATGAGGTAGCCGAGCCCGGCCTTGGCGCCGACCATCTCGGCGAACAGCAGGACGAGGATCGAGTACGCGCCCGCCAGCCGTACGCCCGTGAAGATGGTGGGGACGGCGGCCGGCAGGATCACCTTCTGGAACAGCCGCACCGGGCCGAGCCCCATCGACCGGGCCGACTTGATCAGCAGGGGCTCGACGGTCTTCACGCCGCTGATGGTGTTGAGCAGGATGGGCCAGGAGCAGGCGTACAGGACGAACGCCACCTTCGTCGTCTCGCCGATGCCGAGGATGAGCGTGAAGACCGGCAGCAGCGCGACCGCCGAGGTGTTGCGGAACACCTCCAGCAGCGGGGTCAGGAAGTCGGCGACCGGCTTGTACCAGCCGATCAGCAGCCCGAGCGGGATGGCCAGCACGATCGCCAGCCCGAACCCGGACAGCGAGCGCGCCAGCGACGCCTCCAGGTGCTCGGGCAGGCGGCCCGTGAGCAGCAGGTCCGCGCCGGCGGCCAGGCTCTCGGAGAGCGGGGGCACGAACACGGGGTCCACCACGCCGAGGCGGGGCAGCACCTCCCAGGCGGCCAGGAGCAGCAGGATCGCGGCCGAGTTCCGTCCCGCCCGCCGCGCCAGCCCGCCCGCGCGGCTCCGCGCCGCCTTCCGGCTCGCTCTCGCCGGGGCCGGGTTCCGGCTCTCCCCCTCGGTGGGCCGGACCGGGACGGCGGGCTCCTTCCCTGAGGTGGGAACGGGCTCCGGCTCGTCGTCGGGGAGGTCGTACCAGTGGACGTCGCCCTCGGGGCGGGTCCGCTCGTCGGCGCGCGCGTCAGTCATGCCGGATCGCCGCCGTCCGCTCCTGCACCTGCGCCGCGGCGACCTCGTCGCGCAGCAGCCCCCACACGTGGTGCCGGTACTCGCCGAAGCGCGGGTGTGCCCGCAGGTCGCCCTCGCGCGAGTCGAACTCCACCTCGATGATCTCCTTGATCCGGCCGGGCCTTGAGGTCATCACGGCGACCCGCTGCCCCAGGTAGACGGCCTCGTCGATGCCGTGCGTGATGAAGATGACGGTCTTGCGGGTGTGCTGCCAGATGCGCAGCAGCTCCTCCTGGAGGGACTCGCGGGTCTGGGCGTCGAGCGCGGCGAACGGCTCGTCCATCAGCAGGACGTCGGGGTCGAAGGCCAGGCTGCGGGCGATGGCGACGCGCTGGCGCATGCCGCCCGACAGCTCGTGCGGGTAGCGGTCCTCGAAGCCGGACAGGCCGACCAGTTCGAGGTGCCGCCGCGCCCGTTCCGTACGCTCGGCCCTGGGCACGCCCTTGGCCTCCAGCCCGAACGCGACGTTGGCCAGCGCGGTCCGCCACGGGAACAGCGCGTACTGCTGGAAGACGATCCCCCGGTCGAGGCCGGGCCCGGTGACCGGCGCGCCGTTGACCACGATCTCGCCCGTCGTCGGCGCGGTCAGCCCGGCGACCAGGTCGAGGAGGGTGGACTTGCCGCAGCCGCTCGGCCCGACGAGCGTGAGGAACTCCCCTTCGCGGACGTCGAGGTCGATCCCGGACAGGGCGGTGAACGGCTCCTCCGCGTCCCTGACCGTGAACTCCTTGCCGACGTTCCGGATGCCGATCTTCGTACGGACGCCGGTCTCGCTGATCGTGGCGGTCATGAGCCGCTCCCGTTCGCGTAGGGGTTGAACTCGTTGGTGTAGAGGTCGGTGGCCTTGACCTGGCCCGGACGGAGCTCGCCCTCGCGCTGGAGCCAGTCGATCCACCGCTGGAACTCCCGGCTGTCGATCACCCCGCCCCTGCCCGCGATGCCGGTGCTCTTCCAGAGCTTGACGACGTCGGTGCTCTCGTTGCGCCCGCGCTTGGCGATGATCTGCTCGAACTTGGCGACGACCTCCTCGCGCGGCCGGGTCTGCGCCCAGGCGATGGCCTTGGCGAAGCCGGCGACGAAGGTCCTGACGGTGCCGGGGTTCCTGGCGATGAAGTCCTCGCGCAGCACGACGGACCCGGCCGTGAACGGCCCGAACAGCTCGACGTCGGTGAACAGCGGACGCAGCCCGCCGCGTTCGAGCGCCTTGTCCTTGAGCACGGCGCCGAGCGTGCCGACGTCGAGCTGCCCCTGCCGCAGCGCCTGCTCGGTGTTGACCGGCGGGATCACCACGAGCTGGACCTGCTCGATCTCGGCCGGGGTCAGCCCCTGGCGCTTGAGGTACTCCTTGATGACGGCCTCGTGGTGGGCGCCGAGGGTGTTGACGCCGATCTTCTTGCCGATGAGGTCGCGGGCGGTTCTGATGGGGCTGTCGTCCTTGACGTAGTAGCCGTTGTACGACTTCTCGTCGGAGCCGTAGTAGCCGATCACCGCCTTGATCGGGGCCTTGGCCGCCTTGAGCTTGATGACCGCGCCGTCGAAGGCGCCGCCGAAGTCGGTCTGGCCGGTGGCCGCGGACTGGATGTCCTGCGGCCCTGAGGTGGTGTTGCCCACCCACTTGAGCTTGACGTCGCCGAGGTAGCCGAGCTCCGCGGCCAGTTCGGGGAAGGTGACGTTGCCCGCGCTGCCCTGGTAGCGGAGCTCCTTCACCTCCGGTTCGCCGGGTTTCGCCGAGCCCTCGGCCGCGCCGCAGCCGACCGTCACGGTCGCGAGCAGCACGGCGAGGAGTGCACGTCTGATGTCGATCACGATGAGTTCCTCTGGGGAGAACTGCGCAGGGGGTAGGGAGGTCTGCCGGAGGTACGTGATCAGCGACACTGAGCGCTGGCGACGTGGCCGTAGTCCACGTGCGGGCGCCGGGTCAGGTAGAGGCCCTGGCTCATGCGTACGAAGCTACGGAACCCCCGCAGCCAAGTCAACATTTCCTACTGGATTTACATGAAAAGCCTTTCAGCGCATCGCGTCCAGGCCCTCGACCACCGTGCTGGTCAGCGTTCCGACCTCGGCGATCCCGATGGAGACGACGTCGCCGTGCCGCAGCGTGAAGGGCAGGTCGGGCACCAGGCTCGTGCCGGTGGACAGCACCGCCCCGTCGGGGAAGACGTCGGCGCGGAAGAGGTGGGCGACCAGGTCGTCCAGGCGCCGGTGCAGCCCGGACGTGGACGCCTCGCCGTCCCACACCGTCCGGCCCCGCCTGGAGATGGCCATCGTGATGCCCAGCGCGTACGGGTCGGCCACCTCCCACACGGGCCTGATCGCCGGGCCGACGGCGCACGCGCCCAGGTAGATCTTGGCCTGGGGCAGGTAGAGCGGGTTGGCGCCCTCGATCGTGCGCGAGCTGACGTCGTCGACGACCGTGTAACCGGCGACCTCGCCGGCCGCGTTGAGCACCAGGCCCAGCTCCGGCTCGGGCACGTCGATCTCCGAGTCGGCGCGTACCGCGATCCGGCCGCCGTGCCCGGAGACCTTCCAGGCCACGGACTTGAAGAACAGCTCGGGGCGTTCGGCGTCGTAGACGAGCTCGTACACGTCGGCCGCCCGCTCGCTCTCGGTCACCCGGGCCTCCCGCGACCGCCGGTAGGTGACCCCGGCGGCCCACACCTCCATCCGGCCGTCCACGGGGGCCAGCGGGCGCACGTCCGCCGACCTGTGCCGGGGACCGCCGGGGGCGGCACATCGTTCCCGCAGCTCGGCGACGGGCAGCCGGAGCAGCTCGCCCACCCCGCCCACCCCGTCGAGCTCCGCCACCTGTTCCCCGTCGTCGACGCCGACCGCGTCGAGACGGGTCACCGGGCTGTTGAACCGCACGATGCGCATGATCCGCTCCTGCTCTCGTCCGTCGGGGGCACGATCACCCTACGGCCGGTCGCGGCGCGGGCCATGCCGGATGGGAATGCCTTCTCCCGAAGGGGAACGACAGGGATGAAAGACCTGGTCAGCGCGGTTCCGCCGGGCCCTCCTGGCACGCCGGGCGGCCCGTTCGGCGCGGCGGTGGAGCGGAAGGCCATTGGCGGGCAGGCGAAAGTCCGCCAAGGTGAAACCGGCCCGTCGAGCGACTTCGCCTCGTGCGAGGAACGCCGCGGGCAGGCCGGAGCCGACGAAGGAGCATCCATGACACCGCCGACCGTCACGTGCCCCCAGGACCTTGTCGACCTGTCCGTCCTCGCACCCGCGCGGCTGGAGGGACTCGGGAACTCCGTCATCGCCATGGAGCTGCTCGAACTGCTCGCATCGGCTCCGGAGGAGGACGACCTGTTCGCCGTGTTCGACACCGGCACGCCCGCGCCGCGTCGAGCCGGCGGTCGCTGACCGCGGCACCGGTCCGCCCGTGACGAGGCCGGCCCGGTCGCCGGCGTGCTGGGTTGACAGGGCGGGTGGGGCGGTTTTCGCTGCAACCAGACGCCGGAGGGCGGAGGGGAGCTGGTCATGCGTGGTTTCCGGCGGTTCGTCGTCGCCCTGGTCCTGTGCGTGCCGCCGGTCGCCGTCGCGGCCGGGGCCGCCGTCGCCGCCGGCCCCGCGCCCACCGGGCCCGGGGTCGCGTCCCACTTCGGGCTCGCCCGCAAGGACTGCGTCGGGACGGCGGCCGGCCGGACGTCCAAGGTCTGGTACACGGTCGCGGGCGGCGTGTTGTCCGACGTCTACGAGCCCACGATCGACAACACGAACGTCGAGACGATGCAGTTCGTCGTCACCGACGGCGCCACGTTCACCGAGGCGCAGGCCCGCGACACCACCTACCGGGTGGAGACCGGCCGTTCGGGGCTGAGCTGCACCGTCACCTCCACCAGCAGAAGCGGCCGCTACCGGCTGACCACCACCTACGTCACCGACCCGGGGAGCGACGCGGTCGTCGTGCGGACCCGGCTCCAGCCGCCCGGCCTGCGCCTGTACGTCCGGCTGGACGCGAGCGTGAACGGCAACGGCGGCGGCGGCCCGGCCGACGGCGGGGCCGACACCGGCACGGTGGACGCCGCCACCGGCGCGCCCGTGATCTCCGACACCGGCACCGAGACCTCCGCGCCGGAACGCGACTACGCGGTGCCCACCCACCTGGCGCTGCGGGCGCAGCGGCGGCTGCCGCGGGCCGGCGTCGGCTACGCGGGAACGTCCGGCGACGGGCTGGCGCAGCTCGACGCCGACCACGAGCTGACCGCCTACGACAGCGCGCCGCGCGGCAACGTCGTGGCCACCGCCCGGCTGCCGATCGACGCCTCGGGCGCGGTGACGTTCGCGCTGGGCTTCGGGCGCAGCGCCGAGGCCGCGCTGCGGACGGCGGGCGAGGCGGCGGCGCGGCCGTTCGCGTCCACCCTCGCCCGGTTCGAGGCGGGCTGGGCGGCCTACGACGCCGGGCTGCGCCGGCCGCCCGCCGCCCTCGCCGACGCCTACCGGCTGTCGGCGAACGTGCTGAAGGCCAGTGAGGACAAGACCTTCCCCGGCGCGGTCGTCGCCTCGCCGGCGAGCCCGTGGGGCCAGGCGGTCGACGCGGGCGCGCTGCCGGACGGCAAACCGGTCTACTTCGGCTCCTATCGCGAGGTGTTCGCCCGCGACCTGTACGAGGCGTTCACCGGCTTCCTCACCGCCGGCGACCTGGCCACGGCCCGCGCCACCACCCGCTTCCTGCTGGAACGCCAGCAGCTCCCCGACGGCAGGCTGCCGCGCAACTCGCTGCTCAACGGCCGGCTCGCGCCCGACTCCGGCGGCGACCAGCTCGACGAGACTGCCTATCCGATCCTCATGGCCCACCAGTCCGGGCTCGGCGGCGACGCGACCTTGTGGCCGCGCGTACGGGCGGCGGCCGACTTCCTGCTGGCGCACGGGCCCGCGTACGGCGTGGAACGGTGGGAGGAGCAGCCGGGCCACTCGCCGTCCACGATCGCGGCCGAGATCGCCGGGCTGGTCGCGGCGGGCGAGATCGCCGACCGGCAGGGCGACCGGGCCCGCGCCCGGCTCTACCGGGCCACCGCCGACCACTTCGCCCGCTCGGTCAAGGAGTGGACGGTGACCACCACCGGCCCGTACGCCCCCCGCTACTTCCTGCGCCTGTCGCGCGGCGGCGACCCCGACGCGGCCGTCTCCTACGACCTGGGCAACGGTGGCCCCACCGAGGACCAGCGCCGGGTGGTGGACGCCGGCTTCCTGGAGCTGACCAGGCTCGGCGTCCTGCCCGCGGACGACCCCGACGTGCTGGCCGGCCTCGCGGTCGTGGACCGGGTGATCAGGCGCACGACCGCGAGCGGCCCCGGCTGGTACCGGTACGGCTCGGACACCCCGGGCACCGAGGACGGCTACGGCGACTGCCACGAGCCCGATCCGACCTCGTGCGCGCCGTCCGGCAGGCCGTGGCCGACCGGGAACACCGGCTCGGGCCACGTGTGGCCGGTGCTGGCCGGGGAGCGGGCCGAGCAGGCGCTCCAGACGGGCGACCAGGCCACGGCGGCGTCGCTGCTGGCGGCCATGCGGGCGATGTCGTCGGGGACGGGGCTGGTGCCGGAGCAGGCGTGGGAGAACCCCGGCCTGGGCGCGTCGCCGTACGGGAGCGACCCGGCGACCGCCTCGATCGGCTTCCGCGACGGCGGGCCGGCGGGGTCGGCGTCCCCGCTGACCTGGGCTCAGGCGCAGGAGGTGCGGCTCATTCTGTCGCTCGGCTCCCGCCGTCCGGCCGAGCAGCCCGAGGCGGTGCGCGAGCGGTACGCCGCCCACGGCCTGCCCGCCGCCACCCCGCTCACCCTCACCTCGCCGCCCGCCGAAGGCGGGACGATTGCTGACACCTCAGTCACCGTGAAGGGGACGGCCGCGCCGGGCGCGCTCGTGGACGTCGAGGCCGCGCCCGTGGACGTCGGGGCGCCCGCGCGGGTCGTCTCGGTGCGGGCCGGGGCCGACGGCGCGTTCACGGCCCGGGCGCCGATCGTGTTCGGCGAGGTCGTGCTCACCGTCGCCGCGACCTCGGACGGCCGCACCGGGTACGCCCGGCGCTCGGTCGTCGGCGACATCACCGGCGGCACGACCGTGCTCGACGTCACCGACCCCGAGGGCGACGACGACGGCCCGGGGACCTACGCCTACCCGACGGCGGCCGACTTCCGTCCCGGAGCGTTCGACCTGCGGCGGTTCCAGGTGATCACCGATGCGACCACCGTCTACCTGCGGGCTGGGCTGCGCGACCTGACCCCCACGTTCGGCAACCCGCTCGGCGCGCAGCTCCTCGACGTCTACGTCCAGGATCCGGCCGCCGCCGAACGGTCGGCGCAGGCGGCCTTCCCCCAGCGCAACCACCGGATCGCCGAGGAGGACGCCTGGTCGCAGCGCGTCGAGGCGCAGGGCTTCGCCGCCCCCGTCTGGGTCACCGCGGACGGGCGCGGGCCCGGCGGCGCGGCGGTGCGCGCGTCCGAGGCCACCAGGACGATCACCGTCGCCCTGCCCAAGGCGTCCTTCGGCACGCCGGGGCCGGGGTGGCGGTTCGCGGTCGTGCTGACCGGCCAGGACGGCTACGCCGCCGACCAGGCCAGAGGGTTCGCGGCGACGCCCGAGCCGTACCGGTTCGGGGTGTGCGCCGAGGGCGGCGGCGCGCCACTGTGCGCGGCCGACCCCGGCACGGTGCCCAAGGCACTGGACGTGCTCACCCCGCCCGGGGTGTCCCAGGCCGACGAGCTGAACCCGCTTCCCGGCCCGGTCACCCTCCACGCGGTCGCGGTGCCCTGACCCGCCGACCGGCCACGCGGTCGCCGCGCCCTGCCCCCGTCTCCCATTAGGCGAAGCGTTCGATGGTCACCGGGATCAGGCCCTGCCCGCGGATCGCCTGCCGGTGGTGGTGGAGCAGGGCGCCGATGGCGGCGAGCGGACCGGCGCTCAGGCGTACGGTGACGTCCAGGCACCAGGCGATGCCGGGGCCGATGCGCCGCAGCTCCCAGGTGAAGGTGTGTCCCGCGGCGGTCCCGGTGGCGGTGCCCGCGATCCTGGCCCGCGGGTTCGCCTCCGGCTGCTCCAGGCGCAGGACCGTGCGCACGTTCGCCAGGCCGCGCTCGCCGAGCTCGCCCGCGAACAGGATGCGGTAGCGCCGGGTCTGCGTGGACCGGGAGCCGCCCAGGTCGAGCGGGGCCGCGGCGGGCAGCGCCTGGCGGTACTGGAAGAAGGCCCGCAGCTCGGCCTCCTGCGGCAGCGCGCCCCCGCCGAGCATCGAGTAGGTGTCGCGGGCGTCGCGCCGGGTCACCGGCAGCACCCGCTCGCGCAGCGCGGGCTCGGCGCGGATGGCCCGGCTGGACCCGGGCGACTCACGCCACTCGCCGCAGTCGGAGGTCCATTCCGCGCAGTCGATGCCCGCGGCGGTGTAGTCGTCGCAGAGCACGAACTCCTCGACCAGGATGCCCAGGGGAAGTGTTCCGCGACCGCGGTCTTCGGGGGCGGCGTAGATCAGGTAGTAGTCCAGGGGTACGTCGGCGTCCATTCGCGACATGATCGTGGGACGGACCCGCGCGGGCAAGGCGACATTCTGATGTTCTCGCAGGTCCTGCCGTTAGATGCGGGTCTAGCCGGTAACGGGCTTGCCCGTGGCGCCGCCGGCGAGCCACTCCTCCCACGACTTCGCCCACGGCGTGGGGCCGTTCCCGAACCGCAGTTTGCGCGAGGTGCCCTTGACCTGGATGACGTCGCCGCGCTGGGTGAAGTCGTAGAACCAGCGGGCGTCGGCGGGGCTCGCGTTGACGCAGCCGTGGCTGACGTTGGAGTTGCCCTGCGCGCCGGTGGACCAGGGCGCGGCGTGGAAGAAGGTGCCGCTGTAGGTCATCCGGACGTTCCACTTGGTCTTGATCTTGTACTCGCCCGGCTTCCCGATGGTGGCCGAGTCCATGACGGTCTCCGCCGCCTTCTCCTGGGCGATCATGGTGCCGGAGTAGCTGTCGTCGCCGGGTTTGCCGAGGCTCACGGGGATCGTCCGGACGGTCTTGCCGTCCGCGGTGACGACGGCCCGGTGGCGGTCGGCGTCCACCTTGGTGACGTGCCGCGGGCCGACGGTGAAGGACAGGCTGCGGTCCTTGGTCCCCCACAGGTCCTGGCCCGCGCGCAGCCCGGCCAGGTGGGCGACGACCTTGACCTGCTCGCCGACCGGCCAGTAGTCGCGCGGCCTGAACTGCACCTCCCGGTCGCTCACCCAGCTCCACGCGCCCTCGACCGGCTCGGACATCTTCACGACCAGTGAACGCTCGACCGCCGCGCGGGCCTGCCTGGAGGTGACCGGCTGGGACAGCAGGAGCTGGACCGGCATCCCTACGCCGACCTTCTCGCCGTCCAGCGGCGACATGCCGCTCTGCAGGGTCCGGCCGGGCTTGAGCGTGGTGAAGGACGACTGCCCGGTGACGGCCTTGCCGTCGGTGCCCATGGCCTGCGCGCTCACCGTGTACGACGTCGCCGGCCGCAGCGGCCACCGGGGCCGCCAGGTGCCGTCGGCCGCCGTCGAGCCGGTCACCTGGCGTCCCTTGGCGTCGGCGACGGTCACCTTGGTGACCTTGCCGCCGGTGACCTTGACGCTGATCCCGGTGTCGGGGGCGACCTTCTTCGTGCCGTCGGCGGGGGTGATCGCGAGCCTGGCCACCGGGCCCTGGGCCTGTCCTGGGCCGCCCGGCGGCCGTGCGCCGCCTCCGCCGGAGGCGCATCCGGCGATCAGGAGCGCCGCGAGGGCGAGGGTCGTGCTGGTCCGGCCGTTCCGCATCTCCGATGCCTCCCGTGCCTGACAAGGCGTCGTTTCCACCTTAGGCGGTCGGTGCTGTCACGTCCGGACACTTCTGCCCGTAGGGCATGGGAGAAACCTTCATCCGCAGATGATCGCTCTTGCGAACCTTACGGGCGGATCTGGTGTCCAACTCTCTGGAACGGTCCTTGTGGGCTGATCTCAGGGGATGACGCACCGGGGGCGGTGCATGAGGGGGAACGCCATGAACAGCGCCATGAGGCCGGGTCTGTCCGGTATCGCAATGGCCACGGCGATGCTGGCCGTCACGACCGCGCTCACGGGGGCCACCCCCGCCGGCCCCACGCCCTCCCCCACGCATCCGACCCCCACACATCCGGCCCCCACGCATCCGACGCCGTCGGCCTCCCCGGAGCCGAAGCCCGACCAGAAGCCGGACCAAGCCGAGCCGTCCGCCGAGCCGTCCGGCGGCCCGGCGGAGAAGGTCGACTGCCGCAAGGTCAAGTGCGTGGCGCTCACCTTCGACGACGGCCCGGGCCCCTACACCGGGACGCTCCTGCGGCACCTGGCGAAGTACCAGGCCCGCGCCACGTTCTTCGTCGTCGGCCGGAACGTCGCCGCCTACCCCGACGTGGTCCGGCGCACGGTCGGGGCCGGGCACGAGCTGGGCAACCACACCTGGTCCCACCCCGACCTGACCCGGCTGACTCCGGCCGCGATCAGGTCCCAGCTCGCCCGCACCGACCGGGCCGTGGAGTCGGCCACGGGCGTCGTGCCCGGCCTGGTACGCCCCCCGTACGGCGCGATGGACCGCGACGTGCGGCGGCAGGCGCGCCGGCCGCTGGTCCTGTGGAGCGTGGACACCCTCGACTGGGCCCACCGCGACAGCGCCAGGGTGGCCCGCGTCGCGCTCAAGCGGGTCCGCCCCGGCAGCGTCATCCTGTTCCACGACATCCATCCGACCACGGTCAAGGCCCTCCCGCGGGTGCTGAAGGGCCTGTCCGCCCGCGGCTACCGCTTCGTCACGGTCGGCGAGCTCTTCGGCGGCCGGCCGCCGAAGGTGGTCTACGACGCGCCGGCCCGCCGGCTCTCGGGCGGCCCCAAGTAGCTGGGCAGGCGCCCGCCGGTGTCCACCACGAGCCGTTGCAGGACGACGGTCGGGTCCACCATCCAGAACTTCAGCACGTGCGTGCCCGGGGTCGTGACCGTGTGCACGGTGGTGGTCTCGTTGACGTTGTCGGAGGTGTTGCGCTCCCACTGGCGGTTCATGGTCGTGTCGTTCGCGCCGGTCACGGCCGTGATGTCGACCGTCTGGGGCGGCTGATTGTCGATGGAGACGGCGTACCGGAGCCCGTCGGACGGCAGGAGCAGGAAGCGCGCGAACGGGCTGGATCTTCTCATGTCACGTTCTCCGGGAGGGTGCGGGGACGCGCGAGGAGCCGACCGAAAGTTTCGGATATCATGGGAAATTTTCGGATACAGGCATGCGGATGCTCGAACGAACCTGACGCCCGGTCAACGATCCGCGAGCCCTGTTCCCGGCTCAGGCGAGGTCGCGGGTGTAGGTCAGCTCGAAGTCGAGGCACCAGGCCAGGCCGTCCTCCGACATCTCCCAGCGGCCCTCGATCAGGTCGCCGCCGTCGCAGATCTCGCCGGTGAAACGCTGGTTGAAGCCGGGCGCGTCGCGCCAGACGCGCCAGACACCGCCGTCGAGGGTCGTGCGGTAGACGCGGTGAACGCCGCGGACGTCGGCGTAGAGCATCGCGCACTCACCGGTGGCGTCGTCGAGGCCGATCAGGGAGGTGGCGGGGAACGGCGAGTTCCGCCGCCACTCCAGGGGCGCGGTGTCGGGGACCGGGCCGGACTCGGTGTGCTGGCGCAGGTAGGCGCCACCCTCCAGCCAGGTGAACTCGGACCGGGCGGCGCCGAGCCCCGGCACCTTGGCCTGGAGGGCCCACCGGCCGGTCAGCGCGTCGAAGCGGGCGAGTGCGGGGTTTCTGCCGTCCATGTCGTCCTCCCTCCGCCGGAAGCCTATCCCGCGAGTCGTGGCAGGCCATTGACTGGCGATCGTTTGGGCCCATACATTTTTGTTTCACCCCCGTCCACGACAGAAGGGCCGACGATGGCAAACCCGGCGGACGCAGGGACTCACGGCCAGACGTTCGCCACCGAACAAGCGGTGACCCACGAGGAATGGCTGAGCCGGGCCGCGGCGCTGGTGCCGCCGTCCGCGCACCACATCGACGGCGCCGACGAGCCGGGCGGCGCGTCCTTCCCGGTGCGCTCGCCGCGCGACGGCCGGGTGCTGGCCGAGGTGGCCGACGGGGGCGAGGCGGAGGTCGGGCTCGCGGTGTCGGCGGCGCGGCGGGCGTTCGACTCCGGGCCGTGGCCGCGGATGGCGCCCGCCGAGCGCGGGCGGGCGCTGGTGCGGCTGGCGTCCCTGATCGAGGAGCGGCGCGAGCAGCTGGCGCTGCTCGTCAGCCTGGAGATGGGCAAGCCGATCACCGACGCGCACGACATCGAGCTGCGCGCCGCGATCACCACCTTCCGCTGGTACGGCGAGCTGGCCGGCAAGCTGGCCGACGAGGCCCCGCACGTGCCCGCCGACGCCCTCGCCCTGGTCACCCGCGAGCCCGCCGGGGTCGTCGGCGCGGTCGTGCCGTGGAACTTCCCGCTCACGCTCGCCTCGTGGAAGGTGGCCCCCGCCCTGGCCGCGGGGTGCACGGTCGTGCTGAAGCCGTCGGAGCTGTCGCCGCTGTCGGCCCTGGAGCTGGGCCGGCTGGCCACCCGGGCCGGGCTGCCGCCGGGCGTGCTGAACGTCGTCGCCGGCGACGGCCCCACCGCCGGGCGGGCGCTCGGCCTGCACCCCGGCGTGGACGTGCTGGCCTTCACCGGCTCCACCGCCGTCGGCCGGCATTTCCTGCGCTACTCGGCCGACTCCAACCTCAAGCGCGTATGGCTGGAGCTGGGCGGCAAATCGCCCAACATCATCCTTCCCGACGCCCCCGACCTGGAGGCCGCCGCGGCCACCGCCGCCTGGGGCATCTTCTTCAACCAGGGCGAGATGTGCACCGCGCCCTCCCGCCTGCTGGTCCACCGGTCGGTCGCCGAGCGGGTGACGGAGGCCGTGGTCGCCCGCGCCCGTACGCTGCGGGTCGGCGACCCGCTCGACCCGGCCACGGAGATGGGCGCGCTGGTCGGCGAGGCCCACCTGGAACGGGTGCGCGGCCACGTCGAGGCCGGGCTCGCCGAGGGCGCGCGGCTGCGTACGGGCGGCGGCCGGATCCTGACCGGCAGCGGCGGCACGTACCTCGAACCGACCGTCTTCGACCGGGTGGACCCCGGCTCCCGGCTGGCCAGGGAGGAGATCTTCGGGCCGGTGCTGTCCGTGCTGGCCTTCGACGACGTGGAGGAGGCCGTCCGCCTGGCCAACGACACCGAGTACGGCCTCGCGGCCGGCCTGTGGACGTCGGACCTGGGCACCGCGCACCGCGTCGCCCGCGCGCTGAGGGCGGGCACCGTCTGGGTCAACTGCTACGAGGAGGGCGACCTGACCGTGCCCTTCGGCGGCATGCGGCAGTCGGGCAACGGCCGCGACAAGTCGGCGCACGCACTGGAGAAGTACACCGAGCTCAAGACCACCTGGATCCAGCTGTGAGACCCCTGATCGCGATCCCCGCCCGCTTCTCCGCCACGGCCTCGGCCCTGCGGTACGCCGCCGAGGTGAGCGCCCGCGCCCTGGTGGAGGCCGTGTGGCGGGCAGGCGGCGAGCCGGCGACGATCCATCCGGCGGACGAGCACGACGTGGCGGGCCGGATGGCCAGGTTCGACGGCCTGCTCCTGCCCGGCGGCGGCGACGTGGCCCCCCACCGGTACGGCGCCCCCGACACCCACCAGGACGTCTACGACGTGGACGACGAGCAGGACGCCTTCGACCTGGCCCTGGCCCGCCACGCGCTGGCCGCCGGGCTGCCCACCCTGGCCGTCTGCCGCGGGCTCCAGGTCGTCAACGTGGCCCTCGGCGGCACCCTGGAGCAGGACATGGGCGGCCCCGAGGGCGGGCACCGGCACGTCGTGCACCCGGTGTCGCTGCTCCCGGGCACCCTGCTGGAGCGCGCGGCCGGGACGCGGAAGGTCGAGGCGTCCTGCTTCCACCACCAGCGCGTCGAACGCCTCGGCGACGGCCTGTCCCCCGCCGCCCACGCCGCCGACGGCACGGTGGAGGCCCTGGAGCACGACGGCCTGCCCGGCTGGTTCACCGCCGTCCAGTGGCATCCGGAGGACACCGCCCGTCGCGACCCGGCCCAGCAGGCCCTGTTCGACGCACTCGTCCGCGAATCGGGGCATCATGGCTGCCATGATCCGCGCCGCCGTCCCTGAGGACCTGCCCGCACTGCACGTCCTCGCCGTCGCCTTCTACGCCGAGGACGGCTTCACCACCCCGGCGCACACGCTGAAGGCCAACCTCACCAGGCTGATCGCCTCGCCGGAGGCCCGGGTCGCGGTCAGCGAGAGCGACGGCGCGCTGGTCGCGTTCGGCATCACCACGACCGCGTTCGGGCTGGAGCAGGGGCTCTACGCCGAGCTGGAGGACCTGTTCGTCACGCCGGCGGCGCGGCGGCGCGGCGAGGCGGAGCGGCTGATCGAGGACAGCCGCCACTGGGCCGCCGCCCGGGGCTGCACGACCCTGGAGATCGTGATCGCCCCGAACGGCGCCGACGTCGGCCACCTGTTCGCCTACTACGGCAAGCGCGGCTTCCGCGACGAGGGCCGCCGCATCCTCAGCCGGCCCCTGTGAGCCTCACGGGCGGCGCGGCGCACGCACGCCCCTGAACTCCCAGTCGCCGCCGAGCGCGGTCGAGCGCACCTCCTCCGACTCCGTCGGCTGCGCGCCCACGTCGGACCGGATCGGCACCGGCCCGGTCACGACGTGGTTGGTCAGCCGGCCCAGCCCTTCGGCCTCGACCTCGACCACGTCCCCCGGCCGGACGGGCCGCGAGCCCGCCGGGGTGCCCGACAGCAGCACGTCGCCGGGGAAGAGGGTGATCGTCCGGGCGATGTCGGCGACCAGGTAGTGCATGTCCCACGTCATCTCGTCGGTGTTGCCGTCCTGGACGACCTCGCCGTTGACGTACGTCCGCAGCCGCTTGCCGCGGAAGTCCCAGCCGGTCACCAGGCCGGGGCCGAGCGGGCAGAGCGTGTCGGAGCCCTTGACGCGCAGCATCGAGCCGGCGTCGGTGTCGCGGAAGTCGTGCAGCCCGAAGTCGTTGGCCACGGTGTAGCCGGCGATGTGCTCGGCGGCCTCGGAGGGGGCGATGTTGCGGCAGGTCCGGCCGATGACGATGGCGATCTCGCCCTCGTAGTTGAGCCACTTGCAGCCCTCGGGCCGCACGACCGCGCCCCGGTGGGAGTTGAGCGCGGAGGTGGGCTTGTGGAAGTAGGTCGGCGCGTCCGGCAGCCGGGTCCGGAACTCCTCGACCCGGCTGCGGTGGTTGAGGTGCACCGCGATGATCTTCGTGGGGACGACCGGCGGCAGGTGCGCGGCCTCCTCGGCCCTGATCCGGCGGCCGTCCCCGGCGACGAGGTCGTCCCCGTCGCGGACGGTCTCGGTGACGGCGCCGTCGAGCAGGACGCGGCGGTACTCAGGCATGGGCGTTCTCCTGTCGGGGGGCGGTCCAGCCGCCGGACGGGCGGTCGAACCAGAGCAGCGCCTGGCCGGTGCCGACCGAGTTCTCGTACTCGCCGTACTGGCGGGCGGGGGCGGTGCAGCGTTCCTCGCCGAGGGCGCCGGCCAGCATGGCGTAGTGGTGGAAGCGGGCCTCGGGCTTGTACGTCCAGAACTCCGGCATCGTGCGCAGGACCTCGTCGTGGCGGCCGTGCCTGAACCATTCGATGCGCTGGAGGTCGGCGGCGCGGGCCTCGGGGGTGAAGATGTGGCGGGGGTCGCTGGCCTCGTGGTCGCGCAGCTCGCGCAGCGGCCAGAACGTGTGCGACAGCGCGCCGGAGGCGATCACCAGCACCCGGCGGTCGGTGGCCGCGACGCCGTCGGCCAGCGCGCGGCCGAGCCGCAGGTGGTCCTCCATGTCGCCGGTCTGGCACACGCCGATGCTCACCCAGCGCTTGCCGGGCAGGCCCTCGCCGAGGTACTTCCACAGGTTGGTGGTGGCGTAGTAGATCGGCAGGTACTCGTCGTCGATCGGGGTGATCCAGGTACCGTGCCGGTCGGCGAAGGAGGCCACGTTGCGGGCCAGCTCGGGGTCGCCGGGGAAGTCGTACGGCATCCGGCACATGCCGCGCGGCAGCTCCTCGGAGGTGAACAGCCCGGCGCGGCGCGGCTGGGCGGTGACCACGAACTCGACCGTGGTGGCCCAGTGGGAGTCCAGCACCACGACGGTGTCGTAGTCGTCGCGCTCGAAGACGTCCCGGCGCAGCTCGCGCAGGCCGGTGACCAGGGTGATCTCCTTGCCCCCGTTCAGCTCCAGCCGGACCCGCTCGGGCAGCACGATGGTGGGGACGTGCGCGAGCAGGCCCGCCCCGACGATCTCACCCATGGTCGTTCCAGCCCTTCGGCGCGGTGACGGTGTTCTTCAGGTCGCAGTAGAAGTCGAAGCTCCAGGTGCCGCCCTCGCGGCCGACGCCGGACTCGCGGGAGCCGCCGAAGGGCGCGCGCAGGTCGCGCACGAAGAAGCAGTTGACCCAGACCGTGCCCGCGACCAGCCGCTCGGTGACCCGGCGGGCGCGCTCGCGGTCGCCGGTCGCGACGGTGGCGGCCAGGCCGAAGCGGGTGTCGTTCGCCAGCCGGACGGCCTCCTCCTCGGTGTCGAACGTCTGCAACGTGAGCACCGGGCCGAAGACCTCCTCCTGGACGATCTCGCTGTCCTGGGCCACGTCGGTGAGCAGGGTGGGCCGGTAGTACAGGCCGTCCCCGCGCTCGCCGCCGATGACGGCGCGGGCCCCGGCCGCCAGGGCCCGGCGGACGAATCCGTCGATCTTCTCGACCTGGCGCGGGTGGATGTTGGGGCCGACGTCGGTGGCCTCGTCGCGCGGGTCGCCCTGGACCAGGGCCGCGGCCCGCTCGGTGAAGCGCCGGGTGAACTCCTCGGCGATCGGCGACTCGACCAGCAGGCGGGTGGCGGCCAGGCACACCTGGCCGGCGTTGTCGTACTGCTCGACGGCCAGGTCGACGGCCAGGTCGAGGTCGGCGTCGGCGAAGACGAGCAGCGGCGACTTGCCGCCCAGCTCCAGGCTGAGCGGGGTGAGGTTGGCGGCGGCCGAGCGGGCGATGCGCCGCGCGGTCGGCACCGAGCCGGTGAAGCTGACGCGGCGCACGCCGTGGTGCTCGACCAGGGCCTGCCCGGCCTCGTCGCCGAACCCCTGGACGACGTTGAGCACGCCGTCCGGCAGCCCGGCCGCGGCGGCGACGTCGGCCAGCAGGGAGGCGGTGAGCGGCGACCACTCGGCGGGCTTGAGCACCACCGTGTTCCCGGCGGCGAGCGCGGGGGCGATCTTCCAGGTGGCCAGCATGAGGGGGGCGTTCCACGGCGTGATCAGCGCGCAGGGGCCGGCCGGGTCCCAGGAGACGTGGTTGGCGTGGCCGCGGGTGTCGAAGTCGTCGTGGCCGAGGCCCTCCAGCCAGTCGGCGAAGAAGCGGAAGTTGTGCGCCACGCGGGGCATGACGCCGCGGCGGTGCGAGCGCAGCAGGGCGCCGTTGTCGCGGGTCTCGACGGCGGCCAGTTCCTCCAGCCGCTGCTCCACGCCGTCGGCGATCGCCCGCAGCACGGCGGCCCGTCCTGCGCGCGGGGTGGCGGCCCATCCGGGGAAGGCGTCCTGGGCGGCGGTGACGGCGGCGTCCACCTCGGCGGGGCCGCCGCGGGCGATCTCCCCGAGCGCGGTGCCGTCGATGGGCGAGAGGTCGGTGAACGTGCGCTCGGAGGCGACGCGCCGGCCGCCGATCCAGTGGCGGGTGTCGACGGTGACCCCGGCGACGGTGATGTGTTCGGACATGTCAGGTGCTTCCCTTCTCAAGGGGCTAGTGCGCGCCGGACGTGCCGGATTCCAGGAGTGTGCCGCCGTCCCACACCACGCCGACCTGGCGGAAGTAGGCGCCGATGGGCTCGCGGACCGCCAGCCGGGACAGCTCTTCGGTCGGGGCGTCGAACAGCTCCAGCTCGGCGTCGCCCGCCCATGCCTGGCCGGCCTCGAAGGCGGCGGCGCCGGACTCGACCAGCTCGTCGAGCGCCAGCCCGCCGCCCTTGCCGATGGCGGGCAGCCAGCGGTGGTGGGCCATCGGGTGGCCGTTGACGAACCCGTTGTGCGGCGACGGCTCGCGCAGGGTCACCACGGCCTGGGCCAGGCGGCGGTCGGCGGCGGCCAGCGTCGCGCCGAACCGGGCGCCCGCCTCGATCCGGGGCGCGGGCCCGTACGGGTGCGGCCTGGTCTGGTGGATCGACCCCAGCTTCTTCGGGTAACCCTGGTGCAGCCCCCTGGCGACGGCGAAGTCCTTGTCCACCCAGATGTAGACGCACCTGGAGTACGTCCGCCCCCGGTAGGAGCAGCGGACGACCGCGAACGCCTCCTTGTACTGCGAGCGCACCGGGTCCAGCAGCTCCTCGCGGGAGCCGGCGCAGGACTGCCAGTCGGCCCAGATGAGCGCGACCGCGCCCGGGTCCTCCTCGGCGAGCTCCAGCGGGTCGGGCAGCAGCTCGCGCACCCGGCCGGGGTCGGTGCGGTACTCGATCGTGAGCAGGTCGCCGGAGTAGTGCCACGGCGGCTCCGGGACGAGGGACGAGCGGCCCGTGGCCGTCTTGGGGTGGAAGTAGCCGCGGACGCCGGCCAAGATGGTCCTCCTGGAAACTCGTTTGGTTCCAAATAAAATAGGAACATCTGGGCCGATCGGTCAACAGGTCTTGCGGCGGCTAATACGCGCCCGTTACGTTTGGCGTCAAACGACCATAGGAGAGACCGGTGCAGCAGCACATCGACCGCCTGACCGAGCGGGGCGTCGACGTGGTCCGCGTGACCTACCCCGACCTGACCGGGACCGACCGCGCCCGCGACGTCCTGCTGGAGTCGCTGCCCGACGCCGTCGATCACGGTCTCGCCTTCTGCCGGGCGGTCTACCACTCCACCCCGCGCGGCGGCACCGCCGACATCAGCGGCGGCCTGGACGCGGGGCTGCCCGACATCGCCGTCATACCCGATCTGGCGACGCTCGCCCCGCTGCCGTGGGAGCCCGGCGTCGCCTGGTGCCACGGCGACGTCGTCGACCCCGCCACCGGCGCCCCGGCCCCCGAGTCGCCCCGCGACCTGCTGCGCGCCGTGCTGGCCCGGTGCGCCGAGCAGGGCCTGCGCCCGGTCGTCGGGCCCGAGCTGGAGTACTTCCTGTGCGACCCGGCCCCCGCGGGCGGCTGGCAGCGCTACGCCGAGGCCACCGGCAACGTCTACACCGCCGGCCGCCGCGGCGACCCCGACGGCCACCTCACCCGCACGCTGCGGCACCTGCGCGACCTCGGCCTCGGCGTGACGGCGGGCAACCACGAGTTCAGCAGCGGCCAGTTCGAGATCAACCTGCGGCACTCCGAGGCGCTCGACGCGGCCGACCGGGCCTTCTGGTTCAAGGTGGCGGTCAAGGAGCTGGCGCGGGTGGAGGGCAGGCTGGCGACGTTCATGGCCAAGCCGTTCAACGACGAGGGCGGGTCGGGGTTCCACCTGCACCTGTCGTGCCTGGGCGAGGACGGCGGCAACGCCTTCGACGACCCGGCCGCGCCGTACGGGCTGTCGGCGACCGCGCGGCACGCGATCGCGGGCGTGCTGGCCCACGCCCCCGCGCTGGCGGCGCTGGCCAACCCGACGGTCAACTCCTACAAACGGTTCGGCCCCGACACGCTGGCCCCCTGGCTCGTCGACTGGGGGCTCGACAACCGCAGCGCGATGCTCCGGATCCCGCCGGAGCGCGGCGCGGGCACCCGGTTCGAGCTGCGGCTCGGGGACGCCAGCGCCAACCCGTACCTGCTGGTCGCCGGGGCGGCGGCCGCCGCGCTGCTGGGCGTGGGGGGGGGGGGGGGGGGGGGGCCCCCCCCCCCGCCCCCCCCCGCCCCCCCCCCCCCACCCCCACCCAAAACAGAAACATAATAAGGGAAGAGAATTATAAGGCGCGCCACCCCCCACGGAAACAGGCCCCCCCC
>NZ_JBITEZ010000020.1:0-171865 GCF_044455665.1 Nonomuraea sp. NPDC051191 | reverse complement strand
CCCGCCCGGCCCCGCCGGCGGGGGGGGGCGCCCCCCGCGCGGGGCGGGCCCCCGCCCGCCGCCCGCCCCCCCCCCCCCCCCCCCGCCCCCCCCCCCCCCCCCCGCGCCGTGCGCTAGAGGTGGATGTGGATCGCGTACACCGGCGCCATCTGCCGGAGCACGAGGAGCACGAGGATCAGCACGGTGACGCGGGCCTCCGCCACCCAGGGCCGCGCCTGCTCCCACAGCGGGCTCAGGCACAGGGAGCGGAGGTCGAAGGTCGGTCGCGAGGGGATGATCAAATCCATGGGGACTCCTTGGTCAGGCGATCTGCCCGACCCCAGGTCCGTGCCTGTACGCTGGAATGGCTGAGGTTCCCGCTGGCACGGCCCTGAGGGGGTCGGTCAGTATCGCTAGTTGCCCCCCGGAGATTTCCTCCGGGGGGTTGCGCGTTTCCAGTATGACGGGTCCAGGCCCTTTCATGCGCGCCGGTTCGAAGCTGCCGGGTCGTATCTCTCATGTACTAAGTTCGATCGCGATCGAACCCATGGCCGATGAAGTTTCCGCAGGTTGTACAGGCATTTAACGCCTCAGAATGTCCCCGAATAAGGCTACAGCCCATTTACGCGCGGCACTTTTCGGCGCGTTAGTTCGCGCTCCGCATTTCCCGGAATTGGCCATTTCCGCAGGCTAAGGGTTTGCGTTGAGACCCCCTGGACGGCCCGCTCAGGACGGATAGGTTCGGCATGCGCTTAGCCATCCGCGCCGGCCGGACTCAACGATGTGCGGCCCCGGCGACGGGGCCTCTCGCGGAAGGATCTGCGCCCAGAGGCGGCAGTCGTCCCCCCTCAACGTTCGCTCACAGGGGAACATGATCTCCGCCAACGGCGGCCCGCGCGCCGCCCAGCGGGGCCCCATGCGGTCCAGCGTGAGGCGGGGTGGCCCGGCATCACCATGATCAGGCGCGCACGCAGCCCTTGCCCCGGCTTGACAACCGCGTGTACCCTCATGATCAATCTGGAATTCGTGTCGGTACGCGCAGGTTTACGACCGCGTGAGAGGTTCGAGGGAAGCGCTGAGAGCGTCCCTCCCGCACGAGCACCACCCTCCCAACACTCCGGGAACCCCCGAGTGTCACCCCCTGAGAATCAAGATCACGAGCTAGGCCCTGGACACTCCCCGGTCCAGGGCCTTTCGCATGCCCTCAACCAGCACAGGAGCCCCGCATGAGCCCCGTGCCGACCATCGGCCGCATCGTCCACTACCAGCTCGCCGACGAGGACGCCGACGACATCAACCGGCGCCGCGATGACTACGAGGCATTCCAACGCGGCCGTACCCCGGCACTACCCGGCCAGCCTGGTCGGGACGGCCACGTCGCCCATGTCGGTACTCGGGTCATCGCGGGCGACATCTTCCCGGCCATGGTCGTGCGCGCCTACCGCGGTGCTGCCGACGTCAACCTCCAGGTCCATCTGGACGGCAACGACACCTACTGGGTCACCAGCAGCGTCGAGGGCGACCGACCCGGCACCTGGCACTGGCCACCTCGCGTCTGACGTCTCTCACCCCTCGGAGAACCCATCATGTGGTGGCACTCGACCGACTACCTCAAGCGCGACGGCCGCCAGCGCGGCATGCTCGTCCACCGCGGGTTCTGGGCGCACCAGGTGCCGCGCCTCATGCTCTGGTGCCGGCTCCGTGGTCACAAGCCGGTGGTCGACGGGTACGGGCCGACGCCGCCCGGCACCGACGCGGCCCGGTGGGTGGTGTGTGACCGGTGCGGTGTCCGCCCTGACCCGCAAGGCAACCTGCCTGTGAAGCACTTCGACGTCGGACAGCCCTACAACGGCAAGGTGTACACGCCTGAGTTCACCCAGGCCATGCAGGCTCTCGGCTCGACAACGTGGGGGCCCGGCCCGTGGCCCGACCGGCCGACCGGCACTCTCGGCGGCGAGCTCGTCCTCGGCAAGACGTTCGGCGTCTTCTCCGCCCAGCTCACGATCGGCGCGGCCGGGGCCGATCACCCCGTGTCCGGGCACATGCGGGTGTGGCCGCTCGGCGCGCTCTACCTCCACACCGAAGCGTTCGGCACGTGGCTACAGCGCCGCCTCGTCCCCGAGGGCTACGAGTCCCGCGTCATCAACGTGTCGATCGGCGAGTGGGCGATCCGCTGGAAGTGGTGGGCGCGCGAGAACCACTGGTCACGTGACGACCCATGGTGGATGCACGGCTCCATCAGCCTCGACCTGGTCCAGGCGCTGTTCGGGCCGAAGAGGTACAGCTACGAGACGGTTGAGGGGCCGGTGCTCGGCTGGATCAAGATGCCCGAGGGCGACTCCCATCAGGTGCAGCTCACCCTCCAGCGGCAACGCCTCGGCCGCCCCAGGCTCAAGCGGGCCAAGTGGGCTTGGAGTGTGGACTGGGAGACCCCGAACGGCGGCATCCCCACCAAGACGAACGGCCGTAACCGGATCACCGGCTCCTCCGTGCACGTCCCCGACGAAGCCGTCGAAACCCGCTCGTGGGACGTGCTCGCGTGCGCGATCGTCGCCCGCAAGCTCAGCGACGAGCGAGCCCAGTACGGCTACCGCGCGCAGAACACGGAGGGCTGATGCGCCGCATCGAGCACATGCGCCTGCACGCGATCCCGCGCGCAGTCCGCAACCCCAAGGAGCACGACCTCCCCGCCATCCGCACCTCGATCGAGGAGTTCGGCTGCGTCATCGCCGGCGAGCTGGATGAGCGGACCGGCCGGCTCGTCGTCGGCCACGGCCGCCTCCAGGTCCTAGAGGAGATGGCCGCCGAAGGGGAGTCCCCACCCGAAGGCGTCCTGATCGACGACGACGGGACATGGCTGCCGCCGATCGTGCGCGGCTGGTCGAGCCGCAGCGACGCGGACGCCGAGGCGTACCTGATCGCGAACAACCGCACCACCGAACGCGGCGGCTGGGAAGAGCGGATGCTGGCCGAGGTCCTGGCCGACGTCCGCGACGCCGACCCGGACCTGCTCGCCGCGACCGGCTACACCGCCGACGACCTCACCCAGATGGCCGCGGCCGACGACCACCGGCCCGAGGAGGAACTGCCCGAGCCGGGTGACGCCGACGAGGACGTCCGGCCCGAGGTGTGGGGCATCGTCGTCACCTGCGCCAACGAGACCGAGCAGACGCGGTTACTCGAGCGCCTGGCTGATGAGGGATGGCAAGTCAGGGCTCTCATGTAGCGCGCCTACTTAATCCGCGCCAAAGAGCCGCTGAAGCGCTGACCTCGCAGCTTGCCGTTCAGCCTCTTGCACCTTGAGTAGCACGGAGAGGAGATCAGAAGTCTTTCCGCTGCCTGTGTAGTGCACGACATAAAGCCCGTGATCGTCATTATCTGCAACGGTGATACGAACCTTGTGTCTAACCCCAGTTGACCAGGCAACAAGCAAGCGCACCTGCGAGCTCCGGTCGAATAGCCACAACGCTACTCCCGTCAAAGACGTCAGGAACGTGCGGCGAAGTTGTGCTATCAGGGCGCCCGCCACAAAGGCAAGTGCCGTTGCTAGCTTGAACAGCTTGCCTGGCCGCTCATTGACCAGAGCCTCAAGTTCCTCCGCTCGCATCGCTGCGCGCGCCGGATCTCGATACTGCAGGTGGGCAGCGCTTGCCACGAGCTTGCGTGCGAGCCAAGGAGAGACGTCGCACATTTCGTTGGCGATCAGCCCCAGGAGAACTCCAAGGACGATCTCTGCACCACTCATCAAACGCCACCAGCGGATGGACTCTGAGGGCAAGCATGGTTCCGGACGTGCTCTTCCATCTCTGGCGAGGTAGCCTTGGCAAGCTCCTGGAAGGTCATCAGGCCCCGCTTCTCCCCTTGAAGCCAAGCTGCTGCTTCCGCAGCGGCTTCAACTTTGCCCTCCCCAACTCTGATAGGTGTTCGAACGGCGGTCTTTTCCCACCGTCCTCTCCGGTACGTGCGACGCCGCGCCCGCATGATGAGAATGTAGCGTTGCACAACCTCGCGCAGGACGGACCAGAGCACCCCAGCTCGGTACGTCAGGCGAGCGATCGTGGCGCTCGCTGTGAAGGCTATGGCGGTGGCGAGCTTGAACAGCTTTCCAGGCCGCTCGTTGATCAATGACTCAAGCTCTTCTGCCCTCACCCTTGCTTGATCTGTGTCGGGGTATCGGAGATAGGCGGCTTTCCGTACGAGCTTGCGGGCCATCCATGGGGAGATCTCGCATGCCTCATTGACAATGAGGCCGAGCAGGGTGCCGAGGATGATCTCGATGCCACTCAACGACCGCCTCCCGGCAAGAGAGCGACCAGACGTCCAATCGGGGCGAATCCGAGCGCGGGGCGCGGTTCGAGAGCTGCTGGGCGCCGCTGTGAAAGGAGCGTACGGGCGGCCGAAGCGCCTTCGCCGGTCAGCCGGTAGAAACGGCGGCGGGGACCTGGCTCGTCAGGGCCCAACTCCTCCCATTCGCCGGTGATCCAGCGGGCGTCTTCAAGCCGGTCGAGCACCTTGTAGACCGTGGGGCCTGCTCGTTTGGTGGCTTTCATGATGGCCCAGCCGTGGATCTGCTCGTTGCAGTCGAAGGCGCGAACGAGGACTTCGAGCACGTCGAGGGTGGGCTGGGTGATCCGTTCGAGACCTGCCATGCAGCTATCGTACCTAGGTGAAATAAGGACCGTGCGGCTGCGAGCGAACTTCTTGAGGGGGTGTCGTGCGCGCTGAGATCACATTGTCGTCCCCCGTCAAGCGGAGCGCGCGAGTGCTCCAGCTTCAGGGCCTGTTCGACGTGCCGGTCAGCGAAAAGCTGGCCAGCTCGTGGAGCGTCAACCTGCCCATCGAGGACAAGCCGTGGAACGTCGGCCTGCTCGTCGGCCCCAGTGGTGCGGGCAAGTCCACAATCGCCCGCCAGCTCTGGCCGGACGCCCTCGTCGGCACCCAGGAGTGGAGCGACCGGCCGCTCGTGGACGACTTCCCGCGCGGTATGTCGATCAAGGACGTCGTCGGGCTGCTCGGCGCGGTCGGCCTGAACTCGCCGCCGGCCTGGCTCAGGCCTTACGCCACCCTCAGCAATGGGGAGGCGTTCCGGGCCGGGCTCGCGCGAGCGCTCGCCGAGCATGAGGGCCTGGTCGTGATCGACGAGTTCACCAGCGTGGTGGACCGGCAGGTCGCGCGCATAGCGTCGCACGCCGTGCAGAAGGCGGTCCGCCGCCGTAAGCGCCAGCTCGTCGCCGTCACCTGCCACTACGACGTCGAGGACTGGCTGCAGCCGGACTGGACCTACGACGTGGCCGCGACCTCGTTCACGTGGAGGTCGGTTCAATCCCGGCCCGCGCTCCGGCTCGCCATCCACCACGCGGACCGCTCCTTCTGGCGAGTGTTTAGCCGCCATCACTATCTGACCGCTGATTTGCATCCGGCCGCGCAATGCTTCGCCGGATACGTGGACGGCGAATTGGCCGCGTTCACCAGCTATCGGCATTTCCAGCACCCGCGCACGCGGAATCTGAAAATGGCGCATCGCACGGTGGTGCTACCCGATTATCAGGGATTGTCGCTCGGCGGCCGGATGACGGAATGGATGGGCCAATATCTGTATGAGCGCGGCTACCGGATGCGTGCCGTGTCCTCCCATCCGGCGCTCAACGCTTACCGGGCCCGGAGCCCGCGCTGGCGCATGCAGCGCCAGGACCGCAAGCTGGGCACCGCCAGCAAGCACGCCTGGATGCATGAACAGTCCCTGGACCCGCGCAGACTCGGAGTGATCTCTTTCGAGTACGTGCCCCCCGCCGCCCAGTTCACGTCACGCTGAGCGCGGCCATCAGGGCCGCCGCCGGATCGACACGGACCCGGAACGGCGATCCGAGGTCATCCAGGCTCACGTCCCTGACCCGCGACAACGCAGCCCGGGACGCATCGGCCTCGGAGAACCCCCGCCGCCAATCAGCCGGCGGATCGAACAGCCGCCCCTGCTGGCCCCGCACCTCCAGCAGGCGCAAGGCCGGGCTCGGTTCGGACATCTGCCAGTGCTGACGGAACGGCCGGGCCCACGGGCTGTCGCTGTCGCGCACGATCTCGCCCAGCACGACCGACCCGAGCATCACGCCGCGGTGCAACGTCCCTACGACGTCCAGCCCGAGGGCGTCCACCCTTTGCATGCCGGCCGGGTCGATTTTTCGCGCGGCATGGATCAGCAGTTTCCCCTGATAAGCGGTCGTCCATGACCGATTCTCGACGTCCTTAAACTGCCGATTTCCATTCTCGTCCACGTATCCGTACACGACGAGGGCGGCCCACGGTTGCTGAATGGTGATCATTTTGACGTGCTGCATTTCCGCAGATTAACCCATTGATCGCGACCACGGATGGTGTCCGTGGTCACAATTCACATATTCGGGGGTTCCCCTCATAGCCCGTCCTACTAAGGCCCGAGCGGTCGCAATCGCTGAACGGCGCACCAAGGCCGTGCAGATGCGCCTGGCCGGAGTCCAGTACAAGACGATCGCCGACAAGCTCGGCTACAGCAGCCAGGCCGCCGCCTCGAAGGACGTCACGCGCGCCTTGCAGATGGCGGCCAGGGCCCAGCAGGAGTCCAGCGAGCAGCTCCTGCAAATCGAGATCGACCGGCTCGACCGGATGATGGCCGCCCTGTGGACGTCGGCGTGCGGCGGCGACGTCAAGGCCGTCGAGGCCGTCGAGCGGCTGATCGCCCGCCGCAGCAGCTTGCTCGGCCTCGACCTCCTCAACCGCAACGGCGCGGAGAACAGCGACGTCGTCTCGCTGCTAGGCAACCTGTTCGCGCAGATCCAGGCCACCAACGGCCAAGCCGCGCTTCCGTCCGCCGTCCTGGACGCCGAGGAGGTGGAGGTGGTGGAAGCGGTCGAGGTCATCAGGTGACCGCTCCCGTCTCCCTGTCGGCCAAGCAGGCCCGCTCCATCGCGGAGGCGACCGCGCGCATCAACATCTGGTCGGGCGCGGTCCGTAGCGGCAAGACCATCGCCAGCCTCTTGCGCTGGCTGATGTACGTCGCGACAGCACCACGCGGCGGCTCCCTGGTCGTAGTCGGGAAAACGAACGACACCGTGGCGCGGAATGTGTTCGAGCCGTTGATGGACCCCGCACTCACCGGGCCCGTCTCGCGGCGGATCTTCTACAACCGCGGTGCCCCCACCGCCAACGTGCTCGGCCGGCGGATCGAGATCGTCTCGGCGAACGACATCCGCGCTGAGTCACGACTCAGGGGAATGACCTGCGCCGGAGCCTATGTGGACGAAGCGACCTTGATCCCTGAAACGTTCTGGGACCAACTCCTCGCCCGGTGCAGCGTGCCAGGCTCGATGATCTTCTGCACGACGAATCCCGATGCGCCCAACCATTGGCTCCGTCAGCGGTTCATCCTGCGGCAGGGCGAGCTCGACCTGAAGTTCTGGCACTTCGTCTTGGACGACAACCCGTCGCTGGATCCGGCGTACGTCAACAACCTGAAGTCGGAGTACTCGGGGCTCTGGTACCGCCGCTACATCCTGGGCGAGTGGTGCATGGCGGAGGGCATGATCTTCGACTCCTTCGACCCCGACCGGCACGTCGTGGACCACCTGCCGCTGATGGAGCGCTGGATCAGCGTGGGCGTGGACTACGGCACGGTCAACCCGTTCGCCGCGATCTTGGTCGGCGTCTCCACACCTGACGCCGACCGGCAGCGCCGCGTCTACCTCGCGGGGGAGTGGCGCTACGACTCCCGCCAGGAACGCCGGCAGCTCACCGACGCCGAGTACAGCGCCCGGCTGGGCCGCTGGCTCGACACGTTCCCCGGCAGCTACGGGCCCGGCACGTCCGGCGTCGCACCGGAGTGGATCGTGGTGGATCCGTCCGCCGCGTCGTTCATCACGCAGTTGCACCGTGACGGGATGCTGCCCACGATGGGCGACAACAGCGTCCTGGACGGCATCCGCACCGTCGCCAACCTGCTGGCCGCCGACCACCTGCGCATCCACCGAAGCTGCCAGGGCTGGCTGGGCGAGGTTGGCAGCTACTCGTGGGACGACAAGAAGGCCGCCATCGGCGACGACGTCCCGATCAAGCTGGACGACCACAGCATGGATGCCGCCAGGTACGGGCTGCACACCACCCAGGCAGCCTGGGCGCCGCTGCTGGAGCCCATCCCCGCCTACTAGACACCGACCTTCCGCCCCTCTCCTTCCGTTCCAAGTCACACACCTTCTGCGAAAGGAAGGGCCGGGCGCAGATCACCTCGACGCAGGAGAGCATGTGACGGTCTACCGCAACAGCTTCGACGGCGGTGTCGCGGGACAGACCGTGACGGTCGCCAACTCTGGCGGAGACAGCGGAGATGCGTTCTACGCCGCCGACGCCCTGACGTACGCCAGCGCACCGGCTCGGGGACGGCTCTCGGCATCGAGCTCGTTCCTTTACTACACGCTGAAGTGGTATTGCGCGGGGACCTTCACCGGGCCCTGGTATCTGCGGTCCTACATCTACACGTTTGGGCTGCCATCCTCTCCTGTGCGCATCCACTCCATCGACGGGGCCTCGCAGCTCAACCAGTACGTCAATGTACGCAGCGACGGCGCGTTGGAGCTGTTCAGCAAGGCGACCGAAACGCCCACCTACACCTCGCTCGGCGCCACCTCCGCCGGTATAGCCACCGACCAGTGGGTGCGCGTGGAGACCATGTGGGACCTCAACGGGCCCGTGGAGACCCGGCTGTTCAACAACCCCGACTCCCTCACCCCAACTGCGTCCGTCAGCGGGACGCTGATCGGGCTCACCGCCGCCTTCAGTACCGCGAACTTCATCACTCCGTCCGGCTGGTGGGTCGATGACGTGGGTGTCAGCGACCAAGGCTGGATCGGCCCCACCGTGACGCCTTCCTCCGTAAGCGGAAGCCGCCTGATCTCCCCTGCTGCCAGCCACCGCGCCAGCCGCTGGTAGCCGCAGAACCCTGATCGTCCGCCCCGCATCTACAGCTGGGGCGGGCCTGCTCCGCACGCCCTCCCGTGGCCTGCGTCGAGCACCAGGTGTGATCCCTGGCCCCCGTTGTTGAGGGGCAGCAGGCGGCCAGGGATCACACCCCCGCACCTCACCTTCGAGGGGAAGGAGAGCGATGGCAGGAGCGAGCAACAGCTTCGATGGCGGTACTCCCGGCCAGGCCATCACTCCCGCGAACAGCGCGTCATCCGGCACAGCGTTCTTCACCGCAACCGCCATGACGTACAGCAACGCCCAAGTCCACCGTGGCAGCCTGTCAGGGCTGATCGCGGACAGCAGGTGGAGTTGGCCCGGTTTGGTGGACAGCTGATCTCTGGGGAACCCTGGTTCCCGGAAGAAGGAGTCTGCTGTGCCGAACAACTATCCGCCGGAGTTTCGCCGGCAGATGGTGGAGCTGGTGCGCGCGGGACGGACGCCGGAGGAGCTGGCTAAGGAGTTCCAGCCCTCCGCGCAGTCGATCCGTACCTGGGTGCGCCAGGCCGATCTAGATGATGGCCGCCGCCAAGACGGCGTGACCAGCGCGGAGAAGGAGGAGCTGGCCCGGCTGCGCCGCGAGAACAGGATCCTTCGTGAGGAGAAGGAGATCTTGCGGAAGGCCGCGGTTTTCTTCGCGCGGGAGACGGATCTGCCGAGATGAAGTTCCGGCTGATTCATGCGGAGAAGGACCACCACGAGGTCTCCCTGCTGGCCCGGGTGCTGGGTGTGTCGCGCCAGGGCTACTACGCCTGGGCGGCTCGCCAGGTGCGCGGCCCATCGGCTCGAGCCCGCCGCGACGCCGAGTTGACGGAGCGGATTCGTGAGCATCATCGGGCCTCGGACGAGATTTATGGTGCGCCGCGCATCCACGCCGACCTGCGTGAGCTCGATGGGGTTCGGGTCGGTCGCAAGCGGGTGGCCCGGCTGATGCGCCGGGCCAGGCTGGCCGGGGTGAGCAGGCGCAGAGGCTGCCGCACCACGATCGCGGACGGGCGTGCCGCGGCTTCCGATCTGGTCAAACGCCAGTTCACTGCGGCCGAGCCGAACCGGGTCTGGACCGCCGACATCACCTACGTGCCGACCTGGCAGGGCTTCGTCTACCTGGCGGTGGTGCTGGACGTGTTCTCCCGCCGGATCATCGGCTGGGCGATGGCCGATCACATGCGCACCGAACTGGTGACCGACGCCCTGGCGATGGCGCTGCACCAGCGCCGCCCCGAGGCCGGGGTGATCCATCACAGCGACAAGGGCAGCCAATACACCTCCATCGCCTTCGGCCAGCGCTGTGAGCAGGCCGGCGTCCGCCCGTCCACGGGCCGCACCGGGACATGCTTCGACAATGCGATCACCGAGAGCTTCTTCGCCTCGCTGGAGTGCGAGCTCATCGATCGGCGCACCTTCCGCACCAAGTCAGAGGCCGAACGAGCCCTGTTCAGCTACATCGAAGGGTTCTACAACCCACGCCGCCGCCATTCCGCCAACGGTCAGCTCAGCCCGGCCGAATACGAACGCCGACACACGCTCAAGAACGCCCAACCCTCGACTATGCTGCCGCGTAGTCGCAAGCCCTGATGTGTCTATCGAACCGGGGCAACTCCAACCGCCACGCCGACCTTCGTGCTGTCCGCCCCCATCTCTCATGTCGCGACCACCTGGGTGGCGGCCCGGTTCGGCGGCTTCAACGCCAGCGGCGCTCCCCGCTACACCGACTCCGTGGCCTGGTCCGACCAGGACTGGATCGGCCCGCTCCTCGACACGTCGGCGCCCCGGTCACTGATGCCCGTCACCGCCGTGCACCGCTCGGCCACCTGGTGACTCCTCATCCCGCACGACACCCCAACCAAGGAGGAGGGCCCCTGTGGCCGACTTCGAGTTCAACATCAGCAAGGGCAGGAGCGTCGAACTCTACAACCGGGTCAAGACCGGCGACCCGGCCACTTCGGCGCTGATCATCGTCGCCCTGGCCGCGGCGAACGTCGAGAGCGACGCCATCCTCAAGGACAAGGACACGCTGGCCGACATCCTGTCCGGCCCGACCGACGAGGCCACGAACGCGGGCTACGCCAGGAAGGTTCTCGGCGCCGCTGACCTGAACGCGCTGGCCCCGAACGACGCTCTCGACCGGATGGACATCGACATCCCCGACCAGACCTGGCTGGCAGTGCAGGCCGCCGGGGGAGCGTGGGCGAAGGTCTTGGTCTGCTACCGGCCCGCCACCGCCGCACCCGACGGCCAGGTCATCCCCATGACGGCGCACGACTTCCCCCTCACCCCCGACGGCAGCAACATCGTCATGCAGATCGACCCGGCCGGCTTCTACGGGGCGGTGTAACCATGGCAAAAACGGGATACTCCGCCATCACCCCCGCCGCCGTCACGCTGGCCGCCGGTACCGCGCGCAGCGTGCTCGGCGTGCTCGCCCCTGCCTCGTTCGGTCTGGAGATCAAGAAGATCAGGATCGGCACGCTCGGCACCGCCTCAGGCGTACCAGGCGACATCGAGCTGTGCACGGCGACGTTCGCGACGAATCCGCCCGGCACCGCGGACTCGACAGCGGTCACGCCTCAGCAGCTCTACGGCCGCCCCATCACGCCAGGGTTCCTGGCGGCATCTGCTTGGGCCGCGACCAAGGAACCGACCGTGCTCACGCCGGTCGACTACTGGCCGCTCACCCCCAACGGCGCGACAGTCCTGTATGACCTGCCGCTCGGCGACTCGCCGGACTGCGGGCCGAACACGGGGTTCGTGCTGCGCGCCAAGTTCGCCGCCGCAGTGTCGATCACCGCCTGCCTGTGGGTCGAACGGTGCTGAATGCCTTCAGTCCGTCCAGAGACCACGCAACTGACTGGTGCGGTCACATCGATCCCGAAGCCTTCTACGGCGACACCGGCTGATCTGCTGCTGGCGTTCGTGACCAGCGAGAGTTCCACCTTCGGCGTCACCTTGACCGGTGGGACGCCGGAGTGGCAACCCTTGGCATCGAAGTCCACCGTCAACGGGAGTGGCGAGAGCACGAAGGGCATCATCTCCTCCGGCATCTGGTGGAAGCCCGCAGGCGTCGGCGAGACCGGTTGGACTCTAGAGGCGCCGTCGCAGTACCTGGCCGTCGCCGTGATCGCCGTCACGGACGCACAGGTGGACGCGCCCCTGTTCACTGTGTCAGCTGATCAGACAGCCAGCACCGTGTTCACGACGGTCACCAGCCCGGCTGGGCCACCCCCCGGCATCGGAGACCTGGAACTGCGGTGGGTGGCCGGCGATGACTACACCTCCTCGGCGGAGCGCTCCTGGACTGCGCCGGGATCGACGATTGAGGTCTGCGACCTGACCGACCGGTACGTGACAGCTCAGCTGACCAGGCAGACCCTGACGAGCGCGACCAGTGCGGTGCGCAACCACACGGTCGGAGCCGCCGGCCTCTACGCCGCCCACGGTTTCACGCTCCGAATCCCGGCGCCGGGGTCCGGCCGCGCCGTCCCGATGTCGTCTGCTGCCGTGCACCGCGCCGCGACTTGGTAGAGGAGGCAACGCCATGGCGAGAGCAGGCCGCGCCTACCCCAACCGTCCCGTGTTCACCCGGTCGCCGGACCTGATCGCGGCCCGAGTCCAGACGCAGGGCGTGACGTCCGCCGTACTGGCCGCTCGCTCCAGGCAGGCCAGACAGGTTGCCGCGGCAGGTGCCGCCCGGCCGTTGGTGGCGGTCAAGAAGCGGACGATCAACCCGGCGTCAGCGTCCGGCACGGCCACAGCGACAGTCCCGACCAGAATGCGGGCTGCTGGCCATGTCACAGGCGTTGGGGCCACCGCTGCCGTCGTCCGCATCAAGCGCAGGACAACGGGCCAGGCCGCGACGAGCGGAGTCGCGCGGACGATCAGCGGCGACCCGCAGGCCCATCAGGTCGTCACATCCGGGACGGTCCGCTCCATGCGCCTGGGCAAGGCGTACATCGCGCCGCGCGTGGTGGGCGTCGGGCAGGCCCGGACGGTCAACCGGGCTCAAGGTGGGCCAGTGGGCCAGGCCGCGTCGACGGGCAACGTGTTGTCGCTGCGGGGGTCGAAGACGTTCCGTATCGGTCGCGTCGCCGGAGGCGGCTCCCCGAGGCTGATGCAGCGGCGTACCCCGCCACTGCGGGTCGGCCTGCCGATCCGCTCCTGGTCCGCTCGATTCGTCGGAAGGGGGCGCGGGGGCGTGGAACCCATGAGCAGCCTGTCGCTGGAGTACCTGGAGTTTTTCGTCGAGAACGCCTCCGGCAGCGAACAGGTCGAGGTCGCGTTCACGGCGCCGGGCCAGGAGCCGACCGAAGGCCAGTGGCATCCGGCCTCCTGGGGAGCAGCGGGCCGGGCCGGAGCACGGGCCCGGATCCGTGTCGGCCCAGGCGCTCTGGTCCTGGTGGACGGCACCTATCAGGGGTGGGTGCGCGTCACCACGCCCAGTGAGCGGCCGGTCCTGCCGTCCGGGCTCGTCCCCATCACCTGACGCATGACGTTCGACGACGCCATCGACCACGCCGCCCGCCTGCTGCTGAATGCCGAACTCGAGGACGAGCTGCCGCGCATGCAGCGCATGGAGGGCCTGGCCGACTCGTGGCTGACGCTCGCGCGGCTGCTGGCGGAGAAAGAGAGGGATTGACGTGCCGCTCCCCACCACTGATCAGGAGTGGCCGCCCCCGGTGATGAAACCGGAGATGCTCCTGTACGCCCAGCACGGCGCCTGGTACGCGGGCGATCCGGACCAGCTCGCGAGGGTGTACGGGGCTGGGGTGGTTCCCGGCATCGGCCTGGATCTGAAGGGCTGGGATCGGCCGCTCGTCCGGGGCGGCGGGTGGCTCAACAGGATCACCCGCATGTTCTGGGGGACGCCGGTTCCGGCAGGGCAGACCCGCTCCACGAAGATCCATGTTCCGATCGCGGCGGACATCGCGTCCACGTCCGCCGACCTCTTGTTCTCCGAGCCGCCATCGCTGCGCCTATCCGGCACCCCGAGCCAGAAGCGCCTCGACAAGATCCTCGCCGACGGCGGCGTGATCCCGGTCCTGCTGGAAGGCGGCGAGCTTGCCGCCGCGCACGGCGGTGTCTTTCTGCGTGCAGGCTGGGACACCGAACTGTCGGACATGCCGATCATCGACACCGTCCCGGCTGACGCGGCAGTGCCGGAGTTCTCCAAGGGCAGGCTGAAGGCCGTCACGTTTTGGCGGATCGTCCATGAGGACGAGCACGAGGTGTGGCGGCACCTCGAACGGCACGAGTTCGGACGCGTCTTCCACGGGCTGTACCGAGGAGATGCCGATCGGCTCGGCATGCAGGTGCCGCTGCAGGACCTTCCGGAAACGGAGTCGTTCAGCGAACTGGTGGACGCCGAGGGCGGGTTCGACAGCCACTACCGCGGCCTGCTCGTGCACTACGTGCCCAACATGCGGCCGCACCGGACGCTCCGCGGCACGGCGCTCGGCCGCTCCGACTACGCTGGCGTCGAGATCCTGATGGACAGCTTGGATGAGACGTTCACGAGCTGGATGCGGGACCTGCGGCTCGGCAAGGGCCGCATCATCGTTCCCGAGGTCTACTTGCAAAACACCGGCCGGGGCAGGGGCGCGATGTTCGACCCCGACCGCGAGGTCTACGCGCCGCTCGGGATGCTGCCACCGCCCGGTGGCAGCGGCTCATCCATGATCACCGTCAGCCAGTTCGACATCCGCGTGGCTGAGCACCAGGCCACCGCCAAGAGCTTGCTCGCCCAAATCCTGAGGGGTGCGGGCTACAGCGTCCAGTCCTTCGGGGAGGCGGGGGAGGGCGCGGCTGCGACCGCGACCGAGATCCACTCCCGCGAGCGCAGGAGCTTCACCACCAGGCGCCGCAAGATCGGCTACTGGACACCGGCCCTGAGCTGGTTGTCGGAGTGCCTGCTCGCGATCGACAACGCGGTCTACGGCACCAAGGTCGTCGCGGAGCGGGCGCAGGTCGAATGGCCGGATGGTGTTACACCCGACCCGGAAGCGTTGTCACGCACGCTGGACATGCTTAACCGCGCCCAGTCCGCCAGCCTCGACACGCGGATCCGCATGCTGCACCCCGAGTGGGAGGACACCCAGGTCAAGGCCGAGGTGGACCGCCTGCGCGACGAGCATGGCCTGAACGCCCCAGATCCTGCCGAGCTGCGCGAGATGATCCTTCCCGAGGCCGACGATTTATCAGCTAGCGAAACGGCAAGCTGATGGCCTCTCCTGCGCGGGAGATCGCCACAGCGATCGAGCAGGCCCAGCGTGTCGCCGACATGTACGCCGACGCCGAACAGGTGCTTCTCCAGCGGATCGCGGCCCGAGTCGCCGACGGCGTCGACCAGGCCGACGAGGACCTGCACGCGTGGGAGGCCGCGCGGCTCGCCGAACTTGTCCAGCTCCGCAAGGAGGCTGAGCGGATCATCGGCCGGCTGCAGCGCGCCGCGAAGGCCGCCGCGCGCAAGTCGGTGCTCGGAGCGTGGGCGGCCGGGATGGATCAGGCCGTCATCAACGCCGTCCTCGGCGTGCATGACGCCAAGGTCCGCAAACGCCTGGAACAGGTCCTCCGGGACGCACGCCGGCTCGGCTCCGAGAAGCTGATCAACCCAGGGCAGGGCGTGGACGAGCTGGCCCGGCAGACCATCGAGAAGATCGCTGCCGTCGAGCTGGCCGCGCTGCGCGCGGTCGATGACATCTACCGGCAGGTCATCGCCGAGACCGCGGGCCGGGCGCTGACCGGCGCGCAGACCCGGCGCGAGGCGGCGCAGGAAGCGCTGGCCCGGCTCGCCGCCCGGGGGGTGACGGGGATCGGGCCGCCCGACACGATCCGCAGGTGGAACCTGGAGTCCTACGTCGAGATGGCGATGAGGACCGCGACCGCGCGCGCGGCCGTGGACGGCCACCTTGCGACTCTGCGGGACGCGGGCATCGACCTGGTGATCGTCTCGACCACGCCGTACTCGTGCTCCCGGTGTGACCCCTGGGAGGGCAAGGTGCTCTCCCAGCGCGGGAGGAGCGGGGACCGTGAAGAGGTCAACCTGCTCACCAACGAGCCGGTCACCGTCCGCGTGACCGCGACTGTTGAGCAGGCCCGTCTCGCGGGACTCCTGCATCCGGGATGCCGCCACTCGCTGTCGGCCTACCTGCCCGGCGTCACCCGGGCCGCGGCCAAACCCGCGACCAGCGGCAGTTACGACGACACCCAGCAGGTCCGCCGCAGGATGCGGCAGGCCCGCGAATGGGAGCGCCGGGCCGCCGCAGCCCTCACCCCCGAGGCGAAGAAGAAAGCTCTCGCGACGGCCCGCGAGTACCGGGCCGACGCCCGTCGCATCTCCACCTCGAAGGGCCTGCCCCGGCCCCGCTGACCAGCACACTTCCGCATCCACGGCCCGCCAGGCGCGGGCCTTCGTCATGTCCGGCTCCAGGAGGGCCACACCGTGAAGCACCACACCCTGCCGACCGCGCCCGGCGCGCTACTCGGCTACCGAGCTGATGGCCGCCCGATCTTCCTGATCGCGGGCGGCTCCGAAGCAGCGCCCGAAGGCCAGCCCGCCGCACCCGCCCCCGCGGACGCGGACGGCGGCGCCGAGGTCACGGGCGCCCCCGTCGAGCCGGATCAGCCCACGGTCGCCGACCCGCGCAAGGTCGCCGACCTGCCCACCTGGGCACAGAAGCTGATCAAGGACACCAGGGCCGAGGCCGCGGAGTTCCGCACCCAGCTCGCCGACCTGCGCAAGCAGAGCGAGACCAAGCCGGACGGCCCCACCGCCGAACAGCTCGTCGAGACCGCTCGCCAGGAGGTGGCCCAGCAGATCGCCAAAGCGCTCGGCCTCGCTCCGGAGGAGGAGAAGCCTCTCGACCCGGCCGAGGTCATCGAGCAGCTCACGGGCGAGAAGGCCGCGCTCACGCAGCAGAACAGCGACACCGCGAACCTGCTGCGCCGGACGCAGATCGAGCTCGCCGTCGTGCGCCAGTCCCTCAAGGCCGGCGCCGACGCCGAAGCGCTTCTCGACAGCCGGTCGTTCCTGGCGAACGTCCGCGACCTCGACCCGAGTGACAAGGCGTTCGCCGAGACGGTCACCGCCACGATCCAGAAGGCGGTCGAGGAGAACCCGAAGTTCGCGGCGGCCCAGGCGGCGGCCCACACCAAGTCCGGAGGCGAGTTCGGCGGCGGGCCCGGCGGACGCACCGGCGAGGACCAGCTCACCGTGGACGACTTCCGCAAGCGCCGCAAGCGCGAGTCCACGCCCTGACGAGCGGCTCTGCCGCAGCGCTAGCTGATTCGCTAGCGCTTTTTCATTTGTAAGGAGACGGCCTTATGGCCAATGTATTCCTCACTCCGCAGGTCATCGCGCGTGCAGCGCTCGCGACGCTTTATGAAACCTGTGTCATGGCCCAACTGGTTCACCGGGACCTGGACGAGGATTTCGCCGGTAAGCAGGGCGACACCGTCAACGTCCGAAAGCCCGCGACGTTCGACGCCTACGAGTACGACCGTAGCGCCGGTATCCAGATCCAGAACGCCGTCGAGACCGATATTCCGGTGCGGCTGAACCATTTCGCGGACGTTTCCTTCGCTGTTACTGCTGAGGAAATGACGCTGCAAATTCAGGACTTCGCCACGCAGCTCCTTAACCCGGCGATGGAGGCGATTTCTCAGAAAATCGACCGCGACCTTCTCGCCCTCCGGGACGACATTTCCCAGGAAGTGGGGAACGGCGGCCTGCCGAACATTCACACGTGGGACACGCCCAAGGTGATGATCGACGCCGACCGTGTGCTCAACGAGCGCAACGTGTCCCCGTCTCAGCGGTCCGTGGTGATCGGTCCGCAGGTCAAGGCCCACTGGCTGTCCGACCCGCTGTTCCACCAGCTTGACGTGCGCGGCGACACCGACGGCCTTCGGGAAGCGTCGCTCGGCCGTCGCGTTTTCGGGTTCGACGCGTATTCGACCCAGAACATCAAGGTGCCGCCGCAGACTTCGGGAAACAGCAAGAGCGAAGTCGGTGTGGCGTTCCACAGGACCGCGTTCTGCCTCGTCACCCGCCCCCTGATTTTGCCGCAGGGTGCCGCAAACGCAGTCGTCGCGAATTACAAGGGCTTTTCGCTCAGGGTGGTCATGGATTACGACATCGACCTCAAGCAGGACGTCATTTCCATCGACACCCTTTACGGCACCAAGACCCTGGACCCGAACCGCGCCGTTCTCGTCAAGGACGTGGACAACTAACGCCGAAAGCCGCTAGCGAAACAGCTAGCGGCCTTCTTCCTGAAGGAGAAGTTCCACGATGGCATACAAGCCGCGCCTCACCGAGAAGACGCTCACCCTGAAGGGGGCCGACATCGCGGCCGGCTCCTTCGTGCTGTGGCGGGCGTCCGTCCCGTGCAAGGTCAAGGCCGTCCGCGCCTACCGCGTTGGCGGCACCGCCGCGGCCGTCAACGGCACCAGGACCACCATCAACCCGTCCAACGGCTCGCCGGTCACCACCAACCTGCTCACCGGCGACCTGTCGGTGAGCAGCGCGAGCACCTGGATGGCCGGTTCACTCGCGGGGCTGGCCAACCGGCGCTTCCTGGAGGGCGACACCCTGGCCGTCACCGTCGTGTCGGCCGGAGGCAGCCCGACCGACCTCATCATCCAGGTGGACATCGAGAAGGACGCCAACTTCTGATGCCCGGCCCCCGGACTCCCGTCGACCACATGGGCGCCCTGACGGCACGGGAGAACGTCAACGCCATGGGCGCACTGTCCAAGGTGGAGGGCATCCACGCCGATGTCTCCTCCACCTACCAGTACAAGAACGTCAACACCGGCCAGGTCGTGCAGTACCCGCACCGGTCGGCGCGTCTGGACGCGCTGGAGGTGTGGATCCTCATCGGCGTGCCGGACGAGCCCGCCGCAGGCCCCGTGCAGGGGCAGGCCGGGCCGGGACTGGCCGACGTGGCCACCGCGATCACCCGGCCCGCTGAGCATGAGCCGAAGAAGGAATGGGTCGCGTACGCGATCCAGCGCGGCATGAAGCCCCGGGACGCGCAGGCCCTGTCCAAGCAGGCGCTGATCGAGGAGTTCGGCCAGGAGGGAGACATCGTCAATGGCGAGGACTGATCTCACCGTCACGGCCGTGCCGCGCGCCGGCCTGAACCTCGCAGCGGCGCTGCCGAACAACGCGAACGTGGACGGCAACGCGTTCGCCTGGTCCGAGAAGCGCAGGCTGCGGTTCAAGAACACCGATGGCACGCCGAAGACGGTCACGATCGAGATTCCCGGCACCGTGGACGGCCAGGACATCAACGACCGGCCGTACACGATCCCCGCGACCACGGGCGACGTGCTCATCCCGCCGCTCCCGGCCGCTTACCGGCGCGGCGACGGCAAGGTGTGGATCAACTACACCGGCAGCGTCACCGGCCTGTCGGTCGCGGTCCTGGAAGAGCCGTAGAAGGGGGCCGTCGTGCTGGTGTACGCGACCGCCCAGGACTACACCGACTACACCAGGGCCCCGGCACCGGCAGACATCGCGGGCGACCTGGAACGGGCGTCAGAGCGGATCGATGATCTGCTGCTGTGCGCCGTCTACCGCGTGGACGGGGACGGCAGGGCGGCCGACGCGAAGGAGCGCGAGGCGATCGTGCGTGCGACGTGCGCGCAGGCCGCGTGGTCGCGGGCGGTGGGCGATCCCTACGGCGTCGCTTCCGCTTTCGGCACGGTGAAGATCGGCAGTGTCCAGCTCGAACGCGGCGGCGGCGGCGCGACCGGCCCGCCGCGCTACGCCCAGGACGCCGTGTCGATCCTGCGCGCGGCCGGGCTGCTGCCGGGATACGTCATCGACGGCCCCTACTGGTGAGCGGGGGGAGGAACCATGGGGACTTCGCTGCCGCAGTGGGTGTTGCCGCACACCGCCACGATCGAGCCGTTCCGCGGCAACGGCGCGTACGGGCCACTGTATGAGCCGCCGATCGAGGACGAGCCGTGCCTGATCGATGACGAGCGGCGGATGGTCCGCGACGACGAAGGAACCGAAGTCGTCAGCGACACCACGATTTTCTTCCTGCCGGGCACGCGCTGCCCGGCAGGCTCGCGGATCACCGCCAACGGCCGCCAGATGATCGCCATCGCGAGTTTCAACCGCGACGGCGGCCGACTGCCCACCCCTGACCACGTGGAGGTGGTGTGCAAATGAGGTCGGAAGAGTGGCGGCCGGGCCACACCCCGGCCGAGATCAACGCGCGCTGGAAGGCCGGTGCCGTGCAGGGCCTGGAGCTGTCCGCCGAGCACGTCCTTCAGGTGTCCCGGCAGCGGGTGCCGCTGGAGTTTGGCGACCTGGAGCGGTCGGGCGCCACCAGCGTGGACCGGTCGGAGCTGCGCGCGGCCGTCTCCTACGGGACGCCGTACGCGGTGTACCAGCACGAGACGCCGAACCTGAACCACCTGCCCGGCCGCGAGTGGAAGTACCTGGAGAACCCGGCCCGCGAGGAGGCCGAGGTCATCGAGCGGATCATCGCGGCGGCGATCGAGCGGGCGTTGTCGTGACCGCGCCGCCGCCGGGCTTCTCCCGCAAGCTGCTGACCGGGCTCGCTCAGCTCCTCGCCGCTGGCGGGGTCGGGGACTGGGACCCGGACGGCGTCTACACGTCGGCGCAGACCGCGCTGACGATCGGCGGGCTGCCGCCGTCCCCGGACGGCGCGATCGCGCTGGCCATGTACGGCACGGGCACGAGCCTGGACGACCCGGTCAACGCCGACACCGTCGTGCAGGTCCAGGCCCGCATGCGGGGCGGCGCTGACCCGCGCCTCGTTGACGACCTTGCCGACGGCGTCTACGACCAGGTGCACGGCCTGGCCGACACCCGGCTGGTGACGGGCGTGTTCGTGCTGCTCGCGCAACGGCGCATCGTCGCCCCGCTGGGCCGAGACGATTCCGGCCGGTGGGAGCGGGCCGACTCCTACGAGCTGACGGTGCACTGGCCGACGCGCCACCGCGACTGACCTTCTTCCTTATCCGCTAGCGGTTCAGCTAGCGGCTTTCTCGCATGCCTGAGGAGGCACCCCTATGGGATGGCGATCCCTGCTGGCCAAGGACTGGGTCGTGGAGGTCAACACCACGCCCGACGCCTCGGCGACCTGGACGAAGATCCGGGGCCTGACCTCGTTCGAGGAGGAGATCAAGACCAAGACCGAGGACGACTCGGATTTCGACGGCGACGGCTGGGCGTCCGAGGTGGCCACGCAGAGGGCGTGGACGCTGAAGACGAAAGGCAACCGCAAGCGCGACGACTCCTCGCCCACGTTCGTGCCTGACCCGGGCCAGGACTACGTCCGCCGCGCCGGCCGGGTCGTCGGTCTGGAAGCGTCCGTCGAGGTGCGCTGGTACAGGCGGGACGGGGCGCCAGACGCCTACACCGGTACCGCCACCGTGGACTACAAGGGCAGCGGTGGTAAGACCACCGACTTGGAGCCCTTCGAGATCGAGTTCGTGGGGCAGAGCGCGCCGGTCGAGATCACGAACCCGGCGGCGTGACCCATGGCCAAGTTCCGTGATCTTGACGAGTTCTTCGACGACTCGCTGCCGCTCCCGATCGGCGGCAAGACCTACCGAGTCCCGCCCCCGGACGCCGACACCGGCCTGCTCTGCCAGCGGCTCATGACCGCAGGCATCGCGGCCGCCAACGGCAAGGAGGTGGACGCCGCGCAGCTCGACGACGCGGGCGAGGTTGACCTGTACCAGCGTGTCCTGGGCGCGGCCTATGACGAGATGCGAGCCGACAAGGTGTCGTGGCCGCGGCTCAAGCACGCCGGCGTGACCGCGTTCCTCTGGATCGCCGGTGATGAGGAAGCCGCGGCGAAGTTCTGGGACGCCGGCCCGGAATCCGAAGCCCCGAAGGCGGAGGCGGCGACTTCGACGCCATCACGGGGCTCTACGAGTGGTACGAGCCTGACCCGGCCCACCAAGGCGACGGGCAAGCGGTCGGCTGGGAAGACCTCCTGAGCCGATGGGCGCTGATCGAGTGCGACCTGCACTCCGTCTACGGCATCGACCTGGAGACGCCCGCGTCGCTGGAAGGCCGGTCCTGGCGGTGGCTGCGGACCCGCGTTCTCGGCCTGCTCGACGCTGACACGCGGATTGCCCGCGCCCTCACCCCTGACAAGCAGTGACCAGGTGAGGAGGTTCGGCTGTGGGCCTGAACGTGGGCGAACTGTTCATCACCCTCGATCTGAGGGAGCGGGTGTCGAGCACGCTGTCGTCGGCGGTCGCGAAGGCCCGCGCGGCGAGCCCGTTGTTCGGCGCGGTCATGGACGCCATGACGGCGGCCGGGGCCAGGATGGGCGACGCGGTCGCTTCGGCCGCCAAGGAGGCCGGGCTCGCGCTGGCTGAGATGGCGATCAACGCCGCCCTGTCCGGCACCCGGCTGGGCGAGGTCGTCTCCGGGGTGCTCGGCAGTCTGGGGGGTCTGTCGGGGGCGATCTCCAAGGTGTCCGCGGTGGCCGGCGTGTTCGGCCAGGCGATGGGCATCATGGGGTTCACCTCGCGGCTGTTCGAGTCCGAATCCAGCCGCTCATTCTTGAAGGTCATCGCGGTCCTGGCGCTGCTGGCCGCCGCCGTGATCATCGCCCGCAAGGTGATGAACGGCGAGATGTCCGGGCTGCGCGCGGCCATGCTCGGCTTCTCCCCGGTCGCGCTAGCGTTCCAGCTAGCGTCCATGGCGGTCGGCAAGGCCGTCGACGCGCTGCGGCCCCGCGTGCAGGCCGCCGCCGCCGGGATCGCGGCCGGGGTGCGCGGCATGTGGGCGTCCGCGCAGGAGGCCCGCAACCGCATCTCCCAAGCGTACGACCGGATCTCCGGCGCGGTGACGAACCTGCGCCGGGCGCACACCGCGTGGACGGTCATCTCGGGCCTGGTCCGGCTGTCGTCGCTGACCGTGCGCGGGGCGCTGGCCACGATGAGCACCGGCCTGCTGCAGTTCGGCACCACGTCCTTGTCGGCCACGCCGATGATGCTCGGACTGGCCAGCAAGACCGGGCTCGCGCTGGTCGGGATGGGCGCGGCAGGGGTCGCGGCGGGCGGCGTGCTGGCCGGCGTCTTCGCGGGGATCACAGCCGGGATCGCGGTCATCGGCATCAAAGCCGCGATGGAGAGCGCGAAGGTCAAGGCCGCGTTCGCGGACATGAAGAAATCCGTCCAGGCCGACCTGGCGCAGGCCGCATCGGTCCTGCAAGGTCCGCTGACGCAGGCGGCCGGGTCGCTCAAGAGCATGTTCTCCACCCAGATCGCGCCCGCGCTCCAGCAGATGTTCCAGCAGATCGCGCCGCTGATCACCCAGTTCACCGCCGGGCTGGGGCAGTTCCTCGGGCCGATGCTGCCCGCCATCCAGGGCGTGGTCGCGGCGGTGACCCCGATGCTGGCGGCGGTCGCCGGACAGCTCGGCCAGTTCGGGTCGCAGCTCGCCGGCTTCCTGGCGCCGATCTCGGCCGCGCTGGGCCAGAACTCCGGCCTGCTGGCCACCCTGATCACTGGACTCGGTGGGCTGCTCCAGGCGGTCGCTCCTCTGCTCGGTGCTCTGGTGACGCTAGCGGGGTCGCTGGCGGGTCCGCTCATGTCGGGCCTGACCTTGATCGCGCAAACGCTGGCCGGGCAGCTCGGGCCGGTTCTGGTCCAGCTCGGGCCGTCGATCGGTGTGCTGGTCGCGTCGTTCGCGCAGCTCGCCGCCGCGCTGATCCCGCTGCTGCCGCCCGTGCTTCAGCTCGTGGCCGTCTTCGCCGCGTCGCTTGTCCCGGTGCTGGTCCAGGTCGGCCAGACCCTGACCTCGGCGCTGGCTCCGATGCTGACGCAGCTCCGGCCGGTGATCGGCCAGATCGCGCAGGCGTTCGGGCAGCTCGTCATGGCCCTGCTACCGGTCGTGCCGCCGATCGCTCAGCTCGCGACGCAGCTGATCACCGGGCTTGTCCCGGCGATCGCGCCGCTGATCCCGGTCGTCGGCCAGATCGCGGCCGCGCTGGGTGGCGTGCTGGTTCAGGCGATCACGATCCTGGTCGGGGCGATCACTCCTCTGCTGCCGCCGATCTCGCAGATGGCCGTGCTGTTCGGGCAGACCATCCAGCAGGCCATCACGGCGCTGTCGCCGATCTTCACGCAGCTCGCGCAGATCTTCGGCCAGCTCATCTCGGCTATCCTGCCGATCTTGCCGCCGATCATGCAGCTCGCCACGAGTCTGCTGCCGCCGTTGGTGCAGCTCATCACGGCGCTGTCGCCGATCCTGCTCGGGCTAGCGTCGATCTTCACCAAGATCGTCGGCGCGGTGACGCCGTTCTTGCCGCCGCTGATCGAGCTGGGAACGTCCGTGCTGCCGCTGGTGATCAGCATCGTCACGGCCCTGGCCAAGGTCCTGACGGGCGATTTCCAGGGCGCCTGGGACACGATCAAGAACGGCGTCAAACAGTTCGGCGAGACCATCACCGGCGCCTTCAAAAAGCTGTGGGATCTCGGAAAAGACCTGGTCAACGGCATCAAAGAGGGGTTCGTCAACGCCTGGAACTCCTTCACCTCCAGCGTCAGCAACCTCTTCTCCGGCTTCATCTCCTGGATCAAGAAGCTGCTCGGCATCGCCTCGCCGTCGAAGGTCATGATGGCGATCGGCTCCGACACCGCCAAGGGCTGGCTGCTCGGCCTCCAAGGCGAAGAGTCCAAGATCAAGGACACCGCGGGCCGCATGGTCGACGCCGTGGTGAACGCCTTCAAGTCCGGCAAGATCACCTCCGGCGTGAAGGACCACCTGGTCGAGTCGATCCGCTCCGGGAACGGCGAGCTGGCCAAGCTCGCCAAGGAGCGCGAGACGATCGTCAAGGTCCTGGCCGACGCGATGGCGTACGCCAAGCAGATCGCCGACCAAGGCCGCCAGTTCGCGAGCCTGTCGAGCATGGGGTTCTCGGAGCAGAACCCGGTCAGCGCGGAGAAGATCCAGGAAGGGCTGAAGTCCCGGCTCGCGCAGGTCAAAACGTGGGCGAACACGATAAAGAAGCTGGCCAAGCGCGGCCTGTCGAAGGGGCTTCTGCAGCAGATCATCGAGGCCGGGCCCGACGCCGGGACCGAACTCGGGCAGGCGATCCTCCAGGCCGACTCGGCGACCTTCAAGTCGATCAACTCGACGTACGGGATGATCGAGAAGGCCGCCAAGCAGGCCGGGCGCGCCGCCGCCGATGCGATGTTCGACGCCGGCCGCAACGCTGGCAAGGGGTTTCTGACCGGCATCGTCTCGCAGAAGAAGGCGATCGAGGCCGCGATGCGTGACATCGCCAACGCCCTCGTCGCGCAGATCAAGAAGTCGCTGAAGATGAAGTCGCCGAGCCAGGTCCTCGCCGACATCGGCGTCAACACCGTGGCCGGGCTCGACCAGGGCATCGCCCAGGCCGCGCCGAAGGTGCTCGCGCGGGCGTCCGGGATCGCCGGCCAGCTCTCCAAGGCGTTCACCCCCCGTCCAGTGGCGACGCTCACGCCGGGGATGGTGCCGGGAAGCTCTGGCAACCGCACCACCGTGCACGTCACGAACAACTACCCGCAGGCCGAACCCACCAGCAAGTCGGTCAACAAGGGCCTCCAGTACGCCGCGGTGCTCGGCCTGGCCTGACCGGCGCAATCGTCGCCTTGGCTCCACCTCCCTTCCGGACCCCACAGGAGGTGGAGACATGGCGATCAACGTGGGCGAGCTGTTCGTCACGATCGACCTGCGCGACCAGTCGTTCGCCGCCCGGTTACGACGCGCGGTCGGCGACGCCGAGCAGGCGTCACGCCGGTTCCGGACCTCCGTGGCCGGGATCACCACGTCCGTGGCCCGGATGGGCGTCGAGGTCGTCGCCGCGGCGGCCCGGATGGCGATCCTGTCCGCCGCCGCCGGCGCGGTCACCAACAGCGTGATCTCGCTCGGGGCGGCGCTCGCTCCCGCTGTCGGCCTGGTCGCGGCGCTTCCGGGCGCGGCAGCGCTCGGCGCGGCCGGGCTCCTCACCCTGACCGTGGCCTTGTCCGGGGTGGGCGACGCCTTCGAGGCCGCTCTGGGAGCGGACCAGAAGAAGTTCGAGGAGGCCATCTCCGGCCTGTCCCCGGCCGCGCAGGCAGCGGTCCGGGAGCTGCGAGAACTGCGGCCCGTCCTGCTCGCGGTGCGGAACTTCGTTCAGGACGCGCTGTTCGCGCCGCTCGCGGGCCAGCTCACAGCGCTCGCGGACGTGCTCGTCGGCCCGCTCGCGATCGGCATGTCGTCCGTAGCTAGCGCGATCGCCAGCGCTGCTGTGCGGGTCGCCGAGTTCGCCCGGTCGAGTGTCGCCGTGTCCGCGATCACCACGGTGTTCGCGGCCCTGCGGCGCGCGGTCGATGAGCTGGCCGTCGCGATCGATCCCGTGCTGACCGGGCTGGCCCGCATCACGCAGGTCGGCGCCCAGTTCGCGGCCGGGCTCGCGCCCGAGCTGGCCCAGCTTGCGGTCCGGTTCGGCGACTTCCTGGCACGGGCGGCCGACTCGGGGCGGGCTCTGGCCTGGATGGAGGGCGCCGTTCAGGTCCTGCGTCAGCTCGGCGGGATCGCGTCCGACGTGTGGGACATCGTGTCCGGCGTCTTCGCGGCCATGCGGGCGACCGGGAGCGACGCGCTCGGCGTCCTCGGTACGGTCCTGGACCGGATCGCGGTGTGGGTCAATTCGCTGGCCGGTCAGCAGACCCTGACGGCGATCTTCGTCGCGCTCGGACAGATGGGGTCGGCGCTCGCGCCCGCACTCGTCGCGGTCGCCGAAGGGGTCGGCCTGCTCGCGCCGCTCGTGGCCGCGCTCGCCGTGCAGATCGGGCCCATCCTGACCGCCGCGATTCAGGCAGTCGTCCCCGCACTGGCCGCACTGTTCCCCGGGGTGTCGGCGATCTTCGCCGCGCTCGGACAGGCGGTCCAGGCCGTCGCGCCCGCTCTGGTGCCGCTCGCCACGGCGTTCTCGTCGATCATGGTCGCGGTCGCTCCGCTGCTCCCGGTGGTCGGCCAGCTTGCCGCGCTCGTCGCCGAGGTCCTCGCGGCCGCCGTGCAGGCGAGCCTCCCGTCGCTGAACCTGCTGGTCGCGGCGTTCGCGCTCGCGGCCCGGGAACTGGCTCCGATGCTCCCGCTCTTAGGTGCGCTAGCGGTTGTGCTAGCAGCTAGTGTGATCCCCGCGGTGGCTCCGCTGCTGCCGCAGCTCGCTGCGCTGACCGCGCAGCTCGTGACCGGGCTGGTGCCGATCCTCGGCCCGGTGATCGCGTTGCTCGCCCAGGTCGGCGGGCAGCTCGGCCAGGTCCTCCTGCAGGCGCTGGTGCAGGTGACGCCCGCGGTGATCACGCTGGTCGGCACCGTCGCGGAGCTGCTGCCGGTGATCCTGCCGTTGCTGCCGCCGCTGCTGCAGCTCGTCACGACGCTGCTGCCACCGCTGATCACGCTGGTGCAGTCCGCGGCGGCACTGCTGCGCGGCGACCTGGTGGGCGCGATCGGCACGGCCGGCCGCGCGATCTTGGAGTTCCTGGTCGTCATTGACAACCTCGGCTGGCAGCTCCTGCAAGGGCTGTGGAACGGCATCCAGGCGGCGGCCGGGTGGTTCCGGGACGTGATCTGGAACTTCTTCCGCAACATCCTGCCGGACTGGGTGCGGCAGGCGATGGGCATCAACTCGCCCTCCACGCTGTTCGCGGAGATCGGCCACTTCACGATGCTCGGCATGGCGCAGGGCATGCAGAACTCGGCTCGTACGGTTCTGGCCACCGCGAGCAGGATCGCCGGGGACCTGGAGCGGTCGTTCCGGCCGGAGCTGAGCGTGGACATCGGCTCAACCGGCCGGGCCGTGACCGGGACACACGACCGGCCGGGCGGTCCGGTGACCATCCAGGTGACGGCGATCAACCCGGTTGCCGAGCCGACCAGCGAGACCGTCAACCGGGGCCTGGCCTACGCGGGAATGTTGGGGGTGCTGTAGATGCCGATGTATCACCTCGACGGAGTACCGCTCGATCATCCGGCCGGGTGCTGGCGGGCCAAGGTAGGGACGAAACGCCGCCCCATCCCCGGCGCGAGGTCGGTCAGTATCACGGTTCCGGGGGTGGCCGGCGAGCTGCCGGTGTACGGGCTGGACCTGGAGACCACGACACTGCCGCTCGTCCTCGGCGTGACCGGCCGCACCCCGGCCGGGGCCGATGGCGGGTTCGAGCAGCTAGAGCACAATCTTGAAGCGGTCTCGGCCATGCTGGGGGTACGGCACCGGCTGATGCAGCTCACCTACACGGCGGGCAGCATCGTGCGCGTCGCGGGCATCACCGTGGAAGCGGTGTCCGAGCCGGAGATCAACACTTCAGCGGCCCGGGCCCGGCTCACCGCCGTCTGCAAGATCCCCGGCGTGTACTGGCGTGACCCGGCCGAGGTCACCTGGGCCGGGGGGGCGAACGCGGCCAGCCAGCTGGTGACCCCGCTCGCGGGCAGCACTGGCCCGATCGTGGACGCGGTCCTGCGCGTCACCGGTCCGGCCGTCAACCCGTCGATGACCGACGTCGCGAGCGGCGGCACAGTGGGCCGTTCCTCCGGCCTGCTGGCGGGGCAGCGGCTGCTCATCGACTGCGGGCAGATGCGGGCCCGGCTCGTCACCTCCGATACCTGGGATTTCACGTCCGGGACGGACGTGACCGGCAGCATCGTCGCCACGGGGCCGGGGAGCGCGTTCCGCTGGCTGCACCTGACGCCCGCGATCGCCGTGGGTGACCCGCACTCCCGCGCCGTTCTCGTGACTGCGACCGCCACGTCCACCACATCGGCATCCGGGCTTGAGATCCGGGCCCGTCGTTCGTTCCTGTGAGGAGATCCATGCACGACACCGCTATCGACGCCGCACCCTCTCTGTCCGGCCCGCCCGAGCCGCACTACCACCTGGAGAGCGCACTCTTCCAGTGGGGGTTCGCGCAGACGGTGCCCACCTGGCTGGCCAAGGACCGCCTGATCAGCCCTCCCGGTGACACGCCGGGTTCGTACGCGGTCATGATGTACGTGCCTGCTGGCCAGACGATCGAGACCGTTTGGACCGCCCTCCGCAACACCCAGACCACGACCGGCACCTGGCGGGCCGCCATCTACGAATCGGGCCACGGCCAGCCGGCCGTTCCGGTGGCCGGTACGGCGGCGACGGCTGCTGGTTTCGGGGCCGGGTGGGCCGCATCGCCACTGTACGAGGTGGTCCCCGCCGCTTCGGAGGGACGATGGGTGCACGTCGTGCTGTCCGTGGGGCTCATGGAGAACGGCGGCGTGGCGGCGTACAAGCCTGAGTCGGCTGTTGCCCCGTTCATCGCCGACGCCTGCTGGGTCAGCATGCAGCATGACGAGCCCCCTGCGGTGCTGGAACTCAGCCAGTGGCAAGCCTTCGGGATGACCCCGCTGATCGCGCTGCGCTGATACAGCCATAGAACGGGGAAGGGCCGCAGCGTCCCCGAGTACGCTGCGGCCCTTCCTGCTGTGGTGCCGGTCAGGCCGACTGAGCGGCCTGGCGGGGCAGCCGCTCGATGTCGTACTCGCCCTGCTTGACAAGGGCGACGAACTCGGCCCAATCCGGGGCGGCGAGCGTGACCGGAGCGTCCTTGCCGTGGACGTGCCAGATGCTCACCACACCCGTGTCGTCGATCCTCGTCCGCACGGCGCCCTGGGTCGGCTTGTCCTCCTGGAGGGCGAGCAGGAACGCGCCCCACTCGTCGAGCGACGCGATCACCGTGGGCCCGTCATCGACGCGGGGATCGGAGAACTCGATGTGGTCGTTGACCCGCTCGGCCAGGAGCTGTTCGGGTGACATGCTGGGTCCTTCCGTTGGAGACGATTGGCGCTTGTTGACCGCACACAGCGGCAGCCGATGGCGGCGGTGCGTGCGGGGTGACTCTGTGAGTGGCCAGGATCAGGAGGCGGCTTATCTCCTGCCCTGGCCACTCCCTCCGCATGGGTGAGCTGCGAAGGAGGGCCCGTCGCGCGAACCGACGGGCCCGTCCGGCATCGGACTGCGAAAGGGATGCCGAACGACGGTGAGCTAGGGCTGCGGCATGATGTTCATCAGCGTCGCGAGCTCCAGCAAGGCGACGATCACTACCTCATCAGGGCTCTGTGGGCGGCGGAGCGCGACGACTCCCTCAGCCCCCTTGATCGGCAGAAATTCGAGGCCGTTCTCCTCACCGGGTCTGATCGGCGCGAACAGCATCGGATCGACGGCCGCTCTGGCGTTCTCCAGGTGACCCCAATTGCGGAAGGCTCGACTGCCGTTCATGCGATCTCTCCTGAGTGCGGCCTGATGTTGTTCGTCGTCAGCAGGGCGGTCACGTGGTCTGCGTCTTGCGGCGACAGCACCCCGCGCCCCAGCCGGAACAGTTCGCTCTGGTGGGCGGCCCACGGCCTCCACAGGGCCAGCAGCGAGGGGACGTCGCGCGCGCCGAGCGCGCCGAGCACCTGGGGGATGGGCATGTCGTGCAGGAGGAGGCGCCCGGCGCTGGCCATCTGGCTGTCGTAGGCCGTGAAGGTGATGGCCGACATCCACGCGAGCTCGGCGAGCCGGCCGTTGACGTCTCGTGCGGCTAGGCGGGACAGCACGAGCTTGCGCCAATTCTGGACCTGAGCGTTGAGGGTGTACTGCAGGGCTTGGCTTCTGGTGGTGGGGAGAAGCTGGTCCATGTCATCCCACCAGCTCAGGCAGCGTCGAGGGGGCCATCGTCGGATGCGTGGGCGACCGCTGGGCAAGGACTAGGGTCCGGGTGCGGCGGTACTGCACTGCCACCTCACGGGGGTTAACGCCGACGATCCGCAGGTCTGCTCGGAGGGGCATGCCTGGCAGTTCGGCGAATGCGCCGAGCATGTCGCCGAGGGCCTTTCCCTGATCGTCCGTCACACCTGAAATTTCGCGATCGGCGTCGCTGCGGACACGCCAGGCATAGACCGTGATTAATGGTTCTTTTGCAGACAGCATGAGGTGTGCTCCGGATGAGAATGGTGCCGTATTCGCGCAGATTCCGCCCATCTCAAAAGGCGATTCGGTTGGGCGATTACCGCCGCAGGAGTAGCGTGGCCGTCACAGGAAACCAGGACTAGAGGGTTCGCGTTCACAGCCGTTCACTGCCGTTCACGGACTCTGAACACCGGTGAACGCACAGCACCGGCAGGGGTGGTCGATGGGCGCACGGTTCGGTGATGTCTTGCGGCGGCTACGCGGCGAAGCGTCCGTGCGCGCGTTCGCGCGGCGCGGGCACATCAGCCCCAGCTACGTGACCATGCTGGAGAAAGGCACCGCCAATCCATCACTTAAGACGGCGGTGTCGCTGGACCACGCTCTCGGGGCGCACGGTGAACTGGTTGAGGCTTTCGTGGCGGATGCGCCAGGCGCGCGAAATGCCGCAGTTGGTGCTCCTACCGATCAGATGGGTTTTGTGCCTACTCTTGATATGGCTGGCATGCACGCTGCGGACGACGGGGAGGACGCCACGAAACGCCGAGCGCTGTTCGGACTTGCCGCTGGCGCGGCAAGTGTCCTCGGCTTCGACGAGATCGTCCGCCAGGGCCTGGACCTGACCACCACACCAGACCGCAGCGCCGAAGACTGGGACATCGCCCGCGCTGACCACCTTCACGCCCTGCGCACCCGCCCACCCGCGCAGGTGGTGAGAGACCTGTCCATCGATCTGTACGTGCTGCGGCAGCAGATGGAGATCGCCCGCGGTGAAGAACTCACTGAGCTTCACCGGGTGGCGGCGATGCTGGCCAGCATCCAGGCCAACGCCCTCACCCGGATGAGCGAACACGGGAGCGCTATCAGGTGGTGGAGCACCGCGAAGAAGACCGCCGACGCCTCCCGCGACTTGGAGCTCAGCCTGCTCGTGCGCGGCGAAGAGGCGATTCACGGGTTGTACGGCCAGCGGGAGCCTGAAACCGTACTCCGGTTGATCGAGCACGCCCGGCGTCTCACACGCCGGCCGTGGCCGCGGCTGATGACCGCTCAGGCCAAGGCACTCGCCCTTCTCAACCGCCCAGCAGAGGCGACCGCGACCCTCCACGCGCTGCATGACCACATGCACCGCGGCGTCGTCGCCGATCGGTGGGACTTCTTCAAGCCGGACCAGATCCCGTTCGCCGAGAGCTGGGTAGCCGCCTATGCCGGTGACGAAGCTGCTGCAGATGCTGCCCGGGACAAGGTGCTGAGCATCATCCCTGAAGGCTCTTACCAATATCGCGTGAACGCGCGGCTCCACGAGGCGATCAGCACTGCGGCTCTCGGAGGGGTGGATGAGGGCGCCCGGATCGCAGCGGGGGTGATCGATTCGTTGCCTGCCGAGTTCCGGACCAACCACGTCCGAGAGACGGGCCGTATGGTGCTCCGTGCGGTACCGCTCGGCGAGCAGGCCCGCCCGGCTGTGGCGGACCTGCGGTCGATGCTGGCGATCGAGGGGCGCTAAGTCCTCCAGCGGCTACGCAGATGGCCAGCGGTCGCATGGGCAGTCTCAGTTGAGCAGCAAGAGAACCCGCTCGGCCTGGGCCTGGAGGGTGCCGGGCGGGTTGTGCGGGGTTGCTGGCCCGTGAGGGCCGAGCTGGAGAAACCAGCCCAGCGCGATCAGGCGCCGGAAGTCACGTACCCGCGCCGCTTCTCCCGAGGCCAAGTCGATGTGGGACAGGAGCTGGTCTGCGTCCAAGGTGCCGTCGAGACGGGAGATGTGTTCGCAGACCTCGCCGAGCTCGAACGCTCGATCGTTGCGGCCCGAGTCTTCCCAGTCGATCAGCCGCACCCGACCCTCGCTAGGCGACCATAGGTAGTTCGCCCGATTCCCATCGGCCAGCCCGAGGACGGGAGGCAGTGGGTTGACCATGAGCTTGTCGGGGGCGGTAGAGGCCAGCCACGCGGCCCCGGCCTGGAACGCCTCCTGCACAAGAGGATCGTCGCCGAGGTCCGGCTGTTTTTCGGCCCATGCTCGGGTCTTGTGCACGGCGGCGGCAGGCCCCCAGGCGGCAGGCGCGATGGCTTCCACGGCGGCGGTCGGTATCTGGTGCAACCGGGTCAGGGCAGCGGCCATCGCCGTGAGCTGTTCGCCGGTGGCGTGCTGGCCGCGTAGGACGTGGCCGGGCAGCCTGCTCATCACGATCATGGGCGGGTCTGCCTCCAGCGCGGCCTGGATGGGCGCGGGTGCGAGGTTGGGCGCGTGCTCGCCCAGCAGCGTGAGAGCTGCCCACTCTCGGCCCGGTTCGCCTCTCTCCCAAGAGGTGTAGCGCTTGACCACGACGTCGTCTTGAATGTCGAGGTTGTGGGTGCATCGGCCGAGCGTCACGTCCACCTCGCTCTTTCTGTCCCTCGGGCCGGAGGGCACACTGCCCTCCGGCTACATTCGGTGCAGGGAAGGGAAAGGGCTGAGACTACCTCAGGCGGCGGCCCGCTCTCAGGCGAGCGGAGATCGGGGTCTGGGGTCAGTGCTTGCGCTGCTGCTCGCTGTCGGGGAGCGTGAACCGGGCCCGGCCCAACGCCGTGTCGCGCAGATCCGAGAGGCGAGGCACCAGGGTGAGGGGCAGTTCCTCGGCGGGGTGGAGCACGCCCTCGTTGACGTCGGCGGTCCAGATTCGGGCGCCGGCGGGCCAGGCCATGTTGAGGCCGATCTCGCCCTTCGGGATCACCCCGTTGAACGGCGCGGGGATGCCGTGGGCGGTCCAGAACGCGGACGCGCCGGTCGCCTTGGGCTGCTCGAACACCGGGTACAGCTGCGGGTAGCGGGGGCTGGTGCGCAGGAGCCGGAAGACCATCTGCCCCAGCAGCCCCGGTGCCGCCCATGCCAGCGTGTCGAAGGTGGCCTGAGCGAAGGTGACCGCAGTGGCGTCCTGGGAGGGGTCCAGCGCCACGCAGGCGAACAGGTGCGCCAGGCGGCGGCGCACGTACTCCGCTGCGCCGTCGACCAGGCCGGGCTCGACCTGCCCGATCAGCTCGCGGAGCCGGGCGTGGCCGGGCTGGAACAGGGCCAGGTCGAACAGCTCGCCCATGGTGTCCACCGCGGCGAAGGCCAGGTCCTTGGACAGCAGGGTGTTCATCTCCCCGACCTCGGCGCAGGCGCGGGTCTGGCGGCTGGTCGAATGCAGCATCAGGTACTCCGACACCGCCTCGAAGTACAGGTAGCCCAGGAAGGGCACCAGAGGCACCGCGCCAGCGACCTGGTCGAGGAACCGGTCGGCCGGCGTGGCGGCCCCGCACGCGTTCCGGACCAGCATGTCCAGCACGGTCGCGGCCTGCCGGATCCGCTGCACGGCCGCCGCGCGCAGATGATCGTCCTCGGCCGGGGTGAGGAAGGCTCGGTGATCGACGTAGGAGGCCAGGTGCACGGCGCCCAGCCGCAGGTAGTCGATCCCCTTGGCCGGGACAGGGCCGCCGGGGGTGACCTCGATGATCAGGATGTCGCGGTGGGCCTTGTTCGCCAGCAACCACGCACCCAGGTTGTGGGGCCGCAGTCCGGCGGGGCCGGGGGTGAGCAGGACGCAGTACAGGGCGCCAACCATGCAGCCGGGGGCCTGGTAGAGCTGGCCGCTGGCGCGGATCGCGTTCAGGTTGGCGGTGGTGTGCATGAGGTAGATCGGCCGGCCGCTGGCCAGTGTCTCCAGCAGCGAGCCGGCGCGCATGAGCCAGCCGTTGGGGGTGTGCTGCTGGAGATAGGTGCTCCATTCGGTGTCGTCGGCGGCCAGGCCGCGGGGGGCCGGGCGCGGCGGGTGGCCGGGGCTGTAGTCGGTGTGCGCGTCCTGCCAGACCGGGTCGGTGGGTGCAGGGGCGGTGACGGTGGACAGGTCATGGTCCATGACGACGGACTCCTAGGGCAGGTGGGAGATGGTGTGGCGGCCGGCTGCGATCGCTTCGTGGTGTGTGGCGCCGACGAGGCGGGCCTGTTCGCTGGCCAGCATCAGGTCGAAGGCGACGCCGTACATCCAGGCGGGCACGTCCACGCGCAGCCGAGTGCGGTCGGGCCACCAGGGGTCCAGGGGCAGCCGGTAGCGGTCGAGACAGTCGGCGGCCTTGAGCAGGTCGGTCAGCCGCGGGGCCCGCGCGTACACCTCGCGCTGGGCGGACGAGAAGACGGTGTAGTCGACGTTGTGCACGCTGACGGCGAAGCCGGCTGCGGTCACCGCCTCGGCCGGCAGATGCAGGCCGAACGAGGCGGTGACGACCTGGTGATGGCGGGCGAGCCAGTGGGCGGCCCGCTGCCCGTGCTCCGGGTCGGTCTGGTCATCGTGGCGGCGGCAGTCGTGGACGGCCGCCGCCAGACGCAGCGCCGCGCGATGATCGTCGTCCAGGCCGAGATGTTGGGCCAGCAGGTCCGCCAGCAGGCAGACCCGCGCGTTGTGGCGCACACCGTGGATGCCCTCGGCGGCCTGCTCCCGGGCGAACCATGCGACCTTGGGCAGCAGAGGCACGGGGTGATCGGGCACGGCCACGGTGCGGGCCGTCTCGGTGGGCCTGTTCGCCCCGATCCAGCTCAGGGTGGATTGGTCCATAACCTGGTGGCGCGGCAGACACCGTTGCAGGGCTGCCTCACGGAGCGACAGGGCAGGCTGCGGGCAGGCGGGCATGGGCGTCTCTCCCGGGGCGAGGGCCACCCAGGGGGGCGGCCAGGACGAAGGGGCGGTCAGGCGGCGGCAGGCTGACGCAGCCAGGCGGGGATGGCCGAGGGATTGTCCGTGAGCCAGGCCGCGTACCGGGCGACACCCTCGGTGATCGTGATGCCGGGCTGCCAGCCGAGCAGCTCGGTCATGCGCCGGGTGCAGGCGTATCCGCCGAGCGGGTCGCCGGGCGGGCGGGGTGTGTCGATGACAGTGGCGTCCGGGTAGTGGCAGCGGACCAGGTCGGCGATCTGACGGATCGTGGTGCCGGTGCCGGTGCCGATGTTGAGGATCTGGTTGTGGGCGGCTGGCGCGACCAGGGCGTGCAGGGTGCCGGTGGCGATGTCGTTCACGTGGACCATGTCGCGCACCTGGCGCCCGCCGCCATTGAGGTGTAGCGGCAGCCCGAGGGCGGCGCGCATGCAGAACCAGGCCACCACCCAGCTGTGTGAGTTCTCTTTGACGACCTGCGGCTCCCCATAGACGGAGAAGTAGCGGACTATCGCGTGCGAGGTGCCCGCCTCGCCCAGGACGGTGGTGGTCTGGTTCTCGCCGCACATCTTGGTGGTGCCGTAGATCGACACCGGGTGCAGGGCCGCGTCCTCGGTGAACCGGGCGAATCCGTCCTCGCGCGGCGGCTGGTTGCCGTAGACGCTGGCGGAGGAGACGAACACCACCCGGCGCACGCTTGGCGTGGCAGCGGCTGCCTCCAGCACGCGTTGGGTGCCGATGACGTTGGTCTTGATGGCGTCCACCGAGCGCCGGGTGCAGGCGGCGACGTCGGCCAGAGCGGCGGCGTGGATGACGTAGTCGCAGCCGTCGATGAGCTTGTCCACGACGCCGGGCTCGGCGATGTCGCCGACGTGGAAGTCGGGGTCGTCCAGGCTGATCCCGAAGTGGTCGTGGTAGACGGCCCTGGGGTAGGCGTCGATCTTGCACAGGGAGACCGGGCGTGCGCCGATCCGGCGTAGCTGCGCCGTCAGGCGGCTGCCGATCAGTCCTCCGGCTCCTGTGACGAGCACGGTCATGCCCGCGAGCTGGTGCAGGGACATGCGCGCTCACCTCCTCGTTCGTGGGTGCCGGCCGATTCAGGTGGGGCCGGCTGGTGCCTTCCACGGAACCGGAGCCATGCGACCGGCGGGAGGGCACACGAGGGGGCCCACAGATCGCCGTTCAGGTTCACCGGCTGCGCCGTCGGCGTTACGGTATGGGCACGTTCGCGGGATCGCATCGCCGAGCCTCCAGGAGGCATCGTGGTCGCATCTGGACACGCCCCGAACCTCGCGCTGGAGAAGCTGATCACCGAGTCCGGCGCCAGCCACAAGGCGCTGGCCGCCCGGGTGAATCAGCACTGCCAGTCCCAGGGCAAGGTCGCCTGCTACACCCACACCTCGGTCGCCAACTGGATCTGCGGGATGATCCCGCGCTGGCCGACTCCGCAGGCGATCGCGGCCGCCCTGTCCGAACGGCTCGGCCGGCCCATCAGCGTGGCCGAAATCGGCATGCCGCAACCGGCGACAGCCTCCCCCGAAATCGGGTTGGATTTCCCTCGTGAGCTTCCCCGCGCGATCGACACCGCCGCCGCCTGGTGGACCCTGGGGGACCAGGTGAACCGCCGCACGTTCAGCCGCCTCGCCTTCGCCGCTGCGGCCTTCGCCACGCCCAGCACCCGGTGGCTGATCCAGCCCGCTGACGCTGACGCCGCCCTGCGCCCCTCCCAGTCGCGTGGCCGCCGCGTCGGCGCCGCTGACCTCGCCGAACTACATGACGCGGCCGAGCACGCCCGCCACATCGACTCCAAATACGGGGGCGGCTCCTTCAGCTCCTCCCTGGTGGCCGCCTGCCTGCGCGACCGCGCGATCCCTTTGTTGAAGGGCACCTACACCGACGCCGTGGGCCGCGAGCTGTTCGGCGCCACCGCCCAGCTCGGCCGGCTGGCCGGCTACTCGGCGTGGGACGTCGGCGACCAAGCCGGCGCCCAGCGGCACTACATTCAGGCTCTGCGCCTGGCCCGTGCCGCCGGCGATGTGCCTTTGGGCGGCTACATCCTGGCCTCGATGTCCTTGCAGGCCGGGCTCAACGACCACGTGGACGACGCCATCGACATGGCGCAGGGCGCCTACGAGCGGGCCCGGGATCGGGCCACTCCCCGCACCCTGGCGTTCTTCAAGCTGGTCGAGGCTCGCGCGCACGCTCGCGCGGCCCGCCTGCACGGACACAGCCACGCCCGCCGTGCCGCCGCGCTGGCGCTGGCCCAGTCAGAAACCCTGCTCGGCCGGGCCCACGTGGACGATGGCGACCCTGCCTGGATCGATTTCTTCACCCATGCCCGGCTGGCCGCCGACGCCACCGAGATCCATCGTGACCTTGAGATGCCGCACATGGTGATGCGCTTCGAGGAGATGGCAACGATGCCCGCACTCACCTACACACGTTCCTGCGGCATGCGTAACGCCATCGTGGGCTCCGCCCACCTTCAGGCGCGCCGGCTTGACGAGGGGCTGGAGTGCGGTCACCGCGCCGTGGACATCCTGTCCCGCGTGGCCTCGACCCGATCTCTCACTTACGTCAGGCACTTCCTGGACACCCTGCAACCGTGGGACTCTGAGCCGTCTGTGCGGCAGTTCCGCCAACGCGCCAGCCAGGAGCTCCGCCCTTCCGCGAGCCTCTGATAGCCGCTCGTGCGGCGAAAGGGTTCTGACCTCGTGGGCTGGCCTACGTGTGAGCATGCGCCCTGAGTGTGCTTCAGATCGTCTGTGTCGCTTCCTGAACGGGGAGGGAGGGCGATCATGCTGGAGCTGCGGTGCGTCGTTCACGCTCCCTTCGGGGCCCGTCTGGGGGTGCTTCCGCATCCGGTGGGTGTGGAGGTCGCGTGCCCCCTCAATGACGTGCCCGCGCTCATGCTGTCCACCAGCGCGAACGCGGTCAACGCGGACCTGCTAAACGGGCCGGTCGAGGTCGCGGTCGAGTGGAGTGTCGATGGGCAGACCTGGACGGAGGGACCGGATTGCCGGTTCCTGCGAATCAAGCGTCGAGGTGACAGCACGGATCGGGCCGGGATGGGCCGGTTCGAGCTCCCCGGCTATGCATGGATGCTGCGCAAGGTGGTGCTCTTCCCCGGCTCAGCTCCGCTGGCCGACGGGAAGCGCGCTTTCCTGAGTTCGACGCCAGGCGCGATCCTGGCCACGTTCCTGCAGGAGGGGCAGGCGCGCGGCGCGGTGCCAGGCGTCTCCTGGGATTTCACGCCGACGCACGACAGCGCGGGCCAGCCGTGGGCGAAGGTGTTGACCATCTACTACCAGCCGGGGATCGACGCGCTGACGACGCTGATCAACCTGGCCGAGCAGGGGACACTCGACTTCCGGATGAACGGGCGCACGTTGCAGGTGTACAACGCCGACACCATGCTGGGGCGGGACCTGGCCAGCGGTGCCGCGCCGGTTGACCTGCGGTTCGGGCGTGACATCGTGGCCGCTCCCGACATCGGCACCTACGAGGACGCGGCCACGTCGGCGCTCGTGGTCGGCGATGACGGGTTCCGCATGTCGTTCACGAACGGGGCCGCCGAAGCTCCGTGGGGCCGGTGGGAGGCGGCGATCGGCCAGGGCGGCGTGTCTGATCCGGGGACGGCGTTCCTCCTGGCCGAGGCGCTGCTGCTGCGGGTTGGGCACGAGCGCGTCCAGCGGACGCGGCAGATCACCCTGCACACCGCGCGCTGGCTGCCGTGGCGGGACTACCGTCCCGGGGACCGCATTCTCGCGCCGGGCGAGGGCGGGGCGATGGAGTCGCTGCGCGTCAGGCAGATGACGATCACCCGCGATCAGAAGGGCGTGCTCGGCGGAAACCTGGTGCTCAACGATCGCCTGCTGGAGCGCGATCTGCGGTTGGCCCGCCGCACGGCCGGCATCGTCGGTGGCTCGACGGCCGAGGGCGGGTCGGGTGCGCGGCCGGCGCCGGAGTCGCCGACGCCGCGCACACCTGCGGCTCCGGCCGGGCTGATTGTCGATCCGCTCGCGTACATCGACGAGCACGGCCTGCCCAGAGGGCAGGTGACCGCCACGTGGGGCGCGGTCACCCAGGACGTGAACGCCGTGGCGCTGATCGTGGGCGGCTACGAGCTGTTCATGCGGATCAACGAGGTCGGAGCGCCCTGGTATTTGGTGGCGGCGACGGAGGCCGCCGACACCAACGCGACGTTCTCGCCGTTGGTGGTCGGGCAGCAGTACCAGTTCAAGGTACGCGCGGTGAACCTGGGCAAGAAGGGCCCCTTCTCCAGCTCGGTGGCGGTGACGATCCCGGACGACACGACCGCTCCGCCCGTGCCGACCGCTCCCACGCTCGCGTCCCGGCTCGGCGTCGTGCACGTTGCATGGGACGGGCTCGGTGTCGGGGCGGCCCCGATGCCCGCCGACTTCCACCGGGTGCTCGTGTGGATGCAGGACCCGCTGGCCCCCGGCTGGGAGGAGATCGGGTACATGGACGCGGCCGGGTCGCTGATCGTGCCCGGCCTGCCGTACGGGCTCGACAGGGAGTTCTCCTTCACCGCGATCGACCGCTCCGGCAACACCTCGGCGCGCTCGGCCACCGCGACGATCGCCGCGGTGCAGCTCGTCCAGGGCGACGCCGCGAACGACTCGATCACCACCGGCGCGATCCTGGCCAACGCGATCACCGCGGCGAAGATCGCCGCCGGTCAGATCCTCGCTGGGCACATCGCGGCCGGGGCGATCACCGCCGCGAAGCTGGAGGCTGTGCTCGCGCTGGCCTCCCGGATCGTCGCCGGGGATCCGGGAGGGGCGCGCGTCGAGCTCAACAGCTCGGGCCTGGAGGCTTACAACGCCTCCAGCGTGCAGACGGTGTTCATCTCCTCCGCGTCCGGCGCGGTCAGCATCGTGGGCCAGCTCGCGACCGGCGTGACCGGCCGACGCATCATCATCAACCCGGCCGGGGCGGCCGACCCCGAGATCCGCTACTACCCGGGCAGCGGAACGAACTACGCCCGCACGTACGCCGACAGCGACGGCGCGATCATCCACGTGTCTGGCCTGTCGCCCGACACCACCCGCCGCTCCTACGTCATCCAGCGCGGCGACGAGTGGCGCATGCACATGGTCCAGGCCAGCGACGGGCTCGCCGGGGGCGGCTACATGTTCGCGCAGCCGACACAACTCGAGGTCGGCCACAACGACATCCAAGGCCGCCTGAACCGGTTTCTGTTCTCTCGGGGTGGCACATCCACGACGGGCTACACCACGTTCCGGGGCACGTGGTCGTTCGAGACGGGCGCCGGGATGCTCATGTTCGCGCGGTCGCTGCCGGAGTCGGGCGGGGCCGCGGCCACGTACTTCGTCGGGTTCGCCGTCACGCTGGCGTCGACGCCGCGGCTCGTGTTCTCGGCCGACAACCCGGTCCCGGACAGGTTGTCATTTCACATGCGTAACCCGGGGACGGGTGGGTTCACGCTGCGGTCGAGCGAATCGAGCCTGGGCAGTCCGCCCACGTTCACGGTGGCCCTGCATGTGTGGGCCTGGAGACAGCATGGGGTGACGTGATGGTGCAGCGGTGGCGGATCTCGGATGTGGTCGAGGGGCCGGAGAGCTGGCTCATCTTCTACGAGCCGCTGGACGACGGCAGCGAGGCGTTCGCCGCGTCGTGGCCGAAGGAGGCGTTCGAGATTCGGATGGCTGAGCACGGCCTGGAGACGCTGGACGAGGCGATCGAGGTGCTGCTGTACACGCCGCTGCTGCACGCGATGCATGCCGACGGCCAGGAGGACGCCCTTCCTGTGCTGGAGGGCGATGCCACCTCCGCGCGGGCGCGTGTGCTTGGCCAGGTGGCCGTCTGCAAGGAGCGCTTCGGCGAGGTGGCCACATCGAGGTCTGCCGTCCGGCGTGGTCAGGCCGATCCGTTGCAGGTGCTACGCGACGGCGTCCGGACCGATCCGGTACGGATCGCGGCCATGCGGTTGGACATCGACAGGTACTTGCTCGCGTCTGAGCGGGCAGACAAGGAGTAGAAGATCATGTGCTCGATCACCGTGAACTGCTCATGTGTACAGGAGCCGCAGGAGCCGCCGCCTGCGGGCACGCCGGTGATGGTGCCTCCTCCTCCGGGAGCCCCGCTTGGCTGGGACGGCTGGATGTCGTCTGCTCACCCTGACGCGTGCACGAGTTCCGTCCAGCCTCCGGCCGAGGTCAGCGCGGTGTACATGGCGCGGCTGGTGCAGCCTGCGGGCCTGTCGATCAATGGTGTGTGGGTGACGACGTGCGCGCCGGCGTCCGGCCTCGTCGGTGGTGAGTCGAGAGTCGCCGTCTACGCGGAGGAGCTGGGCACCATGTCGGTGTACTCGTCGGTGCCGCGCACGGATGCGTTCTCGGAGCAGGGCAATCGCCGCTGGCGGCTGGAGTCCGAGCCGGGGGTACCGAATCCTGTGCCTGCTCCGACGGTGGATCGGTTCGTGTGGGTGGCGGTCCTCGTTGCCGCGTACACGACTCCGCCGAAGCTGCTGTCCACGAGGCCGGTTGAGCTGCCTGGCCTCCCGGGTGGTGACCAGTCCCTCAAGAACTCGCTGTTCGGCATGCGCAGCCGGGTAGGGCAGCGAGCGACGTTGCCCCCCGTTGAGCTGGTGTCCGGTGCCGCTGGGTACGGCGAGCTGCTGGATCGGGTGATCATGGTTACCGCTGACGACTGGAACTAAGGCAAGAGTCCCAGGTGAAGGTGAACTTATGAGGTCGGACGATGTCGCCGCCGCCACAGGCGGCGAAACCGGCCCTCACTTCGCTGGTGCAGGTCGTTGATGAGGCCATCCACGCTGCCCCCACGCACGTCGTGCAGGCCCATAAGCCGAAGCTGCACTTCATCCATCGTCGCGTCGGCGGGCAGTCCAATGCTGGCCAGGTAGGCGGCGTTGTCCGGGAAGTCGTAGTAGCGCGCGAGGTCATTGATCTCGATGGAGCGGGCCCTGATGGCGCCTGAGGGCAGGTAGCCAAACGTTATGTCGTCCAGCGACATACCACCAGCGGTGATCTTCGGCTGCTCATCTTCCACCCATACATGACACCACCAAAGGGGGTGAGTCGTGCAGGTCATCATCCCGGGCGAGCCGATGCGGTACGGGCTTCGTCTGGTCGCCTACCAGCCAAATGGGCCGCGTCTAGGGGTGCTCGGGCAGCATCTCGGATTCGAGACGGGCATGCCGCTCAACGACACGCCGAGTCTGAAGGTGACGTACTCCGGGCATGCGGCCGGTTCGCAGTGGCTCGCTTCGCCGTGTGAGGTGGCGGTGGAGTGGTCGGCGGGCGGGGCGTGGACGGAGCCGGCCAACGGCCGGTTCCTTCGGATCAAGAGGTCAGGTGACGGCGCGGACCAGGCGCTCAGCCGCTCCTACGACATGCCGGGCTACGTCTGGATGCTGCGCAAGCTGACCTTGTACCCGTCGATCGGGATGATCGACGGGAAGAGGCAGTTCCCGGCCACCAGCGTCGGCGACATCCTCTCGCAGATGATCGACGAGGCCAGAGGACGCGGCACGCTTCCCGGCCTGTCCTACGACTTCGACGCCGTCCAGGACTCCAATGGTCAGGAGTGGGCGGCCACGCTGACGCTCGGCCTCGACCCGGGCACGGATCTGCTGGCCGTGTTGATCAACCTCGGCGAGCAGGGCGTGTGTGATTGGCAGATGCAGGGCCGCACGTTGCAGGTGTTCAACCCCGACACCGTGCTCGGCCGTCAGCTCGGCTCCGGGCCCGCGCCGGTCGAGCTGCGTCTCGGGCGGGACGTCGACCAAGCCCCCGACGATGCGACGTTCGAGGACGCGGCGTCGGCGATCCTCATCACCGGCGAGGACGGCCTGTCGGTCGAGGTGACCAATCCCGGTGCTGCCGCGCCGTGGGGGCGGTGGGAGGCGGTCCAGTCGCAGGGCGGGGTGAAGGACGAGGGCACCGCACGTCTGCTCGCGCAGTATGCCCTCGACCGCGCGTCGGGGGAGCGGGTACAGCTCACCCGGCAGATCACGCCGTACGCGGCCCGGTTCCTGCCGCTGCGCGACTACCGGCTGGGTGACACGATCCGCGCCCCGGGTGACCAGGCGGTCATGCAGGCGCTGCGCGTCCGGCAGATCACTCTGTCGGTGGACGGCGACGGGCTGATCAGCGGGAACCTCGTGCTCAACGATCGGTTCTTGGAGAGGGACATCCGCCTCGCGCGGCGCGCGAACGGCATCCTGTCCGGCGGGGTGTCGGAGGGCGGGAACGGCGGCGAGCCGGCGCCGGAGAGCAAGGACCGTGTCCCGGCCGCCCCGACCGGGCTGGTGGTGAATCCGCAGGCGTACCTCGACGCGGAGGGCTACGCGCACGGGCTGATCACGGTGTCGTGGCTGCCCGTCTCGACGGACGTGAACGGCGTCTCGCTGTCAGTGGACGGGTACGAGCTGATCGGGCAGACCCCGCCCGGGACCGGCGCGGAACGGGTGCTCGGTCACACCGACGGCACCTCGATCTCCTACAGCCCGCTGACCCCCAAGAGCCAGTGGCGGTTCGGGGTGCGCGCCACCAATCAGGGGGTCAAGGGGCAGCTCGCCACCTCGGCGGTCATCACCATTCCGGACGACGAGACGCCGCCGCCAAGCCCGTCGACGCCGGTGGTGGACTCCCGGCTGGGGATTGTCCGTGTCACCTGGGACGGGCTGACCAGCTCTGGGACGGGCATGCCTGTTGACTTTCACCGGGTGTTGATCATGATGCGTGACCCGCTCGACCCGGATGATGAGGGCCAAGCGGTGGAGTGGCTGGAGCTGGCGGGGACCGCGGTCGTGCCCGGCCTCCCCTACAACGCCGACAGGGAGTTCTGGCTCGTCGCGCTCGACCGGTCGGGCAACGTGTCCGGAGAGTCGGCGAGGGCGGTCGCGTCCACGCACCCGCTGGTGGACACCGACCTGATCGGCGAGGTGATCGACGGTGCCGAGCACATCATCTCGGGGTCGATCCCGGCCGACGCGAAGATCGTCGCCGGATCGATCACGGGCGGGCTGATTCAGGCGCTGGCGATCCAGGCCGGGCACATCCAGGCCAACGCTGTGACGGCCGACAAGATCGTGGCTGGGGCGATCCAGACGGGTCACCTGGCCGCTGCGGCGATCACGGCTGACAAGCTGGCGGCAGGGTCTGTCACCGCCAGCACGATCGCCGCCGACGCGATCACCGGCAAGACGATCACCGGGTCTGTCATGCGCAGTTCGGCCACCGGCCGGCGCTTCGTGCTCGACTCCAGCACGTTGGACCTGCGCTTCTACCCGGCGAGCAACAACAACTACACCAGGATCTACGCCGAGGATGGCTGGTACCCCGGCGAGACAACGACGTTCATCACCAGCGGCACCAACCAGTCCGGGACCGCGCGGGCGGAGCTGCAGGTCGCCGCGGGCCTGGTCCGGCTGGGCATTCGAGACTCATCGTTCTCCAACCGCCAGGGCGGCGGCCTGGACGTGGCCGAGGGCTACGCGATGTTCGGGTACTCCACCGGTAGCTCGTCGTTCGACACGTTCATCTACCTCAACAGCACGGGCCGGTTCTACATCAGGGGCCGGGTGTGGGACGCCAACGAGACCTCCCCATACGACGCGTTCGCCGCCGGGTCCGTCTCCGTGGGCGGGGCCGCGTCCCCGAACTGGGCCATCTACCGCTACGGGCCGCCCAGCTCGCCGACCTCGATGGCCACCAACATGGGGCCCGTCGTCGCGCTGCGCGACGGCGGCTCGGGCGGCCCATCGGCGTTCACCAACAACTACGTGCCGAAGGCGTGGGCGCTCACGGCGTCCGACACCAGTGGTTTCCAGGTGAACCTCGCGAACAGCACGTCGTTCGCCTTCTACTTCTGGGCCCACCGGCATTGATCACGACACCAACGGGAGAAGGGACCGGCATGCCGCAGGTCATACAGGTGTGGGACGCCGAGCTCGGCTACTCGCGTGCCGCGATCGAATCACGCAAGGAGGGCGGGCCGGTCGAGATCGACCCCGGCGCGCCCGGTGCGGAGCCGATGTGGGGGATCTGGATGACGAACGGCGCCGGCGGCGTCGGCGTGATGGTGATGCCGCACGCGCTGTTCGAGTGGAGGTCGGCCGCCTACGGCATCGACCCCGAGGACATAACGACGTTGCTCGACGTCGCGCTGCACGAGATGGGCATTCCGTACGCGGATGACCCTCCGACCCTGCCGGATGAGGCGCATGCCGCGATCCTGGACGCCACCCGCGACCTGCCGACCTGCTGGACGCCGGGCGTGTCCGACGCTGACCGGCTGGCCGCTCATCTGGAGCGGATCCGGCTGGTCAAGGAGCACCGCTTCGCGATGCAGGCAGCTCCCCTCCACGATCGACAGGGCGCGCTGACCTACGTGGGCGCCGCCCGCGCGGCGTCGGCCGACCCGCTGGACCCGATCACGAGCCAGGCCCGGATCGACCCGATCAGGGTGGAGGCCAAACGCATGGCGATCGAGTGGGGCAGAGAGTCGTCGGTGCGGACGGTTCCGCCGAGCTTCGCGCTGAAGCCGCCGCTGACGTTCCTCAGCGCCGCCGAGACCGGGGGCAGCTCGTGAGCGAGGATACGCCGAACCTGGCGCTGGCCCTGGCGGAGCTGCGCGGCGCGGTCGAGCTGGGGTTCGAACGGACGAACGGATCCACCGCTTTAATCCTGCAGCGACTGGACCAGGTCGATGACCGGCATGCCGAACTGGTCAAGCGCGTGGAGCAGAATCAGGCCGCCGCCGAGCTCCGTCATGTCGCGATGGAGTCCCGGCTCGACGCGCTGGAGCGGGAGGCCGTGACGCGCGGCCAGCTCGCGGAGCGGACTCGGCAGATCATCGCTGTCGTCACCATCGTGGTCGCCGTGGCGGGCACGGTGATCGCGCTCATCCAGCTCACCCGAGGCTGACCCGCGGCCTTGACTTCCCCTCCCGTCGGCACGGTCTTCCCGTGCCAGGACGGCGTGCTGCTCGTGCCCGCCGTCCTCCCGATCCATGTCCCCGCTGCCGCACTCGGCCTCACCGTGGCCGAGTGGCTCAACCTCCAGCCCTCAGAGAAGAGGTGACCCCGTGAAGAAGGTTTCGCGTGCCTCCTGGAACGCGATCGCACCGTCCGGCCCCTACAGCCGCATCAGCTCGCCGCGCGGCGTGAAGATCCACTACACCGGCGGTCCGGTCCCGGCCGACATCGCCGGGCCGACCAAGCACCGGCTGTGCGTGCAGCACGTCCACCAGATCCAGCAGATGCACATGTCCGGCGGCCGGGGCGAGACGTACATCGACATCGGCTACAACCTGATCTGCTGCCCACACGGCTATACGTTCATCGGCCGAGGTGTGCACCACCTGCCGGCTGCGAACGGGCCCGGCCTCAACTCCGGTCACTACGCGGTGCTCGGCCTGGTTGGCAGCTCCGGGTTCACGAAGCCGAACAACGCCCTGCTCCACGCTCTGCGGGACGCGATCGAGTACCTGCGCGAGGAGGGCGGCGCGGGGAACGAGATCAAGGGCCACCGCGACGGCTACTCCACCTCGTGCCCCGGCGACGGGCTGTACGCGTGGGTGAAGCGGGGCGCCCCACGGCCGGATGAGCCGCTGGAGAAGCCCATCAAGATCACGTACGAGGACGGCATTCCGCTCTGGCCCGGCCGCGTTATCCGGCTGGTGGACCCGTGCATGCAGGGCAACGACGTCAAGACCTGGCAGTACAAGCTCCGCAAGCGGGGCTGGACCATCGACGTGGACGGCATCTACGGGCCGAAGTCGAAGGCCGTGTGCGCCAGCTACCAGGACAAGGTCGGCGCGAAGCCGACCGGCGTCATCGACGAGACGACCTGGGATCTCACCTGGTCGTGGAAGCCGCCAGCAGTGTGAGCGATGTGCTGGAGCTCATCCCGATGAGCCTTGGACGGGCGTGCGTATGTCAGCCTGCAGGGGTTGGTGACCTTGATGTTGATGCATCGAAGTCCGTGCGCGAACCTGGTTCGAGGCGGCCTCGACGAAGGCCAGGAGCGCGAGCTGTGATTGCTCTGCCTGCTGATCTCTCGCGGCTTCATCTACGGCACGGTGGATGGCGGTGGTGGCCTCCAACGCCTCCGAGGCCAGCCGATTGAGCTCATCGTCCGAGTTGAGCAGTCGGAGCCTGAACAGCGCCGCCTTGGCCTTCGTGCGTTCGTTAAGTGACTCAGTGCGAGCGTTGATATACGGCGCCCCGCTCGGGTCTTCGCGCTTGCGATACCAGCGAGCGCTCTGGCTGGATCGGTACGAGGTGATGGCGCCGGCGAACGCGCTGTAGGCGGCGAGCTGTTCCTGCCAGAGCCGCTCATCGCGGGCTTCTATTCGTGCTTGCTTTGCCGCGCGTCCCTGGAAGAGGTAAGTGGCGGCGGCGCCGAGCAGTGTTCCGGCGATGGCGATGAGGCTCGTGATCGCAGTCTGCACCCCGTCAGTTGAGCATGCTCTGCGTGGTCCTGGGAGGGGCCTTGTAGGTGACCTCTCAGATCGCCGATCCATCGCACGTCCGCGGCGCATGCTCCTCGCCGCGTCCCTGCTCGCGCATCAGAGGCCCTGCTGTACGAAGCGCACTGATCTTGCTTGGCCTGCCCATCTGGGTGGGCCTTTCGCATGTCTAACCCCATTGGAGGAACCCATGCATGGAGAACCCGTCAGCTACGGCAAGCCGGTAGAGCGGAAGGTCACCGCCGCTACGGCCGGGTCTTACCTCGGCCTCTTGGCGGTTCTGACCGTCCTGCAGACCGTCAACGCCGACCTCGACCTCATCGCCGGGCTGCCGGACTGGCTGGAGTCGCTCGCGGTCCCGCTGCTGCCGGGCCTGATCACGTTCGTGTCCGGCTACAAGTCCAAGCACACTCCGAGGCCCGACCTGCCGTCGGAGCAGCGATAGCTTCGTGAAAGGCGCCCGTCACCCTCCAGGGTGGCGGGCGCTTTTTCGCGTTGAGGCTAGGTCTACTGGGGGCGAGGGTTCGGCATGTGCTTACTCGGTGGATTTACGGCCACGTCTGCGAGCTTTCACGCTCACACCCCAGCGGTTCCGGAGCCATTCGACACCCGCATAGAATGCTACAACGGCGGGGATTGTGTAGAACGCCGATCCCCAGCCCTGCTGAAGAAGCACGTTAACAAGCGCGACAGCCATTACAGGGCCGAGAAGGCCCCAAGTACGCCAATCCGAGGCAAGCATCCAGCATGCCGTCTTGTGCAGCCGGTAGAGACGGGGTCGGCTCGGTGACTGGATGGCAGCGCGAAGCGCAACGACGTGCGTTATCTGCTGAAAGGCATACAGAAAAAGCATGGCCTTAGTGGCCCCAGCCTGAGTCAGATCGTGTAGCTCGGCGCGCAGTTCTTCAGCGTATCGCGTGCGCTGCGGTATTGGCAGTAGCGTGATCTGCCAGCAGATAAGGCGTTCGACCGATTCAGGCACTCGGATGTTCTTTTCTGGGTCCCGCTTGGTCGGGGTGACACTGCCAATCGCGCTTTCATCGCCCAGCAGCTCCAGCGTGCCCTGCACATGGCTTAGGGCATGTCTCAGGAAATGGACATGCAGAGATGCCGCTTCACGGTAAGCATCTTGGCCGTATGTTTTTGCTTTGTCTAGCGTCAGAGAAAGGTCGGATATCAAAGTTAGAGCTGAACCGATATGTTTAGCAGCGGGATTGCACCACCCACTCTGCGCGAGATCGCTGGCTAGCTCCACATAACCACTGGCGAAATGCGCACACCTTTCTGCCTCTTCCAGTCCAAATTCAAGCTCACGAGGCCGGGGCGCGAGCATGAGCCCCTTATAAAGGTTGGAAATTTCGCGATGGATTTGGCCGAGGTTTTCATAAACCTCCAAGGCGAGAGCGCTTCTGTCAGGAAGGCTTCCGACGGTCGCCTCAGCAAAGACTTGCTCGCTCACGGATTCCTGTTCGGAGGCATTCCCCGTCACGCCTCCCCCCAGAGAGTTTTGGCGCGAACGCCGAATAGGTCGCTCACCTTGGTGTGAGCCTGCGCGAGCTGGAGCCGGGCCTGCTCTGCCCCATCTGGTGTCATGCGGTAGTAGCGGCGGCGGGGTCTACCGGCCTCGTGCGGATCGACGTCCTCGAAGCGTGATTCCAGCCATCCGATGCCCTCAAAGCGGGCCAGGATGGGGTGGATGGTGCCGGGCGCGAGGCCGGCGGCCTGGCAGATCTCCAGCCCGTACATCTCGCGTGAGGGGTCTTCAAGGAGAGCGCGGAGGACGAGTTGGGTGGGGATGGTCATGCGGGGCTGCTTACCCATGCTCTAACTCTAACTAGGGGCTAGTTAGAGTTCTACCTAGTGCTGTGGCCGGAAAGGTTCACCGGCCTCGCGGGTCCCACTCTGCACCTGGTGTCCAGCTTCCTCCAGGGCGGTGACGGCCTGCTGTTTTCTCTGCAGTGGAACCAGGACCAGGTCGGCGTCGAACGTCGAGGCGACGAACACCGGGATCGCCGCCTCTGCCAGCGGCTTGGTGATCGCTACCAGCATCCCGGGAACGTCCAGATCGTGGGCTGTCGCACCGCTGTAGAAACCGATCCACCGTTCCCCTGACTCCAGAGGCCGGACCGCACGGACAACGGTCAGCCCTTCGGGCGCGCGAACAAGCACGATCCAGTCATCCTCGGGCGACGCCGCGTGCGGCAGCTGCTCGATGGCGAACTCTGGAGAGACGATTCGCAGGTGTTGGGTCGTGAACGAGTTCATGGACGCGTGTCTACCAGAGATCCTGCGCCCCACCCGCTCATGGGGCCGGTGGCACCCGGCGAACGTTTCCGGTCACAGCACTAGTTGAGGAAATCCCGCCACAACCGAGGGGTCCGTCGTCCTCACGGGACGACGGGCCCCTCCAGTGCACGAATCAGGGCGCTTGAGGCAGTGGGGCGTTCGGGCAGCCCTGGGCGACTTCGGCGAGCTTGGCCTTCTCGGCGTCGTCCACGCTGAGCTGCCAGTGGCGCTTAACCGCCACCCATTCGGTGATGTACCGGCAGCGGACCTGCTCGATGGGCATCCATGCCGACGGGTCCTTGTCTGCCTTTTGCCTGTTGCTCCGCGCCGTGACGGCGACCAGATGCTCCGGCCGCTGCAAGTAGTTGGCGTACTCTTCCCGCCGCTGGGCGTCCCATGCCGAGGCGCCGGAATCCCAGGCTTCCGCCAGGGGCACGAGATGGTCGACGTCCAGTTTGCTAGCTTCTATCACTATTTGATCGTCATAGTACGAATACCACACGCCTCCGCTCAGCGTGCAGCTCGGACCGACTGTGGGCGGGTCTATGGCCTCGGAGATGAGTACCTCATATCGCGCCGAGCATCCGTTTGCGTCGGCGTCGACCCAGTGCTTGAAGCTAGTCCGCTTGTAGCCTTCCCGAGATTCTGCGGCGACTGTCAGGTCGTCTACGGCAGTTCGGAGCAGGGGTGGGGGTGCGGCGTGGTGGATGCGGTGTGCGTCTGCATTGGCAAGCCCGGGTGCGGTGAGTAGGCCGGCCAGGATGGCGATGGCAAGTGCGGGGCGCCACAAGGGGAGAGGCATGATCCACCAACTACTCTCTGAGGTTGAATAAATACAAAGAGTAGTAATGACTGCTTGGGTGCAGCCACTGCCGCCGCAGTTACAGCCCCGTGCCGCCCAGTCAAGACACAGCAGCGCCCCGCCAGCCAAGGGAGGCGGGGCGCTGCTGTCTGTTCACGTCACGTCTTCGTAGTGCCACCCCCGTTCTCGTCGGAAGTGGCAGCAGATGGGCCTGCTAGCCGTGGGGGCGGAAGGGCAATGCCCTCGTCCGCCTGCGTCATCGTTTTGCTCCACCGGACGCGAAGACCACGTGGACTGACCGTCGCCTCGAACTCGTTGATGTCGGGTGCCTTCAGTGCGCGATTACTCATCGAACGCACTCCGAGGAGGACGGCTCCGACCACGAGCGCCAAGACCACGATTCCCCAGGGACCAGCCGTCTGGAGCGTGTTCCAGAGGCTGGCCATCCTTGGTCTACGCGGCGAACTGGATGGCGATCTGGTTAGACGTCATCCTGTTCTCCCTTCTCACGAATGCGGATGGATGCACGGCATGGCACCCCTTGGGATGGTGAAGCTACCGATCGGGTCGTCCTCAGCGCGGCCCGCTCGGCGTCGCGAGCCAGAGGCGTCCAAGTGCCTTCCCTTGCCTCGAAGCTGCCCAACGGAACATGCTTGGTTGATCAAGCAAGGCCAAAACCGCTGGGCGCGCTCACTACAGACTTCCATCTGTGAGCGCACGACGCGACCATTCTGCCTTCGGCGGTCATTGGTTCGCCTGAGGAATCGGGACATTCGAGTTGTGCGACTGAGCGGATCAGAGGTCCGGGCCGGCCTCGTCCGGCAGGGGCCCGAAGTGTTCTTCGACGGTGGCGTCATGGTGGCAGGTGAGCAGCCAGATGCGGGCCTGGGCGGCGTCGATGAACTCGTAGGTGTCGGTGTCACCCTCCCATTGGGACCAGCGGTGGAGCACCCATCGATTCTCAGGCGTGCGATAGAGGGTTTGGTGTTGGGCGGGGTCGCCGGTGAGCACGCTGACGAAGTCGATGCCGACCAGATGGGTGGCTTCGTCGTACCCCTCCGCCAGGTCGGGGTCGAACCAGCCATCGAGAGTCCAGCCGTCATCGTGGTTGCGGAAGATGTTCGTGCGCGCCACATGGTCGACTGTAGCGCTTAAGCGCTATGGACCTGAAGGCGAGTGAGTCGGTGACAAGACGATGGGCCCGCGCCACGGCGGCGCGGGCCCATCGTCTTGTTAGAAGGGCCAGCCGGCCGAGTGGCGGGCTTCCAGGATGGGGATCAGCTTGAAGGCCGCGTCAGACAGGCCGCCGAAGGTGTGCCGGGTGCCGACCCCGGATGGGCCCTGGCCGTGCTTGTGGCCCGCGAGGTTCCCGGTTAATCCGGCACCCGCGCCAGTACCCGGCCAGGCGGATCGCTGCCGTGGCAGCCTGCCCCACCCTGTTCGCCAATGAGGACGATGGCCCGGTCACGGAAGAGCCCGCTGACTGCCTCGCTGATGGAGTCAGCAGCGTGAGGCAAAGTCAAGTCTTGACCATCAGCGTTGGCTGGCTAATAGTTTCAGAGTCAATGTTGCCCAGCAAAGGAATCGTCATTCATTCGTTACGCACAGTCATCAGGCTTGTAGGCGCAATAGTTCTCTCCCTTGCCTTTCTCTCAACGCCTACTCATGCAAGCTCGTCCAGCCTCAACATCCCTGACGACAATCCAAAGTCAGTGGAAATGCGTAAATGGGCGGCCACCGCCATGGCCGACTCCAACAAGCTGCAGCCGGAGCCCTACGGATCCCCGAACCCGGCAATTGCTCAATCGAAAATTCCCACCTGTGCGCAGGTACGCGCTAACCCGCCGACAATCAGTGCGGAAGCCCGCGAGGCCGGCAGAACCGCTATCTGGTGCAGGAACACGGACACGGCACAACGTACGAATGCCGAGCCTCCTCCGCCAGCTCCGCCTGCAGAGATCCCCGACTGGTGCAGGAACGAGTTCGGTACTGCATGGGTCACAGACCGCGCCTTTGCGTGCAAGCGCTTCATCGACGACTATGATATTCTTCAGCCTCCGCTCATGGACAAGATCGGGCGTATCAAATTCGCCGTGTGGGACATGATTTACACGTCCCCAATCAGAGATTACGTCGTCCACCGAAATTGGGTCGCGCCATTTATCGTCGAAGGCGAAGCGGTCCGCTCAGGACGGTGGCTGCATGAGGTGTGTGACACGCAATGTGCACTCGATTCCGCAAGCGGCACGGGGCGCACCGCGCTGACTCTCAACCAATGGACTCTCGGCGAGGCGATCTGGGATTCGACTGTCAGCGCAAGAAAATCGGCGAAAATCTACACGACTATGGATGTGTGGCTTACGCATCCCGCTACGCCTGACATCGAGATCCCGAATGAGCTTGATGGTTCGCACCCGATTCGCTGCGACAATCAAGTTCTGAAGGGGTCCGATTCTGCGGGCAGTGCCTACACGCATGGCTGTGTCTTCTCGCAGTTCGTGCCTATCCTGATTTTCAGCCGGTCGCAGCTTCCCGAGCTCACTGACCATATCGGGTGGGCAACGCTTACTCGTGGGTTGGCAGGGCTATATGGCAGCGGCTTCCCCCTCCACCGCATCGTGGACGACGCTGATATCAATGGCAACCGAGACACTGCCTGCGAGAACGCACCGGACCCGCGGCCAAGCGGGCAGTCATGTGATGAGTATCCCATGGCGTCAACGCTGGAAGGCGCAGAGACGGGTGGCGGCTTCTATAGCTGCCGTATGATCAACGCCGTACAAAATTCCACCGGAGGCGGAATTCAAGGAGCCTTCGAAAATACAAAGAGACTTCTTGACATGGATGCTTTCTACGTATATGTCGATCCCCCCTACACCTCTTCGCCTCCCAACAAGAACGACTGCACATAGCGGACCGGGGTAGCGCTTATGTGTTAACGTCGGCGCCATGAACGCTCTGACGACCTGGCATGGACCAGTAAACGTCACGCACCATCAGTTGCTCATCGAAGGGGGCACAACGACCCCGCATCCCAACAAGATCTCAAATGCGCTTGTGGCGGCGTGGCGTGACGCAGCGGTGATCCTGACCGGCATCCACTCGGGAGTCATCGAGGTCACCGTTCAACTTCACTCAGGGCCTCCTCCTCTCCGAGTCAATGAGTGGGAGGAGGTCGCTGAAACCTCTCTCGAATCGTCTACCGGCCGCCTCGGCCTCGTTGGCCTCAGTTCAGCCACACCTCGGGGATTCGGCAACCTCGCGTGGGAAGGCGCGGGCGCATACCGCATTCGGGTCCATGCAAGAGGACGCGATACACAGGTCGATGGCGTAGCCCTTAATCCTGTCGAAACATTTCTCATTCAACTGTGGCGAGCGCCGGCCCAGCCGGATGCGATCCATAAGCAGAGCGACGCGTTCGGCAGAGGGTGGAGGACGAGCGCCGCCGACCAGCCAGACGAGACTCCACCTGCGGCTCCAAACCGCAAGCCGCGCTCGAAAGGCGAGGCCATGGATGATTGGGCACGCCCTCAACTAAGGCGCGAGTAGTGGAAGGACTCAACGAGAGCCGCTACAGGGGAACAAATGTCCACACATGGATGGGTGACGGCCTCCGGCTTGCTGCGCCTACCCCGCGCCCGGAGGCCGTCTTCATCGCTCCCGAAACAGAGCAACCACAGGACCCAGCCGCGCTCGGCGGAGACAACCAGTGGCGATCTCCATCATCGCACCTTCCGGGGCTCCGCGCTGCCAGTGGTGCCCCGGTGCACTTGTTCTGCCGCGGGTTCGTGCCGCCTGGCCGCTGCAGTGGGAGTAGGCTCAGCGCCATCTCCCACGTCATGGCGACCTGGCCAGCGATGCGCACGGAGGCCAGAACCTCTCCGGTCAGGAGACCCGCTACGTTCTCGTGACCATGTCCGTTCTGGGTCACCGGGATGACAGTGCAATCAAGTTGTCCAGCACCCATCGCCGCATGCCCTGCGATCAGAGAACCGCGCGCGGCCATGAAGGTGCCAACGACAACGAGCTATCTGCCGACCGCCGCGACAGCGCCTGACCACGCCGTGACCCGCTCGGTTGCCCTGGCGGCTCACATCAGGATGGACGGATCGTATCAGGGTGACTCTTGTCGGCTCGATCAGGTTCCTGTACCGCGGCTGACAATGCAGATGGACGAAGCAGCAAACCGGGAACGTTCTTCGTCGGCAGGCCGGTCGGAGGATGCGACCAATCTGCTACCTCATCGAGGTGAACGGTGCCGCCAGCGAATTTTGCTCCGTCGAATTGAACCGTCCCGCCGGAGAACTCCGCTCCTCGGAACTGGACGGTGCTGCCGGAGAATTCTGCACCGCTGAAGCCGACGCGGCCCTCAGAAAATTCAGCCTTGTCGAACTCGACCCGGCCGCCGGAGAACTCCGCCCGACCGAACTGGACGGTGCTGCCGGAAAATTTGGTCCGGGTGAAGGAGACATGGCCGGAGAACTCCGCTTGGTAGATCAAAATCTCGCCGCCAGAGAACTCGGCCCCACCAAACAGAACCGAGCCGCCAGAGAATTTCGCTCCGTCGAAGCGGACCCTCCCCCCCAGGAACTTCGCCCCACTGAACCGGACGACACCAGAAGGGAAAACGGTGCTGGTGAAGTTGATGTTGTGGTCGATGGTCACACCGGTGAAGTCGAGGTCGGCGCCATGCCAGGGGATGGGAGCGTCGGCCTTGAGGTGAGCAGCGATCAGACGCCAGATGGTCAAGCGGACCTCACGCATGGCGCGCCAGGCGAGATGCGTTGCAGGGTCGGGACTCGCCTCTGGTTCAGGGGCTGAGGGCATGCGTAGATAGGCGCACAGCACGTCGATGCACATCTGCCGCCCCCCTTCCCAATCGTCAGCCAGAGCGGCCAAGGCGTGTATACAAGCCAGGCGGACCGCTGGCGAGTCGTCACCGAGGCGGCCGCTGGCAGTGGCGAAGCGCTCGTTGAAAAGTTTGGCCTGCTCGCGACTCTCCCCGGCTTCCGTGATGCGTTGCTTTCGGTAGGCAACGACGAGGGCGACCACTCCGCCGATGCCGGCCACGACGGCTAGGGAGATCTTGACGATCTCCAGGATCTCCGTCGTGGTCGGCCGTAGGTTCGCCAGGTTAACCGTGGCGAGTTGGGCGAGTGCCAGGGCGACCAGGCCAACCGCTGCTGCGCCCGCCAGTACGACCGTCAGAGTGATGGCCACGCTGATAGGCAGCAGCTGCATGGGGCGCCCAATTCGCGGCTCCCGCCAGCGGGTCGATCGAAGAGCCTCGGGAGCGCGGCGAAGGCTCGGTAATGGCATGTCATCAGCATGCCTCGCCAACGGTGACCGTCGAGGGGACGTTACGCGGCTGTGAACAGATTGAGCTGTTGAGCTGGCTAACCCTGCTGCTCGACATAGGTCACGACCGCTGGAGTGGTGAACGCCTGGCAGTTGGTCTTGAAGTGGTGGCTGGCAGGCACCTGTCGCTCGACGAGACGGTGGGACGGCGTTGCTGATCGCGGCAGTGCTCATGTCGTGGGTCGCATGCTCGGGGTGAGCGCGCTGCGGTGGACCCGTCGTGCTGCGTGTACGGGCCTGTGCGCGTCGCAGACGCGTGCAGGAGGGCGAGGTGGGCCTGTGGGCCGGTGACGCGCTCACGCGCTGCTGGGGACGATTGTGTGGGCTGTGTGAGTTGCGGGTGGTATGTGTGGTTTTGGAGCGCTAGTGTGCGTCGTTGACGGACCGTCCGGCCCGTCGAATGCTCGGATGCTGTCGGGAGGGCGTGTTGGTGCGCGAGGTCGCGAGCAGTACGCGATACGTCCGCGCGCCGAAGAGGCCCGTCCCGGCCTGTTGCCGTCCTCATGCCTGGCCGCCCATCCGGCGGGGGGAGCGCGCCCGGAAATGAGAAAAGCCGCGCAGCGCGCGGCCTTCCCGAGGTCGAGACCCGCGACCAGATCGCTCAGCTCCAGGCGGTCAACCTCATCGAGCTGAGCAGCCGAGTCGCCGTTCCGGCCTCCACAACATCACATCGCGTCTGACGGTGCTCTCACGCGGCGGCCCGAGCCGTTGCGGGGGCCTTTCGCGCGCCAAAACAGTGACGCTTGGAGCCGACCATAGCACGCCGCCAAGCGGCTATCTCGGCATGCCCGGAAACAGAATCCGCGGTGTGCGAGACGGTCGCGCCTTCACCACCACCCCCCGCTGCTGCGACTGGCGGGGGAGTGGCCCCCCTGGTCCCAGCCGGGCACATCGTCGCGCCTGCACACCCTCTCTGGCATGACGCTGCCCACTACTTGGTCCAGGCGGCGAACCGGCGCGCTGATTGGACACGCAACGCTCTGCGGTTCGCCTGGCAGGTCATGCGCCGTTCCACGTGGGCGATGCTGACCGCGCCGAAGAAGGGTGCCACCTGGCAGCACCTGGCCGCCGAGCTCGGCCTGTCGCAGCGGACGATCGGCGCGCTGTACGCGTGGTTCATCGACGCCGGCCTGCTGGCCCGCGCCGTGCCCGGTACGACCGTCCGCTACCGGAAAGGAACGCGGGGCGGCTTGGACGACGACGGCCGCGGCAACGAAGCCGCGCAGTACCTCCTCATCGTCCCGGAGGCGATCCTCGAGGCCGAGGACGGCGAGGAGACACCGCCTCCGAGCGCGACCGTGGAGAGCCAGGCAGACCTTCCCTGGCCGTGCGCAACCGTGCTGACCCGCCCGCACCCGGAGACGGTGCCCGACGCTTCCGCAGCTCACGACCCTGTGGAAAGATCTTTCACCCCCAACCCCCCACTCTCTTCTGTAGGCGAGGAGACTCCCCGTAACGCGCGCGCGAGACGACCGGCCGCGCCAGCGACACCGGCCAGTTCGTGGCCCGCGACCGTCACGCCGGTCACCAGAAGAGACCGGCTCACAGCATGTGAGCGGCTGATCGCGGAGATTCCCCTGTTCCGGAAGCTGTCGGCCCGTCACCTTCGTAGCGTGCTGCGGGGCGCGTTCGACCTCGGCGCGACCATCAGCGACATCCGGCACGCCCTCGACCACCGGCCGGACGGCAGCGCATGGATTCACACCCATGCCCCGCGCTCAGTGCCGGGATGGGTGCAGCACCGCCTGTCGGCGTGGATCTCCCGGGACGGGCAGCTCGTCGCCCGGTGGCCGGTTCAGCGGCGGAGTGTCGAGCATGCCGCACTGCTCGCCGAGCAGCATGCCCGCCGTGAGGCGTGCGAGCGAGCGGACCAGAACCGGAGTGGTGGCCCCCTTGGCTACATCCAGAGGTGGTCACGGTGATGGTCGGCAGGCGCGATCGGGAGTCGCGAGCGTTGGTCAGGCCGAGGTGGCAGAAGAGATCACATAAGTTGATCTACTTTGTAAAGGGCAGGGGCCATTGTGGGCCAACGCCTCAAGCCGCAGAAGCCTCAACGATGGCGAGGGCCCTCTGCTTGCGGATCAGGGTGGCGAGCTCCTCGATCGACAGTCCGCCCGGTGTGAAGGCAGCGTGCGCGGCCTCTTCGGGGGAGAGGGCGTCACGGCGAGCCCGCGCCTGGGCGAGCGTGCGGCCGGCGGCGGCGAGTGCTTGAGCGCGCGTCGTCACCCTGTGATTATCTCACACAATCGACACATTCATACACAGGACGTTTGGGCGGAGCGGAACAGCACGCCGCCGAATCACATCGCTATTACGGTTGCCACAAGGATGCGCGTGCCTACCCTCTATGTTGCTATAACTCGGAAGCGCGATCGAGGACCGCGCCCGACTCATTCCGGCCATCGGCTACGTGAGAGTGTCGATGATGCTGGAGGAAAAGATCTCGCCAGCCATCCGGCGTGACGCCATTGAGGCATCAGCCGCCCGGCGGGGCTACTACATCCCGCCGGGCGCATGGCCGGACGGCGGCTGGATTGAAGACCTGGACGTGTCCGGCAGGAGCTTCCAACGGACAATCATGGAGGCCGTCTCCCACGTCGAATCGGGGTTGGCCAAGGCGATCCTCGTCTGGAAGTACTCGCGTTTCGGCCGGAATCGGACCGGCAATCAGCTCAACCTCGCCAGGGTGGAAACCGCCGGTGGCGAGCTGGTGTCGGCGACCGAAGAGGTGGACGCCAGCACTGCGGTTGGGAAACTGACCCGCGTTCGAGACGACCGATCTGGTGAGCAGTGGGCTGAGGCGTACCACAACCGCCTCGCCCGCGGCCTGCCGCCGTTCGGCGCTCAGTACTTCGGGTACGTGCGCCGAGGCCGGCAGCCTCATCCGCTGGATCCGAAGCGCACGCTGCGAAACCCCGCCGATGGCGAAGAACGCTACGTACCCGACATCGGCTCCGGAGCGGCAGAGGCATTAGCTGGCTGCTACGAGACATATATGGCGGAGCAGAATTTCGCCTACCTGGCCCGCAGGCTCAACCGGGATGGGTACACCACCGAGGGTGGTCTGCCGTGGAGCGCCGAGACTCTTCGCCAGGTCATGGATCAGGGGTTCTCTGCCGGTCTGCTCCGCATCCATGATCCCGAGTGCAGATGTCGCAGAGCGGCCCGCTGCCAGCAGAAGGTGTTCCGGCCCGGGGCGCACCAACCGCTCATCGAGGCTGAGCTGTGGGATCGGTACGTCAAGTTGAGACGCGAAAGTCACGCGCCCCTCGCGCTCGGTGCACGAGTTCACCGGCTTCATCCGCATGTGCGAGAACCACGAGACGCCGCCATCGGAGATGGCCGGAGTTGTCGGCACGCTGTCTCGTTTCGCTGTCCGCCGCGAGGGGATCGCGCAGCAGCGCGCCATCCAACGCGTGAAGCGCTACGCCGACTAGCTGTGCCAACCGGAAGCCGCGCGGTCCTTGGCCGCGCGGCTTTCGCGTGTCGGCGAGCCCCCCCACCCCCCACCCCCCGCCTGGAGTTGGTGTCGGGTTTTTGGTTCATGCTGGTGGTGTGTGGGTGGATCTTGTGGGTGCGGCTGCGCGGTGTGGGGTGTCGGTGGGATCGGTTCGGCGGTGGGTGGGGGAGGGGTGGTTTGGGCCGGACGCGGCTGGGCGGGTGACGACCCGGTTGGATGCGTCGGGCCGGCGGGTGGTGCATGTTGATCGGTTGTTGCAGGTGGAGCGTGCGGTGCGGGCGCGGCCGGTGGGGAAGAGGGCGCGGTAGGTGCCGATCGTCAGGTGGGTGATGACGAGGGTGAGTGCGATGAGGCCGCCGATGGCGATGATGAGCAGCATGAGCTGGTCGATGGCTTCGCGGGTGGCCTGAACGGCGGAGGGCATGCTGGTCCCTTCCAGGTTCTGGAAGGGACGGCGTTGGCCCTTGGTATTTGGTGCTGCGCCATCCAGTCTGCCACGTTTCGGGGGACAGGTGGGGGTGGTTGCGTTTGTCTCGTGTCTTGGAAGACGCTGCAGGGGAGGGGGTGTTGTGGTGGCGGATGTGCGTGGAGAGCTGTCGGTGCAGCAGGCGGCGGACATGTTGAACGTGTCGCCGGCGTTCGTGGTGACGCTGTTGGAGGAGGGCGTGATCCCTGCGCGGGTGGATGACGGTGAATGGCGGGTGGCGCGGGCGGATGTCGAGGAGTTCCGGCGCCGGGATGATGTGGAGCGGCGTGCTGCTGCAGACGAGCTGGGGCGGCTGGGCCAGGAGTTGGGGTCTTCACCAGCAGCAGCGAGGCTTGCGCGCCCCGCAACGAACCTACGGCGGGTTCGCCCCGTGGAGAGCGATCTAACCCTGTACTAGGCACGCCTGTGTGATGATGCGGATACCAGCTCAGTGCAAGGCCGCCGACTTGGTGGCTGGAGGAGGTGGACCGTGGAAGTTCTGGCGGTACTGCTGTTGATCGGTCTGGTCATCTGGGCGATGGACGGCTCAGGCAGTGGCTCAGGCAGTGGCTCCGGCGGTAGCTCGGTCGGCAGCACCCGCAGCGCCAACAGGTACGCGAGGCGGGTTCAACGGAAGCGCGCGCGGGAGATCGACAACCTTGTGAGGAAGTCCCGCCAGGCCGAGGGGGGCGCCGGATACAGCGGGGGCCGGGGCGGCGAAGGCTTCGGTGGCGATGGGGGCGACGGCGGCGACTGACCGCTCTGCAGCAGCTCAGCAGGTTACCGGTCGGAGCTTTGACCGGTAAACGATCTGTCGCTGACCTGCGATTCTCTGTAAGGTTGGGTGAGGCGCTGGGTGTCAGTTTGAGGACCTATCGAGGCGCCGTGGCGAATGTAATGCAGCGGCTCGGTGCTAGGACTCGGTTTCAGACGGCCCTGCTTGCTAAGGAGCGGGGCTTGCTGTGATCAAACACCGTCCGGCCTGCGCACGTATCGAAGCCGGGATCTTGCGGATGGTGCTGTGTGGTCGGGGTGTGTCTTCATGATTCCTCTCGACCCCTCATAATCCACGTTATGGGGGTATAGCATGATCGCTGTTGCATACCCGCGAGAGAGCAACTGATCATGAGCGACCCTCACGGTCTACCCCCACAGGCAGATGCGTTTCTTCGGCCTCCCACTCTTGAAACACCTGCATCTCGCGACGACCTCCATGAGGTTGCCGTCCTGGTAAAACACCAGGACGGCACGCGGGAATGGACCATCGTCTGCGCCTTGCCCATGCGCCAGCCTGCCGAACTCTTGGCCAAGTCACATCTCATGCGCGTCGACGTTCAGGTCGAGGCTGTGCAGATCCGGCACAGGGGAGTGATCGTTGCCGATTACCGCCCCGAAGACTTCTTCGGAGACGCGCCGTGACGGCCGAGCTGGCCCCGCGGCACAGCGGCGAGGTGGCGTTCCCGCCCAAGCTGCTCGGGTACGTCCAGGACCTGTCGAAGGCGTGGCTCCTCAGCTACAACTCCGCGAACACCCGCGCCGCCTACAGGCGCGACATCGAGATGTGGTTCGACTTCCTCACCGAACACGACCTCGACATCGCCGAGGTGCGACGCCCGCACGGCGACGTCTACAAGCGGTGGCTCGACCTGCAAGCCCACAAGCCCCTGCCAGCGAAGACGCTCGCGCGGCGGCTCGCCACCGTGTCGTCCTGGTACCGCTACCTGGTCGAGGAGGAGGCGGCCGACTTCAACCCGTTCGACAGGGTGAAGCGCCCGAAGGTCAACCGGCAGCACTCCGAGACGGTCGGTCTCACCCGCGCCGAAGCCCGCGACGTGCTCCATGCGGCCGACCACGACCACGGCCGGGAACGCCTGCGCACCGCGGCGCTGATCCGGCTGCTCCTGCAGACCGGCATCCGGGAGACCGAGGCCCTGGCCGCCCAGATCGACGACCTCGGGTACGAGCGCGGTCACCGCACTTTGCGCATCGTCGGCAAGGGCGACAAGCCGAAGACGCGCAAGGTCCCGCCGGCGGCGGCGCACGCGATCGACGTGTACCTGGCTGACCGCGCGGGGCGGGCCGGGGTGGCGGTGGCGGAGCTGACCGGCCCGCTGTTCGCGTCCGCCACGGGGCGACGGCTCGACCGCAAGGACGTGTACGAGCTGGTCCGGCGCGTCGGTCGTCAGGCCGGGATCGAGGGGCTGCACCCGCACAAGCTGCGGCACACGTTCGCGACGCTCGCCGAGGAGGCGGGCGTCAGCGTGAAGAAGATCCAGGAGGCGCTGGATCACGCTCAGTCCTCGACCACGGACATCTACCTGACGTCCGCTCGGCGGCTGGAGGACGATCCATCCGACCTCGTCGCTGCATCGATCGAATAGGCCACGAGGTCGCCCACGACTGTGATCAGTAGTCGTCCTTCCGACATGCTGATCCAGCGTTGTTCCAGCAGGTGGTCTGCTACACGGCGTAGCCGTGTGCCCAGGCGGGCCTAACGGGCCATCGGAGCCGTCCTATCGCAACGCCGACGATGAGGGCAGCTCCTGCTACCGCAGCGGCACGCCAGTGCCTCTTGCCCGGTGCGGCTTGTGGAAGGGGTATGGGTACTGCTGGTACCCGAGTAGCGTTCGCCAGCTCTTCGTCCAGTATCCGGGAGAAAGCGCGGGTGCGGACGTTTCGCCGGTCGGCTCTGTACCCGTCGCTGTTCTCCACCCAGTGCCTCCGACCTGCCTCACCTGCGAAGAGACCTGAAGCAAGCCGATGGATTTCCGAGTCATCCATCAGCCCGAAGTTGTGCATCGAGCGCCACTGCTCAAGCCAGAGGTTGACGAGGATGCGAAGCCGAAGGGGGAGGTCGTCTTCTGGGCCGTGCCACGGGACTCCCTCAAACTGCACGAGCTTCGGGTCATCGATGACAAGCTTCGCAAGTTCCAGTTGCGTGAGACGCCAGGTCTGCTCGCTGGCGATGCGGACGCTTCGGGCTTGGACGAGCGTCGAGATCATGACGCCTACCAGCGACAATGCAGTGAGTAGCGCAGCGACGGCCCCGTACGCCTGCCCGATGTTGCTGAGAAGCGCCCAGTCTAGTCCCGGGATGGATTCTGCAAGGAGCTGTGCGGCCAGAGGTGACAGAAGCAGCAGTGTTCCTCCGAGGAGTGCCCCTGCCAGGACAGAAAGAGTGAGCGTCGTTCGCCGAGTCTTACGGGTCATGGCTGTGTCCCCTTCGCTGAACCTAGTCTCCTGATGTTCTCTCTCGGGTGGTATGCCTGTTGCGACCTCAGCGGAGCGGGCGTCAGAGGAGGACGGGCGGCACGACGGGGCCCGGATTGGCGTAACTTGTCCCGGACGTCAGTGGCCGGGACAAGCCCTGCCCGCGCGTGCATGGAGGCGCCAGTGAGCCGTCTGTACTGGCACACCCCGACCCGGACCGCCGAACTGCTGGGGGCGGAGTACGCGTGGCTGCACAACCTGGCCGGACAGCCTGCCGAAGCGGCGTGGGCATTGGACCGGGCCGGCTCGCTGGACCGGGTACAGCTGATCCTCGGCTGGGCGAGAGCGGCCGACGGTGACGGCACGACCGACCTGCGCAAGCTGCTGACCGAGGCGAAGACTCACCCGCACGACGCCGCCCTGCGGCACCGCCTGGTGCAGACGCTACAGGTCCGGATGCGCCTGTCCGGGCTGGACCTGGATGTGGCCGGGGTCCGGTTGAACACCGGCAACGTGGACCTGAACACGGCGCTGGCCGTCGGCAGTGACCCGATGCGGCTCGCGGCGAAGATCGCCGCGTGGGGTTCGCAGCACGCCTTCATCGAGGGCCCGGACCGGGCATGGGCGGCCGACATCGTCGACCAGGGCTTGGCGGCCGGGCCGTTCCGGAAGCAGCTCACCTCCCAGGCCGTGCCGCACGGGCCGAAGCGGACGGTCGAGCTGGGCTGGGGGGACGTGCTGGCCCTGCTGCGGGAGCGCGATGACGAGCCGGTGGTGTTGTCGTACTCGGCGGGCGAGTCGTTCCCGAACGCGACGATCGCGGGCTGGGAACCTCCGCTCGACGAGGACGACGAGCCGGTGTGGGACGGCTGGTACGAACTGCCGGCGGCAGAGAAGTGGACGCGCGCGATGGCGGGCCTGCGGGAACGCCGGTGGTGGGCGCGGCTCGCGCCGGACACCCTGGCCGAGGTGACGTTCAGTCTGCCGGTGACGGTGTACGACCTGCTCGCCGACGACCGGGAGGACCGGGTACATCGCGCCGCCACGGCGTGAGGCGACGCCCGCATGCGAGTGGCCCCGCACCCTGAGATGCGGGGCCGCCTCGATCGAATCACGAGAACGGGGTGCGGCAGGACCCGGATGACCGGGTGCGGCATACTGCCACACCGTGATGCGGTCCCGGCTGTTGAGCGACACCTGATCTGGTCATTCGATCATGGCGTGACCTCGTACTGGCCCATCTGCTGTGCTAGCCGCAGGTCCCGAAATCCTGCACATAGGTGATGGCGGGGTAGAAGTCGGCGGGGGCACTCGGGTCCGCGCTTCCGACCGCCGTGCCGATGGCCATCTGCTTGAACTCCGGGCGTAGCATGTTCTCCAGGTGGGGCGGACTGTGCTTCCAGGCTTCGAAGGCCGCCCTAGGTGTTACTTTTTCGGCTCCCCACCCCGTATAGGTGTTCTCACCGACCGACCATGTCGGACAGGAGCTCCCGTATTTGTTGTTCTTTGCCCGCTGTACGGGGTCGGTTTGCGACACAGGGTCGTAGTGGGAGTCGCAGCGGCTGGGGTCCAGCGGATAGGGCTTGCAGCCGGGAACCTGTTCCACCGTTCCCCACCACCGCTGTTGTGCCGCAGCTCTGGCATGGTCGGCCGCAGCCCCGTTAATTCCCCTGACTTTCGCGGACAGGAGAAGCACACGGTTCACCGGCGGCCTTTGGTACTGCGCCCGGAGTTCGTTCACCAGGCAGAACAGCGACAGTTCGATGTCTGTGAACTGCCTGCGGTACCAAACGTTGCCTGCGTTCGTGTCGGGATACGCCGACCTCGGCTTGAAGACGAGGTAGGCATTGTCGCATGCCCTGCCGAACTTAGTTGCCGCGGTTTCGGCTGTGACCTGTGGTGGAGTAGCCGCGGCCAGGGCCAAAAGCAGCGCGCCTGATGCGGCAAAGACGGGTGACACGTGCGTCGTGTGACGCATGTGCGCTCCCCTCTCGTTGGTTCCTGCAGCTGCTATTGCCTCAGCGGGAGCACGCAAAACGGGGCATTTCGGGCAAGACGGGTAAAGGCTGTTCGCGAACCTTCGCGTCAAGGGCGACCAGCCCGGCACCTGGCACTGGCTGCCCTGCGCCTGACACCTCTCACCCCTCGGAGACCTGATCATGTGGTGGCACTCGACCGACTACCTCAAGCGGGACGGCCGCCAGCGCGGCATGCTTGTTCACCGCGGGTTCTGGGCGCACCAGGTGCCGCGCCTCATGCTCTGGTGCCGACTCCGTGGCCACAAGCCTGTGGTCGACGAGTACGGGCCGACCCCGCCCAGCACCGACGCGGTCCACTGGGTGGCCTGCGACCGGTGCGGTGTCCGCCCCGCCCCGCAAAGGCAACCTCCCCGTACGGCACATGGTGCCGGCGGCTTCGGCCAGGCCGACCCGGGTCGGCTACGCCCGGTGCAGCACGGCGCAGCAGGAGCTGGACGGCCAGCTTGACGCCCTGAAGGAGGCGGGCTGCGAACCGATCTTCGCCGAGAAGATCAGCACGCGCATCAAAGTGCGGCCGGAGTTCGCCAACGCGATGGACTATGCCCGCACCATCAAACGAGCGGTCCCGCCCAGCGCGTGATCGTCACGGTGCACGAGATGAAGCGCCTGGGCCGGGGCGCCGCCGAGTTGCTCGCCATCGCCGAGGACCTACGGCGCCACGACATCGAGCTGGAGCTGCTGCTCGGCCCGCTGCAGGGGATCTACAACCCCTCAGGGCACGGGGCGGCGTTGTTCGCCTTCTTCGCCGGGATGGCCGAGTCCGAGCGGGAGTACATCCGGGAGAAGTCCCTCGAAGGCCAGGCCTCCGCTCGCGAGCGCGGCCGGCACGGCGGCCGTCCCAAGGTGTTCGACGACGGCATGATCGCTTATGCGCGGTCGCTGCGTGCCCGCGGTGTGGCGGTGCCTGACATCGCCCGCAAGCTGGTCATCCCCACCGGGAAGAATAAGGGCCAGCATCCTTCGGTGGCCAGTGTCTACCGGATCTTGGCCGATGATGGCGGAGTTCCGGCCGGAACCTGATCGCCGCCATCTCCGATGATGGTCGCCCTGCGGGCTTCCCCCGGCTCCTGTATATCGACTATCGTCGATTGACGATGAATGAGGAGCGGGAGCCTCTGCCCCGCGCGGAGGCCGAAGAGTACGCGAGCTGGTTCAAGGCCCTGGCCGACGCCACTCGCATCCAGATCGTGTCGCTGCTGGCCCGGCGGCGCGCGCCGATGAGCGTGGGCGAGATCGTGGCCGCGTCCGGGGTGGGGCAGTCCACGGTGTCGCACCACCTGAAGATCCTGGCCGAGGTGCGGTTCGTGCTGGTGGAGCGGCAGGGCACCTCCAGCCTGTACCGGATCAACGAGAACTGCGTGAGCTGTTTCCCGACCGCCGCGGACGTGGTCATGGGCAAGCCCGTGCCGGCCGCGCCCACCTGCGAGTGAAGGAGCTTCGCCATGGCGCACGACGAGATCATCGACCGCTACTCGGCCCTGGCCCGTGCCGCGGACGCCGGGCGGACGATCGCCGACTGCCGGCAGGAGGCGTTCGAGCAGGGCGGCTTCGGTCCGGCGGGCTACGGCGACCTGACCGTGCTGCCCGAGGGGGCGGTGCGGGCCAGCCTGGGATGTGGCAACCCGGTCGCCGTCGCCGAGCTGCGTGCCGGTGAGACGGTGCTCGATCTCGGGTCCGGTGGCGGCATCGACGTGCTGCTGTCGGCCCGCCGGGTCGGCCCGCACGGCACCGTCTTCGGTCTGGACGCCAGCTCTGCCATGGTGGACCTGGCCCAGCGCAACGCCGGACAGGCGGGCGCGTCCAACGTGCGCTTCCTGCACGGCACGATCGAAGCGATCCCGCTGCCCGGCCACACGGTCGACGTGGTCATCTCCAACTGTGTGATCAACCTGTCCGATGACAAGGCGGCGGTGCTGGCCGAGGCGTTCCGGGTGCTGCGACCGGGTGGCCGGTTCGGCGTCAGTGACGTCGTCACCGCACGGGTGCTGGACGAGCAGGCGCGTCAGCGGGCCGAGCAGCGCATCGGCTGCGCGGCCGGGTCGCTCACCGTGCAGGAGTACCGGGACCTGCTGATCGAGGCCGGCTTCGTCCAGATCGCCATCACGCTGACCGCCGATCACGGCGACGGGGTGCACTCGGCCATCGTCCGGGCCGTCAAGCCTGCCATCGGGCCTGGCCTGGAGATCCGGCCGATGCGCGACAGCGACGCCGAACAGGTGCTGGCCATCTATCAGGCCGGGCTGGACACCGGCCAGGCCAGCTTCGAGACCACCGCGCCCAGCTGGGAGGGGTTCACCGCGAGCCGGCTGTCGCACCTGCGGTACGTGGCGGTGGATACCGACTCTGGCGAGGTGCTCGGCTGGGTGGCCGCCTCGGCGGTCTCGTCCCGTCCGGTGTATGCGGGTGTGGTCGAGCACAGCATCTACGTCCATCCCGGATGCCAGGCCCACGGCATCGGCCGGGCGCTGCTGGCGGCGTTCATCGCCGCCGCCGAGGACGCCGGCGTCTGGACGATCCAGTCCGGCGTCTTCGCCGAGAACGCCGCCAGCCTGAGCCTGCACCAGGCGCTCGGCTTCCGCGTCGTGGGCACCCGCGAGCGCGTCGGCCGCCACCACGGAGTGTGGCGTGACGTGCTGATGATCGAACGCCGCAGCACTCTGGTCGGCGCCTGAGAGCCCGCAAGGGCTCGCAAGGACTCGCTGTCGGCCCGGCGTTCACCCTCACGACATCGACGGCTGCCAATATCGACGTACATCGAAATCGACAGCCGTCGATATGAGCGACGCCGCCGGAGCCCTTCATGGACAGCACCTACCGACACGCCGATCTGACCACCGATCAGCAGCACGCCCTGCTCACCGCAGCCCGCACCCTCGCCGAGGAGTTCACCGGCACCTTCGGCACCGAGACCATCGAGCGGTTCCTGCACAGCAGCTACGACCAGTTCGCCGGCCGCGCCGTCATCGCCAACTACCTGCCACTGCTGGCCGAGCGGTTCGCCCGCCAGCAGCTGCGCGCGCTGGCCCGCGTCGAGGGCAAGGACGACGCCGGCGTGCCGATCGTGCTGTTCCTGTGCGTGCACAACGCCGGCCGCTCGCAGATGGCGCTCGGCTTCTTCACCCACCTGGCCGGGCAGCGCGCGCTCGGCTGGTCCGGCGGCACCGAGCCCGGCGAGCTGATCAATGCGGCCGTCGTGGAGGTGATGCACGAGCGCGGCATCGACATCACCGGCGAGTTCCCCAAGCCGTGGACGAGCGAGATCGTCCAGGCCGCCGACGTGGTGGTCACCATGGGCTGCGGCGACGCCTGCCCGGTCTACCCGAGCAAGCGCTACCTGAACTGGGACCTGGACGACCCCGACGGCAAGGCGGTCGAGCAGATCCGCCCCATCCGCGACGACATCGAGCGCCGGGTCCGCACCCTGCTGGCCGACCTGGAGATCCCCGCCCTCTGATGCCTGCCGCCCTCGCGTGCGGAGCACACATCGGCAGATGTCAATATAGACAGGTACCTATTTCGATGAATGTCTATACGGAAGGGCAGTGGATGGAACTGCTGGAGATCCTGGAGTGCAGCCCGCCGCTGGCCCGCGAGCCGCTGGACGCCGAGCAGGCGGCCGGGGTGGCGCGGGTGTTCAAGGCGCTGGGCGATCCGGTGCGTCTGCGCATCCTGTCGATCGTGGCCAGTCGCGCCGGCGGTGAGGTGTGCGTGTGCGACATCACCGGCGCGTTCGAGCTGTCCCAGCCGACCATCAGCCACCACCTGAAGGTGCTCAAGGAGGTCGGGCTGCTGACCTCGGAGCGGCGTGCCTCCTGGGTGTACTACCGGCTGGTGCCCGAGACGCTGGGTGAGCTGTCGGCCCTGCTCGACGTGCCCGCCACCGTCTGAGGAGCAAGCCTGATGTCCTCTTCCCCCACTCCGGCGTCATCGGCGCCAGCGGCCGCCGCGCCCGCGCAGGGTGTCATCGCCGGCCTGTCCACGCTCGACCGGTTCCTGCCTGTGTGGATCATCGCGGCCATGGCCGCCGGGCTGCTGCTCGGACGGCTCGTGCCGGGGCTGAACACCGCGCTGGAAGCGGTGAAGGTCGGCGAGATCTCGCTGCCGATCGCCCTCGGGCTGCTGCTGATGATGTACCCGGTGCTGGCCAAGGTCCGCTACGACCGCCTGGGCACCGTCACCGGCGACCGCCGCCTGCTGCTGACCTCCCTGGTCCTGAACTGGCTGCTCGGCCCGGCCGTCATGTTCGCGCTGGCCTGGACCTTCCTGCCCGACCTGCCCGAGTACCGCACTGGCCTGATCATCGTCGGGCTCGCCCGGTGCATCGCCATGGTCCTCATCTGGAACGACCTGGCCTGCGGCGACCGCGAGGCCGCCGCCGTCCTGGTGGCACTCAACTCGGTCTTCCAGGTGGTCGCCTTCGGCGCACTGGGCTGGTTCTACCTGCAGGTGCTGCCCAGCTGGCTCGGCCTCGCTCAGTCCGCGCTGGAGGTCTCGGCCTTCGACATCGCCCAGTACGTGCTCATCTTCCTCGGCATCCCACTGGTCGCCGGCTACGCCTCCCGCAAGCTCGGCGAACGCGCCCGCGGCCGGGACTGGTACGAGACCCGTTTCCTGCCCAAGGTCGGCCCGCTGGCCCTGTACGGGCTGCTGTTCACCATCGTCATCCTGTTCGCCCTGCAAGGCGGCACGATCACCTCCCGTCCCGGCGACGTGGCCCGGATCGCGCTGCCGCTGCTGGCCTACTTCGCGCTCATGTGGGGTGGGTCGTTCCTGGCCGGCAAGCTGATCGGCCTGGGCTACGAGCGCTCGACCACGCTGGCCTTCACCGCCGCCGGGAACAACTTCGAGCTGGCCATCGCCGTGGCGGTCGGCGTCTTCGGCGTCACCTCCGGCCAGGCCCTGGCCGGAGTGGTCGGCCCGCTCATCGAGGTTCCCGTCCTGGTCGCCCTGGTCTACGTCAGCCTGGCCGGCCGCCGCCTGTTCCGCCCCACCGCCGAGGAGCCCGCCCGTGCCTGAGCACGCCCCCGAGACCATCACCGGTAAGCCGTCAGTCCTGTTCGTCTGCGTGCACAACGCCGGACGCTCCCAGATGGCCGCAGGATGGCTCACCCACCTGGCAGGCGACCGCGTCGAGGTCCGCTCGGCCGGTTCCGCGCCCGCCGACCAGGTCGCCCCGGTCGCTGTGGAGGCCATGGCCGAGGTCGGCATCGACATCACCACCGCCCGGCCCAAGGTCCTGTCCGTCGACGCAGTCCAAGCCTCCGACGTGGTCATCACGATGGGCTGCGGGGACGCCTGCCCGATCTTCCCCGGCAAGCGGTATGAGGACTGGCAGCTCGACGACCCGGCTGGGCAGGGCATCGACGCCGTCCGAGCCATCCGGGACGACATCCGCCTACGAGTGGAGAAGCTGCTCAGCGAGTTGCTGCCAAGCTGAGCAGCCGAGATGAACGACGGTGGTGGCCGCTCTCGCCGAGAGAGGGTGGCCACTGCCCGCTTCAGGCCGGTACGGACGGCAATCGGCTGGCTACTGTGTCGGGATGCAGATCCGTAGCCAGGTCCTCAGACTGATGGCCATCCCGCGCGCTGACACCCGCTTCCACGACGCCTACCTGCCCCAGGCCATCCGGGCAGCCACCGGCTGCCAGCCACCGCAACGAGGCCGGCCACCCGCGCGGGCAAGCCGTCGATGAGGACACGGCCTACACCCACCTGCAACTGGCCGCCCGCTATCTGGGCAAGATGACCGCCCTGGCTGAGCACTTCACCCAGCAAGCCGCCGCCCGATCATCGGCCGGCGGCACCTGAGCACCACAACCTCCGCCTGGGTAGGCCATCGTGAGCTGATCAGACCGAGGCCTGGACGGCCAGCAGTCCGACCGAGGCGACCAGCAGTCGCGCGGCCGCCACGAGGGTGTCTGCCTCGACGCGGTCGGGGGTTTCGGCGGGGGTCTGGTAGCCAGGCATGCCCATGCCGATGCCGATCGCGGCCAGCCCGGCGGCGGCGTAGCGGCGGTTGTCAGACGCCATCGCGCCCGCTCGCAGCGGCACGCCGGCCAGGCGGGCTGCCTGATCGAGAGTGGCCAGCAGGGCGTGGGCGGGACCGCCGGCCTCGACGGAGGCGGCCTGATGCAGCTGCGCGGCGCCGTCGAGGTTGATCACCAGCGTGTCGGGCGGCAGGGCGGGCGCGTGGTGGGCCGAGCCCCATGCCCCGCTCTCCTCGGCGTCCAGGAAGGCCACCGACAGCTCGGCCTGGATGGCCGGGTCTGCTGTCAGGACGCGGGCGGCCTCCAGGACGGCGGCCACGCCGGAGGCGTTGTCGGCGGCTGCCGGCATGCGCTGGCCGGGGTCATCGCCGACGCCGTCGTAGTGCGCGGTCAGCAGTACCCGCGGCCCGGTCCCCGCGCCCCTGGCGTGGGAGAAGGCAGGGAAGCGGGCGTGGACGTTGTGGCCGTCCGCGGAGATCTGCCGGAGCGGCATCGACCCGGTCACCTGCACCGGGCCGGCGGCCGGCATGTCGGCCAGGCGGGCGTGCCGGTCGATGCGCAGGGCGATGATCGGGACGCCGCGGGTGGCCGGTCCGGCGATCATCTTGGGCATCCACCCCTCGGCGTCGGTGCCGCGCGCGGTCAGTACTCCGGCCGCGCCGTGGGCCTCGGCTCGTTCGCACGCCTGCGCCCAGTCTCCGGCCTCGGCCAGCACCCATCGGCCGTGCAGGTCGGCCTCGGAGGCGGCGGCCAGCGGCGCGGTGCGTGGCTCCGGCAACTCAGCCGAGGCGAGGTGCTCGACGAAGTCCCGGCGGTGCTCCAGGCGCAGCACCTGGCCGCCTGCGTTCCATTCGAGCACCGGGGTGGCATACAGCTCCCGCACGTCGGCGACGGGGAAGGAGTCGAGTGCGACCTCGGCGCCCAGCTCGCGCAGCCGCTCGGCGAGCCAGGCGGCGGCGGCGCGGCCTCCGGGCGTGCCCACGCGCCGCCCGGCGTAGTGGTCGCGGGCCAGCTCGTGCACCGTGGCCTGCATCCGCGCCGCCGACACCCGCTCCACGACGGCGGCCAGGCCGGGCGCCTGAGGGAGGTCCGGCATGGTGGAGGTCATCCGCAGCAGCCGGTGGAGGCTGCCTCTACGGCCGGGATGGCGGCCGACGCCGGCGCCTGACCGCAGCAGCCCGCCTGGGTGGCCTGCTGCGTGGCGGACGTGCTGCCGCAGCAGGCGGTGGCGGCTGCATCTGCCTGCTGGGCCGTGTCACTGGCCACGGAGGGGGAGGCAGGAGCTCCGCAGCAGCCGCCGGCGGCGGGCGGGACGAAGGCCTCTGCCAGGTCGCCGATGAAGCCGCCGCTGGTCTGGTTCGTCGTCATGGTGGTTGCCCTTCTGCCTGTGTGAGGTCGAGACCATCAACACTTAGATGTATGTCGAATCAGGAGCCACGATCTCACGCTGCTTAGATGTACGTCAAGATAGACGAAGGTCGAATCAACGGTGAATGACACCGTAGTGCGTGCGCCTAAAGCTGGGCGATGACCTCTGCGGCCAGTTGCCGGGCGGTGCGGTCGGCGCCGATGAGGGTGGCCGAGGCGGGGCCGGTCCAGTCGCCGTAGCCGAGCAGGTGCAGGCGCGGTTCGGCCAGGGCGCGGGTGCCGTCGGTGGGAATCGCGCCGCCGGGGCCGCGCAGCCGTAGCGGGGTGGCGGCGGGTGGCCAGGTCGAACAAGGCGCGGCCGTCGATCTCGTCGGGCAGCAGCCGGGGCTGGCGCAGCGTCGCCCAGGTGGTCGGGGCGACCCGGGAGAGCTCGGCGAGGATCTGCGCGGCGGAGTTGCCGCCGCCCACGACCAGCACCCGACGGTCGCGGAAGGGCCCGGGGCCGCGGTAGCCGGCGGTGTGCAACTGCTCGCCACGGAAGTCACCGATGCCGGGGTAGTGCGGCACGTAGGGACGCCACCAGGTGCCCGTGGCGCTGACCACGATCCGGGCGTGCCAGGTGCCGGCGCTGCTGTCCACGGCCAGGTTCGGGCCGGCGCGCCGCACGGCCCGCACGGCGGCCGGGCGGACGATCGGCAGCCGGTAACGCTGCTCGTAGTCGGTGAGGTAGGCGACGACGTGGGCGGCGTCCGGGTAGCCGCCGTCGGCCGGGATCGGCATCATCCGGCCGGGCAGGGAGCTGGGTGACTGGTGATGGCCTTCTTCTGGTTGTCGCGCTCTTCGCGCAGCCGTGCATCGGTACGTGAGGCCGCCCAGGCGTTCTCCCGTTGCAGTTTGCGGTAGCTGTGCAGGCGACGTTCGGGCAGTTCACCCGCCTGGATGGCGGCCTGCACCGCACATCCTGGCTCGGTGTCGTGGGAGCAATCGCCGAAGCGGCAATACGCGGCGAGTTCTTCGATCTCGGCGAAGACCTGCTCCAGGCCGTCGGCGGCGTCGTGCAGGCTGATCCCGCGCAGGCCGGGCGTGTCGATGAGGACCCCGCCGCCGGGCAGGGGGAGCAGCTCGCGGCGGACGGTGGTGTGGCGGCCCTTGCCGTCCTGCTCTCGTACCGTTCCGGTGGCCAGCAGTTCCTCGCCGAGCAGCGTGTTGCCGAGGGTGGACTTGCCCGCGCCCGAGGGGCCGAGCAGCACGGTGGTGCCGTGCATCATCGCGGCCAGTACGTCGATGTTGTGACCAGTGGCGACGCTGGTGACCAGGATGTCCACACCGGGTGCCAGCGCGCCGGCCTCGGCTTGGACACCCTCGGGATCGGCGGCCAGGTCCGCCTTGGTCAAGACGATCAACGGCTGTGCTCCGCTCTCCCAGGCCAGGGCGAGCAGCCGTTCTAGTTTGGCCGCGTCCAGGGGCGTGGCCAGGGACAGGGCGATGACGACCGTGTCGACGGCGGATGCGGCGCAGGCCGTCGCCGCCCAAGCACGAGCCAGGGTCCTCACCCCCACCTCCTGACAGGATCGCCCCGGCGCCGACCTCATGCGGCGCCGGGGCGATCCTTCGTCAGGTCGTGGATCAGGGGTTCGCCGCGGGTCTGCTCCGCGTCCAGGATCCCGAGTGCAGATGTCGCAGAGCGGCCCGCCGACGGCGGAAGGCGTTCCGGCCCGGGGCGCGTTCCGTGCCCCTCGGCGCCGTGCAAACCGCTCTGCCGACAGGGCGCCTGAGAAGATCGAGCAGGCCACCCGCCGCATCGTCTACAGGCCCAGGCAGCCCGGCACGCCGTGCACGCCCGCCACCACAGAGGTAAACGTGAATGCCGTGCCCCGGACGTTCCAGGGCACGGCAAGTGGCGTCAGCGGATCAGATCCGGTCGACTCAGGCGGGCGGCGTGATGTCGACGAAGGGGCTGCAGTTGGCAGGCCAGGGCCGCGTCGTCATGGTGCCCGGAGGCGGGAAGACGGCGCACGTGCTCTGCGCTATGCGGGAGTGTGCGTTGAGCACGGTGACGTGCACTGTCGTCCCCTCGTCGGGCGCAGCCAGAGTGATGTCGACCAGGCGGCCGAAGTTCCTGGGCAGCCGCGAGGACAGGTCGTGCCACCGTGGGGTCGACCGCGGATCCCTGATCAGTACCTTGTCCTCCCGAACGACCCCCACGAACTTGGTCGGGGGCCTCTCCTCGTCCTCCGGGTCCCCCTGGAAGGCCGAGTCGATCGCGACAGCGTTGTCGTCGTCCACCCCGAGGGGGAAGGAGCGATGGTTTGCTTTCGCGACCTTGGCATCCGCGAGGCCGTGACCGCTGACGACCGATGTCGTCTGGACGTCGGCAGAGGCCGGCGCTGGAATGGAAAGAGCCGTGAGTGCGCTGGTCGCCGTAGCGGCAACGGCGAACGCCAGCGTACGTGTGATGCTGAGTGGGTGCGAAGCGCGCCCGCTCTGGTGTTGAGCCACGTGTTTCCCCTGAAGATGCCGGATTCGAACGAAAGGGGCCAAGAGCTGGCCCTAAATGGTTGCGCGTTTGAGGTACCCCCTTCGATGTAGCGATAAAGCGCGCGAGTTTTCTGTGGAAGGTAAGGAGTATCGAAAGGCAAATAAAAAAGCAATCATTTCAGATATTCGGCGACAAATAGGGGCTGGCGCTCATATTTGGGCAAACGGTCCCAGGTGAGGCGAGCGGGCTCCGGACTTGCATGAACTGGACCCGGACGCGACCGTCCGACCCTGCCCTCTGTGCACCCGCGCCAGGTTTCGCCCAGGCGGCCCGTCCTCACCGCCTCTCAGGGCCTTCCCCTCGACGACCTGCCGTCCGGCTGCGACAGCCGGCAGGGCACCACGCCACGTCAGACGCCTGTTCACGCCGGTGCGCTCTGACTGGCTCAAGCACCTGCCCTGTCGATGCCCTCACCGGCGTCGCCCGACCGCATCTTCTGCTCCTCCTGATCCTCGTCACCGCGACCTTTGACGGCTTTGCCGTGGTAGACGACGTCGTGACGGCGCGCCGCCACCCATGCGGTGGCGGCCTGCTCAACCTTGTCGCGCGGCGCCTCGTCGTCGGCGCCCGCGCGAAGATGCGGCCCTCTCAGGGCCACCTGTCCCCGCCGGGGTGGGCGGTCAGGCCGCCGTTGCCGGTCTCAGTGACGAACCGGGACCGGTAGACGCCGTCCTTGCCGGCCTGTCGAGGATCGCCGACTCGCCCACCGGGCGGTCGGGATGGAGGTTGAGCGTCACACACAGCCCGGGATCGACCGGGCCGCGACGTGGCTGAGGGGGCGTGCGCGTGCCGTACCTGACAGGTCTGTCGTCGTCATGACCCGTCGGACGCGTGCAGGATGAAGGCCAGCACATCGGCGAGCAGGGCCTGCTCCTGGTCTCGGTCCGAGCCGGCGCCGTGCCCGCCGTGCTCCTCGACGCGCATCAGCACCGGCCGGCCGGAGGCGGTGGCCGCCTGCAGGCGGGCGGCCAGCTTCGCCGGCTGCCACGGCGGCACCCGCGCGTCGCGCAGGCCGGTGGTCAGCAGCACCGCCGGGTACGGCACGCCGTCCCGGACCCGCAGGTAGGCATCGATGATCAGGAGGGCACGCAGGCCCTCCTCAGTGGTGACGCTGCCGAACTCGGGCACGTTGATCGGCCCGCTCTCGGTGAACTCGTTGCGGGTGGCGTTCACCGTCGGCACCCGCATCGCCATGGCCGCCCACAGATCGGGGCGCCGCACCAACGCGCCGCCGGTGGGGATGCCGCCGGCGCTGATGCCCTCGCCGGCCAGCCGACCCGGACGGGTGTAGCCGAGGGCGATGAGATGCTCGGCGCAGTCGATGAAGTCCGTGATGGTGGCCTCCTTGCGCTCGCCGCGCCCGGCCTCGTGCCACTCGCGGCCGTAGGCGCCGCCACCGCGCAGGTGCGCGACGGCGTAGACGCCGCCACGCTCGTACCAGGCGAGCATCTCGGGACGGAACTCCGGCAGGTCGATGAGCCCGCCGGAGCCGTGGCCGGTGAGCACGGCCGGGTGGTCGCCGTCCAGCTTCAGGTCTTTGTGGTGGATGACGGTGAGCGGGATCGGCGTCCCGTCCCTCGCGGGCACGTGCAGAGTACGGACGTGCACGTCGCCGAAGTGCACCGGTGAGCGGGGCGCCAGCCCGGTGTCCTGGAGTGACCGGCCGTCGTAGCGGTAGAGCCGCGGCGCGTGGGTCCAGCCGGCCACCAGCAGCAGGGCTTCGGGCCGCGTCGGGTGGGTGGTCCACTCCACGATGGCGCCGTCCACCGGCATCGGGAGGTCGGCGGGTTCGCCGCCGGACAGGGGTACGTGCCGTACCCGGCTGACGCCGCCGTCGAGATCGCGCACCAGCAGCCGGTCGCCCACCACCCGCACCGACTCCACCACCCGCTCACCTGCGGGTACGACCACTCGGGCTCGGGACAGATCGGGTGCGGCAAGCGGAACGGCCAGCACGCGGGAGCGCGGTGCGTCCCGATGGGAGACCAGGTAGAGGGTGTCGTGGCTGGTGGCGAAGGCGGTTACGCCGTCGGCTGCGCCCGCGACCTTCCGCCACGGGCAGGCGGCCGGGTCGGCCAGCCCGGCGCGCGGCGCCACGTACACCGTGCAGTCGCTCAGCTGCTCGCTGGTCCAGGGCCAGGGGCTGAGCGCGCTGTGGGAGACGATCGCCAGCATCCACTCGCCGTGCGGCGGCACCACCAGGAAAGGCCGGTCCCGCGGGGTCAGCTCGACGTGGGGGTTGAGGCCGCGGGCCAACACCACCGTGTCCTGCGCCGGGTCGGCGCCCAGCCGATGCAGGAAGGAGCGGCTGTCCAAGCGGTGCTGCTCCGCGTAGCGGTGGTAGACGAACGACCGGCCGTCCTCCAGCCAGCTCAGGAAGGCGAAACGGGTCGTGGGCGGGATCGTCTCCCGGAGAACCCCCGAGTCGGCGTCGATCACGTGGATGGAGCTGTCCTCCGACCCGGAGTCGGAGACGGCGCAGGCGACGTGGCGGCCGTCGGGGGAGGGCACGTACCAGTCGATGGTGTGATGCCCGTCGCCGGGCACCGTGCCGGGGTCGAACAGGACCCTGCTCGCTCCGTCGGCCTCGGTCACCGTCAGCACCGGTACGCGGGCGTCCGGCTCGCGTACCAGGGCGAAGACCTTGTCGGCTGCCATCGCCAGGCCGAAGTGCCGCGTGAGCGCGCTGTCCAGTTCGCGGATCCGGGTCAGCAGGCCGGCGCGGTGCGGCAGGGCGTCCAGGTGCTCGCGGGCGTGCCTGGCCTGGCCGTCCAGCCAGTGGTGGAACTCCTCGCCTTCGGTTTCCATCCACCGGTAGGGGTCTTCGAGTGTGAGGCCGTGGAGGGTCTCGCGCACGACGTCCACCCGGGCGATCGCGGGTTCGGTGATGTCGCTCATAGGCGCATGATCATATGCCGGAGATCCAGCGGCTTATCGGATCCAGCGCCGCCGGTCGGCTGGTGGTTGCAGAGCGTGCCGGGGCTCACGCCGAGCAGGCGCGCGATCGAGGTGATGGAGCGCTCAGGGTTGGGCAGCGGGTACGGGCCGCCCGCAGCAGTTCAGGCCTGACCACGGTGGGCCGGCCCCCGATCCGGCCGCGGGCCCGGGCGGCGGACGGCAGGTCGTCAGGCGGCTGTGGAGAGGGCGTCATGAGCCGGAATCTCTAAGTTGCCGGCGAGTTACTTTGCCCCTCGCCGTGCTCCGGGAGCGCGGGCCTTCTCGTCAGGCGGCTGGGTGGGCTTCAGTACTTCATCGGCGGGGTCGGTCACCACGTTCGAGGCTGTTGCCCACTCTTGCCTGCCAATCCGCGCATTCGCTACGTAGATGCGCGAGTTCCGGGTGTGGTTGAACCCGGGGTTGTCAGCGAAGCTCACCCGACTGAACGTGGCACCACGAGTGAAGGCGGTCCCATTGAAGCGGCTGTAGGTGGCGAAGATCGCCCCGTCGAAGTCGGTATGGCTCGCGAAGATCGCTCCGTTGAACGTGGCCTCGCCGGTGAAGGTCGCTCCGTTGAAGAAGACGTGGACACCGGTGAACCGTGCCTCCTTGAAGTCGGCCGAGCGTGTGAAGGTCGTGGTGTTGAACGCGACGGTGCCGGTGAAGGTCGCCCCGCTGAACCAGGCATCGCCGGTGAAGGTCGCCCCCCTGAAGTCGGCGTCCCCAAGGAAGAGCGCCTCGCTGAAGTGCGCCCGATGCATCCGGCAGGAGGTCAACTTGAAGGAGATGAGCACGGCACCGGTGAGATCGAGGCTGATGCCGGGCCAGTAGTGCGGGTTGACGGCGGTGCGGCGCTGCCACCAGCGGCGCCGGTAGCAGCGTAGGTGGTCGGTGAGGAAACGCTGGGCGGTGAGCCGGACCTGTCGTTCCTCGTTGGGGTCCCTGCCCGCCCGCGCCTGAGCACGGCCCGAAGCCGGGGTACGGGCAGCGCGCTGGGCGGCGCGGACCTGCTGGGACCGATCCTGGACGTCCGGCGCTTTCCACAGCATGCGCAGGTATGGAGTGACGGGATCGTGACCCCCATGAAGGAGGTGTGCAATGTGCGTGAGCCTCCCCCGATGAGGTCGCTCGGATCACCGACACAACGGTCAAGGTCTTGCCGCAGCAGTCGTGCGTTTGATCTGTGATGGTGATGGACGCGATCTCCTCGCGCGGCAGTGTGACGGCGTGGGAGCAGAGGCAGCCGGCGTCGCGCATGTAGGGCGTCACCTTGATGTGGCCCGGCTTGTCCGATATGGCTTCGACTGTGGACAGCAGAGCCGCTTGTTCCTGACGGGCCGGCAGGTCGTCCAGCGAGATCGAATTAACCGACATGAGATTCTCCTGCGTGCACGTGCCGCTCTTGGCCGCAGGCGTTCCCTGCGCCTGCGAAGATCATGTCCACCATGAAAGGCAGCGGAGCTGCGGCTTGCCGTAGTTCGCCCTTTCCGGCGGGAGAAGTTCAGGGCGTGCGCCGCTCGGCACCGGTCCGGCAGCACCTCGTGCAGGCGCTGCCGGACCCTGGGGAGGAGCCAGAACTCAGTCAGCCTCGGAGGAAGCCGTTGACGATCAGTGGCAGTGAGGCGTCCAGGCCTGCCACGTTGAGCACACCGTCGTCCTGGGGGTCGCCGATCGAGTAACCCGCCGCGGTCATCGCGGCCACGATCACGCGGGCCCCCGGGGCCACGGTACGGCGGTAGGCGTCCAGTTCCTGCGACGGGTGAGCCCGGCCCGCCCACGTCTCGTTGTCGGTGAAGACGACGATCCCGTCCGTCCGCATGCGCTGCTCGCGCGCCCACCGGAACGGCAGGGACAGGTCGGTGCCACCGCCGGACGGCTGCCATGAGGCGATCTCACGCAGGTTGGTGCGAGGGGTCACCTTCGAGGCGTGGACGCCGGTGTCGACGTCGATGACGTGCACGTTGCCGCGCTCGATGCGGGCGAGCATGACCGCCATGGCGTTGCCGACCTCGTACGGCGACCCGATCGGCGAACCGCCCAGCCGGACGCCGCCGCCCCAGCTCATCGAGCCGGAGGAGTCCACCGCGACCAGCAGTCGCCTCCCGGACGGTTCGACCGTGCCGAACGCCGCCTCGTACGTCTCCTCCAGCGCGTCCAGGATGGCCGGGACGGGATGCCAGGTCTGGCGGCCCGCGCGCGGGTTCGGCTGAGCCTGCCCGGAGGCGTAGACGCGCAGGGCGAGCCAGGCGTCCATGGGGTGGATGCGGGCCCGCAGGACCGCCTGGCGGTCGGTGAGCCGCAGCACCGCACGCGACGTCGCCGCCGCCGTCGGCGTGAGCGTGCCCAGGCGGGTCATCCGTGCCAGGTTACGGATGAGCGCCGTCATGCCGACCGTCTCGATCAGGGCCTCCCACACGGCGGGCTCGCGCAGCATGGCGTCGGGCAGGAACTCCCATGGCACCTTCTCCGCGGTCACGACCCGTACCGCCTCGGACGGACTCGTGACGGCCTTCGCGGTCAGGAACCGGTCCACCGCGGGCAGCGCCTCGCGCGCCCGCTCGTCGCCCACGTTGCCGGCGATCCACCCGAACAGGGTCCTGCGCTGCTCTCCGTCCGCTGCCGGGTGGGCGATGCGGAGAACGTCGCGCAGGTCGAACGCCTCACCTTGCGGGGTCCTGCGCTGACGGGCCTTGCACGCCTTGAAGGCCACGTCGTCGGCGGTCCCGTTCAGGAACCACGAGCCCAGCGCGGTCCGCAGCGAACGGCCCGCCGTCGGCGCGACACCGCGGGCGGTCGCCTTACCGCCCAGGTTCTTGTAGTAGCCGAAGAACTGGGCCAGATGGTCAGTCGTGCGAGCGACCTTGGCAAGGGCCACCTTGGCGGCCTGACGGGTGTCGGCGTCGCCCTTGGCGTAGCAGGCGGCCAGCGCGAACAGGGCCGGACGCTGCTTCGGCGCTCGGGGCGGACGCGCCGTGGAGATCGCGGTCAGCAGCTCGACCACGCGGGGGCCGTCCTCGGCGATCGCCTGGAACAACACGCCGGCGTTGTCGGCGGTCAGCTTGTCCGCGCCCACGTAGTAGGTGCCGCCGGTGGTGCCGAGGATCAGGAAGTCCTCCAGCTTGCGCCACACGTCCTTGGCGAAGACGTGGCCGCCTGCCGCGTTCCGAACCTGGTCGGGGCGACCGGGGATGGGCCGGGTCTGCGGCGTCGCGATGGCGGAGACGCCGGCCAGAGGGTCACGGTTGCGGGTCATGGATGTGCCTCCACAAGGGTGTTCGACCCGCCAGGCGGCGGATGTGATGGAACGGCGGACATGGGTGCGTCGACCGGGTCAGGACCGGAGCTCCACCGCTGAGCTGTGCGCGAGAACTCGCGCAGCGGGGACTCGAACCCCGCGACCGCCGGTGCCGGAGATGACCGAACGACGTCGACCCGCCGTCATTCCGTCGCCAGCCGGCCGACGGCACGGATGTGGGGTTTCCGACCGGGTGCCCAGCCGATCTGGGCGGCCGGCCCCATGAGGAGGGGCCGGAAGGAATCGAACCCTGTGGTAACCGACCGGATTCGACCCGTGCCACCGGGCCATGCTGACTTGACGGACCGGCGAGGCCTGGAGAGGACACGGATGTGGGACGTTCACCGGCGTTCAGGTGCTCTGCCGACTGAGCTACCGGAGCGTTGGCCCCGGGCAGGACTCGAACCTGCGACCGCCCCATTAGAAGTGGTAACCGACGAACTTCGACCCGTGCCCTCACCAGACCCGACGGATCTGAGGGGGACTTGCGAAACAGACGCTAGCGGATCAGTCGTCGGACTTCGATCCATTTTCTGGCGATCACCACCACCTGCCGGACGGCACGGAGAACATCTCGCGCGGCTGGTCGTCGTGCCGGTCCAGAAAGGCTGCGGGATGTTACACGTCGTTGAAGGTGACGCTCTGGTCGAACAGCGTCCTGAAGCGGGCGAGGCTCTCGTGGATGACGGCGCGGGTGGTCACCTGTGCGCCGCCGACCGCCCCTGGGGTGCCGTTGACGGGGATGTCGGAGCATCCGGTGAGGTCGGACCAGTCAATCGGCTGTCCGGACGAGAAGGCGTAAGTGAGCCTGGCTCATGTCAGGGCCGGGAAACACGTGTGAAGCGTACGGCAGAGCGACGAGATAAAGCGGCCAGGAAAAGCAAAGAAGGCTTCTGATGACGGCTTCGGCGGCGTACGAGAAATGCGATTCAGCGTTTAGGGTGAAGACATGCGTTCGGCGGCGGAGAATAAATTCCGGGCTTGTGTATTGACGCGTCCCCACAATGGCGGGCCACGATGGAGGGGCCAGAGGAAGATGTTCTGCGGGAGGAAACGTGTTCAAGGAAGCATGCGCTGTCAGCGCCCTTGTCGCTGCCGCCCTCGCCCCTTCGATGGCCTCGCAGGCGCTGGGGGCCCAAGCCCACACCGGCGCCACCATGCCCACCACGCCCACCACGTCCGTCGCGCTCGCCGACTGTGCCGCCGGTCGCGCTCCGAAGTGCAAGTGGCTGGAGGAGGGCAACAAGAGGTGCTACTACTGCCGTGACATGAAGGGCGGCGGGTTCAAGAAGCAGTACTGCGAGCAGAAGACCCAGAAGCAGGAGCAGTCCACCGAGCGCGAGTGCACGACCACCAAGGAACCGCTCCCGGCGAGCCCGAACCGTACCTGCAAGACCTGCACGGACGCCAAGACCGGCAAGGTCCTGTCCAGGGAGTGCAACAGCTAGCGGAGTGCGACAGCCGGCGTCCGGCGACGGTCTCGTAGGCCGGAAGGCGGGCGGAGGCGGTGCGGAGTCGGCGTGACCCGCCGTGCGGCCTGTCGGCTGCTGCGGATCGGCAACATCGAGCCGATCTGCGGCAGCCGATCGCGGCACGGCGGGTCCGGTGTCTGTCCGTCCCAGGCGGCGGCGGGTGGCCGGCGCGGTTCACAGCCAGGAGCGTGCGGTCACTTCTTGAAGGCGTCCCTGACCTTCTTGCCGGCGTCCTTCGCCTTCTCGCCCGCCTGCTTCAGGCCGCCCTTGGTCTGGTCGGCGCGGCCTTCGGCCTGGAGCCGTTCGTTGTCGGTGGCGTCGCCGACGTTCTTCTTGGCGCGTCCCTTGAGCTCCTGGGCCTTGTTGCGGATCTTGTCGTCGGTGCTCATGTTCATGCCTTTCTGGTCGTTTCCTCGCGACCTCCTGTACTTACCGGCCAGGACAGGAGGAAACATGGTTCCGGTCCGGCCGTATGCAGGACGGTGCTGGTCAGGGGCCGTTCGCGAGGCCGGCGGGGCCGCATGGGAACCGGTGACCCCCGCGGTGACCGCAGGCGCGGGACGGGCCGTGCGGACTGGATGCGGTGCCGGTAACGGGGTGTGAATACACTTGTCCAACGTGACTTCCAAGCCGCGCATCCCGAACGTCCTGGCCGCCCGCTACGCCTCACCCGGGCTGGCCCGCCTGTGGTCTCCCGAGTACAAGATCATCGCTGAGCGGCGGTTGTGGCTGGCGGTGCTGCGGGCGCAGGCCGAGCTCGGGGTGGCGGTGCCCGAGGGCGCGATAGCCGACTACGAGAAGGTCGTCGAGCAGGTCGACCTGGAGTCCATCGCGGCGCGCGAGCGCGTCACCCGCCACGACGTCAAGGCGCGCATCGAGGAGTTCAACGCGCTGGCCGGGCACGAGCAGGTGCACAAGGGCATGACCTCGCGCGACCTGACCGAGAACGTCGAGCAGCTGCAGATCCGCGACAGCCTGCTGCTGGTACGCGACCGCGTCGTGGCGCTGCTGGCCCGCCTGGCCTCGCTGGCCGGGGAGCACACGGCCACGGTCATGGCCGGACGTTCCCACAACGTGGCGGCGCAGGCCACGACGCTGGGCAAGCGGTTCGCCTCGGCCGCCGACGAGCTGCTGGTGGCCTACCACCGGCTGGAGGAGCTGATCGCGCGCTACCCGCTGCGCGGCGTCAAGGGCCCCGTCGGCACCTCCCAGGACATGCTCGACCTGCTGGGCGGCCGGCAGGACAGGCTGGCCGAGCTGGAGGACAAGGTCACCGCCCACCTGGGGTTCTCGCGGCGGCTGACCAGCGTCGGCCAGGTCTACCCGCGTTCCCTGGACTTCGAGGTGGTCTCGGCGCTGGTGCAGCTGGCCGCCGCGCCGTCCTCGCTGGCCAAGACGATCCGGCTGATGGCCGGGCACGAGCTGGTCACCGAGGGGTTCAAGGAGGGGCAGGTCGGCTCCTCGGCGATGCCCCACAAGATGAACACCCGCTCCTGCGAGCGCGTCAACGGCCTGACCGTGGTGCTGCGCGGCTACGCCTCCATGGTGGGCGAGCTGGCCGGCGACCAGTGGAACGAGGGCGACGTGTCGTGCTCGGTGGTGCGCCGGGTCGCGCTGCCGGACGCGTTCTTCGCCTTCGACGGGCTGGTGGAGACGATGCTGACCGTGCTGGAGGAGTTCGGCGCGTTCCCGGCGGTGATCTCGGCCGAGCTGGGCCGCTACCTGCCCTTCCTGGGCACGACCAAGATGCTGATGGCCGCCGTCCGCGCCGGCGTGGGGCGCGAGCAGGCCCACGAGCTGATCAAGGAGCACGCGGTGGCCGCGGCGCTGGCGATGCGGTCGCGGGGCGCGTCCAACGAGCTGCTGGACCTGCTGGGCGGCGACGAGCGCTTCCCGCTGGACCGCGGCGAGCTGGAGGCGCTGCTGGCCGACCGGGTGTCCTTCACCGGCGCGGCCGCCTCGCAGGTCGAGGAGCTGGTGCGGCTGGTGTCCCAGGTCGTGACCGAGCACCCGGAGGCCGCCGCGTACCGGCCCGGCGAGATCTTGTGATCCACCGGCTGCGCGACCTGGACGTGCTGCGCGCCGCGTGCGGCGACGACGACCTGGTCATGTGGACCGCCCAGGACCTGCGCGGCCAGGCCCGCGCCTGGGCGCTGGGGAACGCGGTGGTGGCCGGCGCGCCGCGCATCTCCCTGCACGACCGGCTGGCGGTGTGGGGCGACCCGGACGATCCGGACGACGCCGTCGAACTGGTCCGGCACGCGCTGGCCGAGCTGGGCCCCACCTACCGGCCGCTGGGCGAGCGCGAGCTGATGCGGCGGGTGGCGGCGGGGCTGGAGGGCGTGCGGGAGAGCGGCGCGTTCTCCTGGATGAGCCTCAAGGCCGCGCCCGCCGCGCCGCCGCCGGAGGTCGGCTGGCTCGATGGTGAGGCCGACCAGGAGGTCGCGGCCCTGCTGGCCGGTGACGCGCCCACGTCGTACGCGGTGCCGGGTGCGCCCGGCGTGCGGCGGTGGGCCGGTGTGCGCGTGGGGCACGAGCTGGCGGCGGTGGCGGCCGACGCGTGGTCCGCGCCGTCGGTGGGGCTGCTGGCCGGGGTCGCCACGGCCGCCCGCTTCCGCGGGCGGGGGCTGGCCGAGCGGGTGTGCGGGTGGGGGTCGTCCCAGCTCGTGGCCACGCACGGACGCGCGGCCCTGATGGTGGACGACGTCAACACCGCGGCGATCAAGGTGTACGAGCGGATCGGGTACCGCCGCAGGCCGGTGCTGGCCTGCCAGGTGACCGGCCCCGATCCCGCCGGGGTTCAGATGATGGCGCGATAGGTCAGGTGGGTGGCCAGCGGGGAGAAGTGCGTCTCGACCGGCTCCCACTGGCGCGGACGTACCCGGGCGAACAGACGGGTGCCGGCGCCCAGCAGCAACGGCACCAGGTGCAGGCGCAACTCGTCGAGCAGCCCCTCGTCGGTGGCCTGGCCGATCAGGTCGGCGCCGCCCATGATGACGATGTCGCCGTCCCCCGCCACGGTGCGGGCCTGCTCGACGGCCGCGGCGGGGCCGTCGGTGACGAAGGTGAACAGTTCGGGCCGGCGTACCGCCGAGGGCGGGACGTGGGTGACGACGAACACGGGCGGCGCCTGCGGCTGGTCGCGGGCCGAACCGTAGGCGAGCGGGTCGCCCCAGCCGTAGGGGCCGTCGACCACGTCGAAGGTGCGCCGTCCCATGATGACCGCTCCGGTGTCGCGGACGGCGCCGCCCAGGACGCGCGCGTCGACGTCGGTGGGCTGGCGGGCCCAGGCGTGCAGGAGTTCGCCGCCGGTGCCGAGGCCGTGCTCCAGGCCGGGGTCGGGGCCGGTGACGTAGCCGTCCAGTGATACAGAGATGTCGGCGACGACCTTGCTCAACGGGTCCCTCCCCCTGGCGTGTCCGGTCGCGGACCACGCTGTCACCGGCGGCGGGAAAACCGGGTGAGGTTCGGGCGGTGCTCGTGCAGAGTTGACGGCGTGATGTCCAACTTTGTGCCTGGTATTGAGCTTTCTCGCGCCTTCTACGGCGAGGTCGTGGCGCCGCTGCTGCCCGGGGTGCGGCACAGCGCCGCGCTGATCGGCCCGGGGTCGGAGGTGCTCGAGTTCGACACGGCCCGCTCGGCCGACCATGACTGGGGGCCGCGGGTCCTGCTGTTCGTGCCCGCCGGCCAGGTGGAGCCGGTACGCGAGCGTGTCACGGCGGGGCTGCCCGACCGGTTCGGCGGTTTTGACACGGTCTTCGAGTATCACGGGGTCCGCCAGCCGGGCGTCGTGGTCGCCGAGCTGGGGGAGTGGCTGGTGGGACGGCTCGGGTTCGACCCGCGCCAGGGGGTGTCGCTGCTGGACTGGTTGTCCGTGCCGTGGCAGAGCCTGGCCGAGGTGACGGGGGGCGAGGTGTTCTGCGACGGTCTGCCGGGCGAGGGGCTGGAGGCGGTCCGGCAGGCGTTGCGCTGGTATCCGCAGGACGTGTGGCGCTACGTCCTGGCCTGTCAGTGGCAGCGCATCGGCCAGGAGGAGCCGTTCCCGGGGCGGTGCGCGGAGGTCGGGGACGAGCTCGGTTCCGCCGTGGTGGGGGCGCGGCTGGCGCGGGAGGTGATGCGGCTGGCGTTGCTGCTGCGGCGCCGCTATCCGCCGTACGCCAAATGGCTGGGCAGCGCGCTGGCGCGGTTGCCGGGCTCGGCCGAGCTGGGCGAGGCGCTGGAGGCGGCGATGGCGGCGCGCTCGTTCCGGGAGCGCGAGCAGGGCCTGACGGCTGCCTACGGACGGCTGGCCGCGCTGCAGAACCGCATGGCGCTGACCGGACGGCTGGAGGAGGGGGTGCGGGGGTTCTTCGACCGGCCGTTCCAGGTGATCGGCGGGGAGCGGTTCGCGCGGGCGCTGATGGAGTCGGTGACGGACCCGGTGATCAGGGGGTTGCCGGTGGCGGGGTGCATCGATCAGTTGTCGGACACGGTGGAGCTGGTGACCTCACCGCGCCGGGCACGGGCGCTCACGGCCGCGGCTCTCGATCTCGGAGCTTAGAAATCTACATTGTAAAGCCGATGGGTTTGCACAAGATCATAAGGTGAGCAGCACAAGCCCATCATCGAGGTCAGGAGGGCGGCGCTCCTCAGTCCGTGGGGTGTCCGTCGCGGGGTTCTCGTTGTTGTGCCGGCAGTCCTGGTGGTTGAGCGTTCCCCGGGCCGGCGAACGGCGGGGTCACGCGGGCCTGTCTACTTCTGCTGCCGGGCGCTGTTGGCGTGGATGGCTTGGCGGTAGTAGGCGGCCAGGCCGGGGGCGAGGCGGTCGTAGTGGGCGGTGAAGCGGGGGTCGGTGGCGTAGAGGTCGCCGAGGCGCCGGTGGTGTTCGGGGGTGCAGTCGTAGAACCAGCGGGTGATGTGGGCGCGGTGCCGTTCGGCGATGTCCATGACGTGGGGGCTGTCGGGGGCGTGGCCGCGGGTGTGGGCGGCCCGCAGGTCGTCGTCGATGGCGGCGGCTTCGGTGGTGAGGTGGAGCCAGTCGGTTTTGGTGTGGGTGGCGGCGCGGCGGCGGCTTTCGGCGTAGGTGTCGGTGTGGCCCCAGCGGCGTTGGACTTCGGGTTGGTGGTCTTCGGGGTGGAAGTCGCCGAAGATGTCGAAGCGCTCTTGGGGGGTGAGGGTGATGCGCTGGGTGTGGGCGTGGATGGCGCGTTCGACGTTGGTGATGACGTGGTGGAGGCGTTGGGCTTTGCGGGTGAGGAGTTCGTGTTGGCGGTGGAGGTGGGTGAGTTCGTCGGTGTGGGGGTGGTCGAGGATGTCGGTGATCTCTTCGAGGGGGAAGCCGAGTTCGCGGTAGAGGAGGATTTGCTGGAGGCGGAGGAGGTCGTGGTCGGTGTAGCGGCGGTAGCCGGCGGTGGTGCGTTGGCTGGGGGTGAGGAGGGCGATCTCGTCGTAGTGGTGGAGGGTCCGTACGGTGATGCCGGCCAGTTTGGCGACTTGGCCGATGGACAGGGTCATGGGTCTGACGTTACGTGAGGGTGTGTGCTGGTGGATGAGGAGTTGCTGTCGATTGGGCAGTTCGCGCGGCTTGGTCGGTTGAGTGTGAAGCAGTTGCGGCATTACGACGAGTTGGGGTTGTTGCGTCCGGCGTATGTGGATGCGGGGACGGGTTATCGGTATTACCGGGCTGGGCAGGCGCGGGAGGCGTTGTCGATCGGGTTGTTGCGGTCGTTGGATGTGCCGTTGCCGGTGGTGGGGCGGGTGTTGTCGGGGGAGACGGGGGCGCTGGAGTCGGTCCGGGTGTCGTTGGAGGCGGAGTTGGCGCGGCGGCGGCGGACGTTGGCGTCGTTGGAGCGGGTGCTGGCTGAGGGGTTGCCAGCGCCTGAGGTGGGGTTGGTGCGGGAGCCGGGGTGGCGGGCGGCGTTCGTGGGTGAGCGGGCGGCGGGGTTGGAGGATGTGGGGCGGGCTACGTCCGCGGCGGTGGCGCGGTTGCTTGAGGGGGTGCGGGGGCCGGTTCGGTTGGTGGGGTTGTTCCCGGTGGATGTGGGCGAGGTGGTGCAGGTCCGGGTGGGGTTGATTCTGGAAGGTGACGCGAAGCCCGGTGGCGGGGCCGAGGTGGGGGTGTTGCCGGGTGGGATGTTCGCGCGTGCCACTCATGTGGGGCCTTATGACCAGATCTCGTTGACGGTGCATGCCGTTCTGGCGTGGTGTGCCGAGCGGGGGCTGGCGGTGAGCGGGCCTTTGCGGGAGGTGTACGTGTCGGATCCGGCGTGCACGCCGGTTGAGGAGCTGGTGACGGATCTGCTGGTTCCGGTGCGGGAGGAGGGGGAGCGGATGGGTGAGGAGCGGGCGTTCGGGGTGGGGCCTTCCCGGGTGGAGATCGTGTACGAGCGGCTGGGGGATCGGGCCGCGCCGCCCGTGTTGCTGATCATGGGGGCGGGCGGGCAGTTGATCAGCTGGCCTGACGGGTTGTGTGCGGCGCTGGTGGGGCATGGCCTGCAGGTGATCCGTTTCGACGGTCGTGACTGCGGGCGCTCGACGCGGTTCGACGGTGCGGGGGAGCCGGATTTCGGGGCGGCGCTGGCGGGTGATCTGTCGTCGCTGGCGTACACGCTGGACGATCTGGTGGCCGACACGGTGGGCTTGCTGGATGTTCTGGGGCTGGACGGCGTGCATCTGGTGGGCGCCTCGCTGGGCGGGATGATCGCTCAGGCGGTGGCGATCGGGCATCCGGGCCGGGTCAGGTCGCTGACGTCGATCATGTCCACCGCCGGTGACCGGATGACGCCGCCACCGCGTCCGGGGGTTCCGCCGCCTGTTGGCGGGCCGCCGCCGACGACGCGGGAGTTGTATGTGGAGCGGATGGTGGCCGGGGCCGTGACCGGTGGTGTGGCGGCCGATGTGGAGGCGGTTCGGGCGTTGGCGGAGCGGGTGTGGGATCGGGGCTGGTCGCTGGCGGGCATGTTGCGGCAGGCGGCCGCGGTGATCGGGTCGGGTGACCGGCGGGAGGGGTTGGGCGGGGTGGCGGTGCCGGCGTTGGTGATCCATGGCGCGGCTGATGCCGTCGCCGATCCGGCCGGTGGGCGGGCCACGGCGCAGGCGATCGCGGGGGCGGAGTTCCTGCTGGTGGACGGCATGGGGCATGGGTTCCCGCCGGGGGTGTGGCCGCTGGTGAGCGCGCGGATCGCCGCTTTGGTGGAGCGGGCGGAGCGGGGTCAGGAGGAGGGGCGGACGAGTCCGCTCTCGTAGGCGAAGACCACGACCTGGGCGCGGTGGCGCAGCCCGAGTTTGAGCAGGACGCGGCTGAGGTGGGTCTTGACGGTGGCTTCGGCCAGGTGCAGTGAGGCGGCTACTTCGGCGTTGGACAGTCCGCGTGCCACCTGGACGAGGACGTCGTGTTCGCGGGCGGTGAGCTGTCGCAGCCGCCGGTCCTGTTCGCGGGGGTCTGGGGTGAGCTGGGGGGCGAATTTCTCCAGCAGGCGGCGGGTGACGCGTGGCGACAGGACGGCTTCGCCGGCGGCGACGTTGCGGATGGCGCTGAGCAGGTCGGCGGGCGGGGTGTTCTTGGGCAGGAATCCGGCGGCGCCGGCTTTGAGTCCGGCGAAGGCGTACTCGTCGAGGTCGAAGGTGGTCAGGATGAGCACGCGGGAGGTGGGGCAGTCGCGGGCGATCTGCCGGGTGGCCTGGATGCCGTCGAGGCCGGGCATGCGGACGTCCATGAGGACGACGTCGGGGCGCAGGTGCCGGGCCAGGCGGGTGGCCTGGTCTCCGTCGGTGGCCTCGCCGGCGACGTGGAGGTCGGGTTCGGCGTCCAGGACCATGCGGAAGGCCATGCGCAGCAGTGCTTCGTCGTCGGCGATCAGCAGCCGGATGGTCATGGCGTGTCCGGGCCGGTCAGGTCGAGGGTGGCGGTGACCTGCCAGCCGCCGCCGGGGGCGGGGCCGGCGTGCAGGGTGCCGTCGTAGGCGGTGACGCGTTCGCGCATCCCGGCCAGTCCTCTCCCGGCGGGTTGGGGGGTGGTGGGGTGGCGGCCGTCGTCGGTGACCTCGATGTCGGCCCGCGCGGGGGTGAGGCGCACCTGGACGTGGGCCTGGGCGCCGGGGGCGTGCCGCAGCGTGTTCGTCAGCGCCTCCTGGGCCAGCCGGTAGAGGGTGAGCTGGGCCGCGGCGGGGACGTCGGCGGGGTTCCCGGTGATGTGGAGGCGGGTCGGCAGGCCGGCGGAGCGCATGCGGTCGGCCAGGGGGTGGAGCTGGGCGATGCCGGGCGCCGGGTGGAGGGCGGCCTCCTCCTGGTCGGCCCCCTGGTCGGCCCCCTGGTCGGCGCCGAGGGAGCGGCGCATGTCGCGCAGTGCCTGGCGGCCGGTGTCGGCGATCTGGGTCATGGCGGCGGCGGCCTGGCGGGGTACCCGGTCGTGGACGTAGGCGGCGCTGTCGGCCAGGGCCACCATGACCGACAGGTTGTGGGTGACGATGTCGTGCATGTCGCGGGTCATCCGGGCGCGTTCCTCGGCGACCGCCAGGCGGGCCCGCTGGTCGCGGTCGCGTTCGAGGAAGGTGAGGTGGGTCTGCCGTGCCCGCGTCCACAGGCCGGCGGCCAGGGCGGCGGCCGACATCGCGCTGAGCGCGGCCACCGTGAACGGCGTCTGTCCCGGTGGCGCCCAGCGGGTGGCGGCCAGCACGACGCCGGTCTCCAGTGCGAGCGTGGCGGCCAGCGCGGCCCGCCAGGGGCGGTGGGCGGCGACCGTGTAGAGCGCGACCAGCAGGGCGGCGTCGGCGGGGAGTTGCACGCCGGCAACCCATTGGAGGGCGGCCGCGCCGCCGGTGGCGCACAGGACGAGTAGCGGGGCGCGCCGCCGCCATACCAGTGGCGCCACCAGGGCGACCTGGAGCGCGAGCGTGTGCGGGCCGCCTTCGGTCACCCGTCCGGGGCCCAGTGTGACGGTGAAGATGACGGCGGCCAGCAGTGCGTCGGCGGCCGTGGGCGGCACCGAGCGGATCGTCGTGGTCAGGCGGGCGGCCGGGTTCATGCGCCCACCCTAAAGGCCGGGCCGTGGCGCCCCCCATCCTCCTCGGGGATGAACATCGGGGGCTCTCATCCGAAAGTCGTACCCGCAGGTCAGCCTGTGGCCGCTGGCCGGTCGGCGGGCGCGGCTGCCAGTGTCGGCGCACATCCCCGTTGTCGTTCCGTTGGAGGAGAACCGGCATGTCCGTGATGACGTACGCGGCTCATCTGGCCGTCGCCGCCCTGGCCCTCGCGCCCGCCACCGCCGTGCAGGAGCAGCAAGGGCGGCCCGCGGTCACGCTCACCCTGCCCGCGCCCGCTGGTCCTCTCCCCGTGGGGACGGTGGCCGTGCGCCTGGTCGACCGGTCGCGTCCCGACCCGCTGGTGAGGTCGAAGCGGTATCGGGAGCTGATGGTCAGTTTGTGGTACCCGGCCGCGCGCAGCGCGCTGCCACCGGCCCCGCACATGGCGCCGCTGGCCGCCGCCGACTGGGATCGTCGTTCCGCGCCACCCATGGGGATCGCCAAGGGGGCGGTCGACTGGGCCGCCACCGTCACCGCGGCGCGTTCCGGCGCGCCGGTGGAGCGCGGCGGAGGCAGGCTGCCCGTGGTGCTGTTCGGTTCGGGGGACGGCGGGCCGCGCACGCTGGGCACGGCGCTGGTGCAGGATCTGGCTTCGCGTGGCTATCTCGTCGTCACGGTGGATCACACCTTTGAGGCCGATCAGGTGGAGTTCCCCGGTGGGCGGGTGGTGCGGGCGTTGCCGTTGCCGGCCAAGCTGACGCCGCGGGTCATCGCCGGGTTGCTGGAGCGGCATGCGCGGGCGCGGCTGGCCGACATGCGGTTCGTGCTGGATCGGGTGGCCGCTCTGGGGCGGGGGGAGGCGATCGGGGGTGTGGCGTTGCCCGCCGGGTTGCGGGGTGCGCCGGATCTGTCGCGGGTGGGGGCGCTGGGGCAGTCGCTGGGCGGGTCGGTGGCGGCCCAGCTCGTCCACGACGACCGGCGGGTGGTGGCGGGGGTCAATCTGGACGGCGGTTATGTGGGGCCGGTGGCCGTCACCGGGGTGGCCAGGCCGTTCCTGCAGCTGGCGGCCGAGGCGCACACGCGGGAGAGCGAGCCGAGCTGGAGGTCGTTCTGGCGGGCCTCGACCGGGTGGAAGCGGGAGCTGCGGTTCAAGGGCGCCGCGCACGGTTCGTTCACCGACCTGCAGGCGCTGCTGCCGCAGGTCGCCGCGGCGCTGCCCAAGGGCGGGGTGGCGGTGGCCGATTTCGTCGGGACGATCGATGCGCGACGGTCGGTGGCGGCTCAGCGCGCCTATGTCGGGGCGTTCTTCGATCTGCACCTGCGGGGGAAGGCGACGCGCCTGTTCGAAGGGTCGGGTGGTGGTTTCCCGGAGGTGTCCCGCATCCCCTGACCCGACCCCCGCGGGGGCGATAACAATACCGGTATAAGTATCCCGGGGGTGTAGGCTGGGGGCATGGTGCGATCCCCGCTGACCCCCGAGGAGCGGCTGCGCGGCGAGCAGCTCGGCCACATGCTGCGTCAGGCCCGAGGCGAGCGCAGCATCGTCGAGATAGCCGCCGCCGCCGGCATGTCCGCCGAGACCCTCCGCAAGATCGAGACCGGGCGCATCGCCACGCCGGCGTTCTTCACCATCGCCTCGCTGGCCGACGTGCTGGGCATCTCCCTCGACCGTCTGGCCGTGCGCGCCACCCCCGCCCGCACCTGAAAGGTCAGCCGGCCGTCTGCGGTGAGCGGCGCACCTGGTCCAGCACCTCCTCGATCAGCCGCCAGGCCTCGCGCGCCGAGGCCGGGTGGAAGCTGTCGCGCTCGTCGGCGGCGAACCCGTGGCCGGCGCCCGGATACACCACCGTCTCCAGCCGCTCGCCGATCGCCTCCTGCTGGCGTGCGTCGATGATCGGGTCGTCGGCGCCGAGCAGCACCACCAGCCGTCCCGGCGCCCGCGCGGCCGGCTCCAGTGTCGGTTCCGGCCGGCTGAGCGGCAGGTCGGTGCCCGTCAGCCAGCCCGGGTAGAGCGCCACCGCCGCCGACAACCCCAGCTCGCCCGCCACCGAGCACACGACGTGTCCGAGCCCGGCCAGCCGGTCGGGCATCCGCCGGGCGTACCGGCTCACCCCGAAGATCTCACCGGCGACCAGCACGCCCACAGGCCGCCGCGTTCCCACGGGCAGGGCCGTGTAGGCCGTCATACCTGCGATGTCCACCCATCCGGTGGTGATCTGTGCGTTCACGCCGCCGAGCCAACCAGCCCCGCCCGCCTCCCGGCCAATCACCGGACCGATGGCCGCCATCACCATCCCGATCACCGGCCCGATCACCGGCCCGCGCAAGGCCGGCGACCGCTCATCGGGAGGGTTTGTCACGCAGCAGCGGATGCGACCGCATGGCCACCTCCAGCTCCCCGGGCAGCTCATCGCGGTAGCGCCCCAGCGTCGACAGGTCGCTGTGCCCCAGCACCCGCCGCACCGCGTCCATGTCGACGGCGTCGGCCAGCAGATGGGTGGCCGTGGTGTGCCGCAGCCCGTGCGGGGTCACCGAACGCCGCTGGTCGGGATCGACGTGCCGCTGCACCCGGTCGATCACCGCCTGCACGTCACCCCGCGCCAGCCGCCGCCCCCGCCACGACAGCAGCAACGCCTTGTCACCGTCGGCGCCGGCCACCTGCCCCCGGCCACGCGCCAGATAGGCCTGCAACACCTCGGCCACGTCGTCGGGCAGCGGCACGTCACGCGTACGGCCGCCCTTGCCGAAGATCCGCCAGTAGCGCACCCCGTCGTTGGTGTAGAAGTCCTCCACGTTGGCGCGCACCAGCTCCGACACCCGCGGCCCCACCGTCGACAGCAGCAGCACGATCACCGCGTCACGCAGCTGCGTGCGCTGGTCGCGCCGCTTACCGTCCTGCTCGGGCGCCTCCCGCAACTGCCGGGCCGCCCCGATCAGCCCCTGGGCCTGCTCCCGCGTCAGCGCCCGCCGCTCCGGACGCAGCCCGCCCCGCTGCTTGGCCGTCACCGTGGCCGCCGTCATCGGGTTGATCTGCACCCACCCGGCCAGCGTGGCGTGCTTGAACAACGCCGAGATCGACCGCCGGAACCGCGCCTGCGAGGACGGCGACTGCCCCGACCCCGGACCCGGCCCCGACCCTGGCCCGGGGGCCGCCGCCTGCCGCGCGTCGGGCTTGCGTGCGAACGCCAGCAAGATCGCATCGACGTCCTCGCCGGTCAGGTCGTCCAGCACCACCTCCGCGCCGGCCAGCGCCACCAGCGTGGCCACGTCACGCGCGTAGACCTCGGCCGTGGCCGGGGACAGCGCCCCCGTGGACGTCTTGGCCACCACCAGCTCCACGTAGCGGTCAGCCGCCTGTCCCACCGTCAACCTGTCGAGCTCCGCGGGCCGCACCGGCTCCCCTCCTCACATCTCGGCGACGCATGCAGATGATGTTGCCTGCAGAGGAGACGGTAGCGGCCGCCACCGACGAAAATCAGATGTCGCGGAAGGTCTCGATGCGCGCCCCCAGCGCGTTCAGCCGCTCGGCCAGGTCCTCGTAGCCGCGGTTGATCACGTACACGTTGCGCAGCACCGACGTGCCCTCGGCCGCCATCATCGCCAGCAGCACCACCACCGCCGGACGCAGCGCCGGCGGGCACATCATCTCCGCGCTGCGCCAGCGCGTGGGCCCCTCCACCAGCACCCGGTGCGGGTCCAGCAGCTTGACCGAGGCGCCCAGCCGGGTCAGCTCCGTCAGGTAGATGGCCCGGTTGTCATAGACCCAGTCGTGGATCAGCGTCGACCCCTGCGCCGCGGCCGCGATCGCGGCGAAGAACGGCACGTTGTCGATGTTCAGCCCCGGGAACGGCATCGGATGGATCTTGTCGATGGGGGAGGCCAGCTTGGAGGGCCGCACCGTCAGGTCCACCAGCCGGGTACGCCCGTTGGCCGCCCAGTACTCACCCGTCCGGTCGCAGTCGAGCCCCATCTCCTCCAGGACCGCCAGCTCGATCTCCAGGAACTCCACCGGCACCCGGCAGATCGTCAGCTCCGAACTGGTCACCACCGCCGCCGCCAGCAGGCTCATCGCCTCGACCGGGTCCTCCGAAGGGGAGTAGTCGACGTCCCGCTCGATGGAGGCCAGCCCGTGCACCGTCAGCGTCGTGGTGCCGATGCCCTCCACCCGCACGCCCAGCTGCTCCAGGAAGAAGCACAGGTCCTGCACCATGTAGTTGGAGGAGGCGTTGCGGATCACCGTCACCCCCGGATGACGGGCCGCGGCCAGCAGCGCGTTCTCCGTCACGGTGTCGCCGCGCTCGGTCAGCACGATCGGCCGCGCCGGAGCCGCCCCGCCGTCGACCTTGGCGTGGTAGAAACCGCCCGTCGCGGTGATGTCCAGCCCGAAGTGCTTCAGCGCCGACATGTGCGGCTGCACCGTACGCGTCCCCAGGTCGCAGCCGCCCGCGTACGGGATCTGGAACTGGCCCGTACGGTGCATCAGCGGACCCAGGAACATGATCACGCTACGGGTACGGCGGGCCGCCTCGGTGTCCATCGCCTCCAGCTCCAGCCGGGCCGGCGGCACGATCTCCAGGTCGTTGCCCTCGTTGATCCACCGCGCCCGCACCCCGATCGAGGCCAGCACCTCCAGGATCCGGTAGACCTCCTCGATCCGCGCCACCTTACGCAAGATCGTCCGGCCGTTGTTCAGCAACGACGCGCACAGCAACGCCACGCAAGCGTTCTTGGACGTCTTGACGTCGATGCTGCCCGACAGCCGCCGCCCGCCCACCACCCGCAGATGCATCGGACCGGCATACCCCAGGGACACGATCTCGCTGTCGAGCGCCTCCCCGATCCGGGCGATCATCTCAAGACTGATGTTCTGGTTGCCGCGCTCGATCCGGTTGACCGCGCTCTGACTCGTCGCCAGCGCGTCGGCCAGCTGAAGCTGCGTCCAACCGCGATGCTGACGCGCGTCCCGGATGAGCCTGCCGATCCGCACAAGATAATCATCTGCCACAACACGAGACCATATCTCACATATGAGATGCGAACGGGACCGAGGGGTCCGACGCGCCGGACAACTCCCGAACACCCGCCAGATGCGGGGGAGTGGCCGACGCCTTCACCTTCCCCACGAACGCCCGCCGCGCCGCCCGGAACCCGTGACGATCGTCGAACATGTCCCGGCTCATCTCCGCCAGCTCCTCGGCCCGATAGGCGTCCAGCGGCTTACGCCGGTCATCGGCCTCCCGCACCTGCCGCCGCGCCGCCAGCAACCCCTCATAGGAGGGGTCCTGGGCCAGCCGATGAGCGTAATCCAGCACCCGCCGCTCGAACTCCTGCCGCGACCCGCCCACCGCCCGGTCGGCCAGCCCCAGCTCCACCGCCTCCGACGCCCCCACCGGCAACGCCCGCCCGGTCAGCTCCAGCGCCCGCTCGGCCCCCACCCGCCGCGGCAGCACGTACGTCCAGAACTCACTGCCGAACAACCCCATCGTCCGGTAATGCGGATTGAGCACCACCGGCTCCCGCACGATCACCCGGTCGGCCCCCAGGCCCATCATCACCCCGCCCGCCCCCGCGTTCCCCGCGATCGACGTCACCACCAGCTGCGAGGTGCACGCCACGATCTCCCGGCACACCGCGTTGATCGCGTTGATGTTCATCCACGCCTCCAGCTCCGGATGACGCGCCGCCTCGATCACGTTCAGATGGATGCCGTTGGAGAACACCTCACCACCGCGCACCACCAGCACCCGCGTGTCCTGCGCCGCCGCGTACCGCAACGCCGCCGCCAGCCGCCGGCACTGATCGGTCGACATGGCGCCGTTGTAGAAGTCGAAACTCACCACCCCCACGTCCTCGCCACGCTCATAGGCGATCTCCCGGTAACCGGCCCGCTCACCCACCCCCGTCAGCCGCTCACCCAGCACCATCGACGCCGGCAGCTTCACCCCGCCCTCCTCCAGGCGCAGATGACCCACCCACACCGTCCCGGAACCGGCGTGCACCAGCACCGCCCCCTCACGCCGCGCCGCCACCGCCCCCGGCGCACCCGCCAGATCGGGACCCCGGTGCACGTCGAACACCCGCACCGGCAGCTCGCACAACCGCGCCCGCCCGCCCGGCGAACCGTCGGCCGCCCGCACCACCCGCACGATCTCCTCGGCCGGCTGCTCCCAGGAGAACTCCCGGTCGGCATGCCGCATCGCACGCCGCAACCGTCCCGTCACCTCGGGGGAGCGGTAGTCCAGCGGCACCGGCGCGAACAACGGGTCGGCCGCCTTGACCGCCACCTCCGCCACCAGCTCCACCGCCGCGTCGGCCACCGGCCCGTTGTACAGCGCCGACTTGCGCGGCGGCTCCGGCGGCATCGGGAACGTCCGCCACCCCCAGATGGGGCCCGCGTCCATCTCCTCCACCGCCTGCAGCGCCGTCACCCCCCACTCGCGCTCGCCTTCGGCGATCGCCCAGTCCAGCGAGGAGGGCCCGCGGTCACCGGGCGGCCCCGGATGGATGATCACCGTACGGTGCCCGCGCCACAACGCCTGCGGCACCCGCTCCTTCAGGAACGGGCAGATCACCAGATCCGGCTTGGCCAGCTCGGCCGCCTCCACCATCGCCTGCTCCGAGACCGCCAGCTCGACGCTCACGTCATGGCCGGCCCGCCGCAGCTCCAGCCAGGCACGCTGGGTCAGGCCGTTGAACGAGGAACAAAGGAGCAGGATACGCAACGCGGAACTTCCTTCGCGGAGACGTCAAAGGGGCAGCGGGCAAAGGGGGAGCGGGGGTGTCAACCGATCGCGACCGGAGGAACACCACCAGTACCGCCGTCAACGGCAGTCCCATGAGGCCCAGACATCTCTAGATGTTGACACGAATCTTCCACCGATGCTGACAAATCACCACAGACACCTGCGCTGAGCAGCCATATTGCCCTGATATGCCCGGAAAATCCCGGCGGGGGAGACCACCTCAACCCCGACCAGGAACCCCAACCCGCCCACAATGGTCCCCATGGACACCCAGACAGCCGCCCAGCACTTCGCCGACACCTGGCAACACGGCTGGACCCACCACGACACCACCGCCATCATCGCCCTTTACAGCGACGACGCCACCCACACCAGCATGCCCTTCCGCCCACCCCACCACGGAAAACACGCCATCGCCGACTACATCCGGCAATCCTTCACCGGCGAAAGCGACCCCCACGTCACCTTCACCACCCCCATCGTCGACGGCGACCAGGCCGCCATCGAATACCGGGTCCACGCCCTCGACAACGGCCACCCCGTCACCCTCGCGGGCTGCGTCTTCGCCCGCTTCAACCCCGACGGGCTGGCCGTACAGACCCGCGACTACTGGCACACCACCCCCGGCCACCGATGAGACACGGCCGAGACGCGGTGGGGACACGGCGGGGACTCAGCCGAAACTCAGCGCCGCCCCATCGGCACCGGCGCCACCACACCCTGCACCACAGGCTGGGCCGGCATCGGACGCGCCACCTGCCGCGTCTGCTCCACCTGCTCGACCTGCGCCGCCTCGGCACGCCCCTCGGCGTGCCCGCCCGCGCAGTACCCGTTCGTCACGATCAACCGGCCCCGCAGCGGGGTGTACGCCTCCCTGCCCGAAGCGGGCAGAACCCCCTGACACACCGGACATAAAACCGATTCGGTCCCCACGTGCTGCTCCTCTCGCTGAGCGAATAGGCAGGAGCTCTACCCTAAATCCACCCACCATGACAAAGACAGCGAATCAACACAGCGTCAAACACCCCGTCAGCACCCAGGGGAGCACCGCCGGACCCACGAAACCCCAGATCACGCCGCACCCCAATCCGGCCGCCAAGATCACGACGGGGGCGGGAACGGCAGAAAAAACTTCACAGCTTCCCCACGAGCAACGCCCGCCGGCCCGAGGCCGCCCCTGGGCCGTGACCGGAAGGCGGAGGAGGCCCTCCATCCGATCTACTTGACATAATGTTCATTATCGAGCAACCAGCCACACGCCACGACCCGGCAAAAACACCCCGCATGAACGGTCACACGCCGGGCAGATTCCTGCCATGTCCAGCCTGACGACGTCCAGCCTGATCCTCACGGCGCCGACGGCCCTGGCGGCCTCGACGGCCGGCCTCGTCGCACTCACCGCCGTCATCGTCGCCGCCGTCATCTGGCTGATCATCTTGGCCGTCCGGCTCACCAAGAGCCCCCGAAATCGCCCCAACCCCAGTGTCGACCTGGTCGACCAGGCCCGCGAGCTGAAGGCGGTCGGCCAGATCCAGGAAGCCGTCTTCCTGGTACGCGGCGAGACCGGCATGAGCCAGCGGGCCGCCTCCCGCTTCGTGAACCGCCTCTAGCTGGACAAACTGCTCATACCGTACAGAACGTGGATTCTGTTTGGTTTGGGTAAATCGTCCTTAAAAGCGCTGGTCGTCCCGTTCTGGAGATCCCGGCGATTACGCACGGCGGTCGGACGGCTGCTCTATGCTGTCGGGGTGCGGGTGTGTGAATGGGGGGCGTGAAACCCCTCCGGCCTCGGTGGGGCTGCCCTGGTCCTTGGGGGGGTGGCGGCCTCGGTGGGGCTCACCGGCCGCACGGTCCACGGTCCACTCCCCTGTTTGCGAAGCCGGGCATGTGAGAGCCCGGGAATGGCGGCTTTGTCGTGAATACCCCGGACCCCCTCGGGTGCGCGTCCCTCCCCCAACTCCTCTACGTCGACCACCAGTTGCGCATCACGTGCTGCCCGATGCCCGGACCGTCGATCATCTCGCTGGTGGGCGAGGTGGACGCGACCAACCAGGCGGCGCTGGCCGAGGCGCTGGAGCGGGCGCGGCGGATCGACGAGTCGCTGGTGGTGGACGTGAGCGGGCTGGCTTTCCTGGGGGTGGAGGGGGCGCGGCTGCTGGTGCTGTCGTGCCGGGCGGGGCGCACGCAGGTGGTGGGGACGCCGCCGCATGTGTTGCGGTTGTTCCGGTCGATGGGGTGGACGGGCGGTCAGGGGGTGTAGGGGTGGGTGGCGGTGACGGCGGTGAGCGGGAGGGGGCCGTACAGGTGGGGGTAGCCGTTCTCGGTGCGGATGTCCAGGCCGGTGGGGTCGATGTCGAGGACGAGGAGCGGCTGGGTGACGGCGGTGTAGTAGGTGTCGTGGACGGTGCGCAGCTGGGTGTGGTCGCGGCTGAGGTGGATGAAGCCGATGTCGTCGAGGGTGTGGCCGAGGGTGGAGATGCGGTACTCCCCCGCTTGCTGGGCGTGTTCCCAGTCGGTTTGCAGGGCGAGGTGGTGGACGGTCATGGGGTCCATTCGGTTTCGAGCATGGCGTAGATGGTTTCGCTGGTCCATTCGCCTTTGACGATCTCATTGTCGACGAGGGTGGCTTCGTGGCGCATGCCGAGTTTTTCCAGGACGCGGGCGGAGGGTTTGTTGCGGGCGTCGAGGCGGCCGGTGATGCGGTGGAGGCCGAGGTGGGTGAAGCCGAGGTCGAGCATGTGGCGGGCGGCTTCGGGGGCGTAGCCGTGGCCGTGGTGGTCGGGGTGCAGGACGTAGCCGATCTCGCCTTGGCGGTGTTGTCTGCTGGTCCAGATGAGCAGGGTGTTGCCGATGAGCTGGCCGGTGGTGCGCAGGGTGATGGCCAGGTCGAGGGCGTCGCCTTCGTCGTGGAGGCTGTGGCGGGTGATCTTCTTGTCGAGGAAGGTGGCGGTGGTGTGGCGGTCGCGGGGTTCCCAGTAGAGGTAGCGGGCGACGTCGGGGCGGGATTCGTAGGCGTGGAGGGCGTCGAGGTCGTCGGGGGTGAAGGGGCGTAGGTGGAGGCGGGGGGTGGTGATGGGGTATTCGGGTGTGAGCACGGGGGCAGTGTAGGGAGGGGGTGGGGGGTGTTCAACGCGTTTTCTGGGTGCCTGCTTGTCAGTGGCTGCCGGCGAGGTTGAGGACGATGACGCCGCCGATGATGAGGAGGATGCCGCCGATTTTGAGGGGGGTGAGGGTTTCGCCCATGAGGGTGGCGCCGATGAGGGCGATGGCGGCGGTGCCGGCGCCGGACCAGACGGCGTAGGCGGTGCCCATGTCGAGTTGGAGTTTGAGTGCGCGGGCGAGCAGGACGAAGGAGGTGATGTAGCCGGTGGCGACGGCGATGGTCCAGCCGATGTGGGTGAGGCCGTTGCTGAGTTTGAGTGCGGTGGTGGCCAGGACTTCGGAGGCGATGGCGAAGGCGAGCAGGATCCAGGCCATGGGGTGGGTTCCTCGGGGGCTGGTAAGTGGGACGGGTGTGCCAGTTTAGTGGGGGGGTTCCGCTTGAAAAGGCAGTCGAATGCGTGTTCCACTGGTCGGGTGGGTTGGGATGCGCTGGCGCTTGTCGAGGCCGTCGACGACCGGCCGCTGATCGAGCGGCGTGCGGTGGTGCGTGACGGTTTCTATGAGACGCAGGCCCGTACGGTGATCGAGCGGGTGCCGGGGAGTGCGGGCATCGCCGAGCGGTGGGCGGTCTCGCCTTATCGGGGTTGTGCGCATGCGTGTCTGGGGTGCGGGGCGCGCGACGGTCATCGCAGGTGGGGGTTGGACGCGGGGGCTGATTTCGACACGCGGATCGTGGTCCGGGCGAACGTGGTGGAGCGGTTGCGGTCGGAGCTGGAGCGGTGGGCGGGTGAGCCGCTGGCGGTGGGGGTGGGTGGCGACTGTTATCAGGCCGCTGAGGAGAGGTACCGGTTGATGCCGGGGGTGGTGGGGGCGCTGGGGGCGGCGGGGGTGCCGTTCACGGTGTACACCAGGAGTGCTCTGGTGTTGCGGGACGCGTCCGTGCTGGCGGGGGCCGGTGCGCGGGTGGCGGTGTCGATCGCGTTCGTGGACGAGCGGATCAGGCGTGCGGTGGAGCCGGGGGCGGTGGGGGCGCAGGCTCGGTTGGAGTTGGTGTCGGCGCTGGTGGAGGCCGGGGTGGAGTGCCGGGTGCTGATGGGGCCGGTGTTGCCGTTGCTGAGTGATGCCGCTGACCAGTTGACGGCGACGGTGCGGCGGATCGCGGGTGCGGGGGCGGTGGCGGTGGAGCCGGTGGTGTTGCGGTTGCCGCCGGGGACGCGGCAGTGGTACTTGCGGTGGTTGGCCGGGGCGCATCCGCACCTGGTGGAGCGTTATGAGGAGCTCTACGATCGGGCGGGTCTCCCCTCCCCCGGCTATGAGCAGCGCATCACGGGGCAGATCGCGCAGTTGTGCCGGGTTTATGGGATGCGGTGCGGTGCGCCGGAGCCGGTGGGGCGGGGGCCGCGGGCGGCGCAGCTGGCGCTGGTGTGAGGCCCTGGCCCGGGTCGGGCTCGGGGTGGGCGGGGTTCAGGGGCGGTGGTGGAGGATCATGCCGGGCCACTCCCCCACGGTGAAGGGTGCCTCGCGGGTGAATCCGCAGCTTTCGTAGTAGGAGACGAGGCGGCCGTCGTCGCCGGCGTAGCAGTCGACGCGGACGAGTCCGAGGCCGCGGTCGCGGGCTTCCTGGAAGGCCCATTGCAGTAGGTGCCGTCCGACGGCTCGGCCGGAGTGGCGCTGGTCGATGACGAGGACCTGGACGTAGAGCTCGGGTTCGGTGGCGGGGGTGACGTAGGGCAGGGCGTCGCCGACGACGATGCAGCCGGCCGGCTCGCCGTCGAGTTCGGCGATGCGCATGCCGCCGCCGGCGAGCCAGTCGGTGGCCTGCTGGGTGCGGCGGGGGTCGCCGGTGAAGGGGCGGGTGCCCCATTGGCCGGTGCGTCCCTGGCTGACGAGCCATTGCACGGCGCTGTCGAACATGGTCAGGAGGAGCGCGTCGTCGCCGGGGCGGCCTTGTCTGATCTTCACCGGTGTCACTGTAAGGGGTGCCGTCGGGGGTGGGTGCTGACGGGGTGGTCGTCGGGTCCTGACTGCGTGTCGAGGCCCTCAGGGGGGCACTCCCCCGGCCTCGATCACCGGCGCCACAGGTGTGCCTGTGGTCGCCCCCTCGCCCCTGCGTCGCGGTCGCCTTGAGATCGGCGGCTGGGGCGGCGGGTGGTCACGGTTCTCATAAGTGGTGATTCCTCTACCCTGGCACCGCAGGTGTATCGGTGGGAGGGGCGAGCGGTGGGCGAGAGTGCGTCTGGTGTCGTCGGTACCGAGCTTTCCGCCGTGCTGGAACGCATCACGTTCGCCAGTGAGGAGACGGGGTACACGATCGCGCGGGTGGCCACCGAGCGGTCGGGGGCGGAGCTGTTGACGGTGGTGGGGCCGCTGCTGGGGGCGCAGGTCGGGGAGTCGCTGCGGTTGCGGGGGCGCTGGACGTCTCATCCTCGGTACGGACGGCAGTTCGAGGTGTGGTCCTACACGACGGTGTTGCCGGCCACGGTGCAGGGTATCCGGCGTTATCTGGGGTCGGGGCTGATCAAGGGGATCGGGCCGAAGATGGCCGAGCGGATCGTCGATCATTTCGGTACCGGGACGCTGGAGGTGATCGAGCAGGAGCCGCAGCGGCTGGTGGAGGTGCCGGGGCTGGGTCCCAAGCGGACGAAGATGATCGCGGCCGCGTGGGAGGAGCAGAAGGTCATCAAGGAGGTGATGATCTTTTTGCAGGGGGTGGGGGTGTCCACCTCGATCGCGGTGCGGATCTTCAAGCAGTACGGTGAGTCGTCGATCTCGGTGGTGCGTGAGCAGCCGTACCGGCTGGCCGATGAGGTGTGGGGTATCGGGTTCAAGACGGCCGACACCATCGCTCAGGCCGTCGGCATCCCGCACGACAGTCCTGAGCGGGTCAAGGCGGGGCTGCGGTACACGTTGTCGCAGGCGGCCGATGACGGCCACTGTTACCTGCCCTCGCCCAATCTGGTCGCCGACGCGGTGAAGATCCTGGAGGTGCCGGCGGAGCTGGCCGCGCGGTGCATGGAGGAGCTGGCGGCCGAGGAGGGGGTGGTGCGTGAGCAGGTGCCGGCCGGGGACAACAGTGTGCCGGCGGTGTATCTGCCGCCCTTCCATCGGGCCGAGGTGTCGCTGGCCGGGGGGTTGTTGTCGTTGCTGCACAGTGGTCATGACCGGTTGCGGGCCTTCGCCGAGGTCGACTGGGAGCGGGCCGAGCGGTGGCTGGCCGCCCAGACGGGTGCGGAGCTGGCGCCGGAGCAGCGTCAGGCGGTGCGGCTGGCGCTGACGTGCAAGGTGGCGGTGCTGACCGGCGGGCCGGGTTGCGGCAAGAGTTTCACCGTGCGGTCGATCGTGACGCTGGCCAGGGCCAGGCGGGCCAGGGTGATCCTGGCGGCGCCGACGGGCCGGGCGGCCAAGAGGTTGTCGGAGCTGACCGGGCACGAGGCCACCACTGTTCACCGGTTGTTGCAGTTGCGGCCGGGTGGGGAGGCCACGTTCGACCGTGACAATCCGCTGGATGCGGACCTGGTGGTGGTGGACGAGGCGTCGATGCTGGATCTGCTGCTGGCCAACAAGCTGCTCAAGGCCGTGGCGCCGGGCACGCATCTGTTGCTGGTGGGTGATGTGGACCAGCTTCCGTCGGTGGGGGCCGGGGAGGTGCTGAAGGATCTGCTGGCGGCCGCGGACGTGCCCCGGGTGCGGTTGACGCAGATCTTCCGTCAGGCGCAGGAGTCGGGGGTGGTCACCAACGCTCACCGGGTGAACACCGGGCATCATCCGGTGCTGGCCGGTATGTCGGACTTCTTTCTGTTTCCGTGTGAGGAGCCGGAGGAGATCGCGGCGATGACGGTGGATGTCGTGGCGCGGCGGATCCCGGCCAGGTTCGGGCTGGACGCCCGGCGTGAGGTGCAGGTGCTGGCGCCGATGCATCGTGGTGCGGCGGGGGCGGGCGCGCTCAACATGGCGTTGCAGGAGGCGTTGACGCCGGCGCGGGAGGGCATGCCCGAGCGGCGTTACGGGGGGCGGGTCTTCCGGGTGGGTGACAAGGTCACCCAGTTGCGCAACAACTATGACAAGGGTGCGGCGGGGGTGTTCAACGGGACGGTGGGGATCGTCACTGGCATCCGTCCCGACGACCACAGTCTCACCGTGCGCACGGACGAGGACGAAGAGGTCGACTACGCCTTCGACGAGCTGGACGAGCTGGCTCACGCCTATGCCGTCTCCATCCACCGCAGTCAGGGCAGTGAGTATCCGGCGGTGGTGATTCCGCTGGCCACCAGCGCGTGGATGATGTTGCAGCGCAACCTGCTGTACACCGCGATCACCCGGGCCAAGAGGCTGGTGGTGATCGTGGGGTCGCGGCGGGCGCTGGCCCAGGCCGTACGGACCAAGGGGGCCGGGCGGCGGCACACGAGCCTGACCCATCGGCTGGAGCGGCCCTGACGCCGTGTTGATCGGCGCGTTGACCCCGGTTGACCTGGGGTTGACAGCAATTAGTGATGCAAATGTGACCGAACTCTCCTAAATGATTCTGCGTCATACATGCAGGAGCATTAAAGTCTTTGGGGTGGGTTTGCCGCCCTGGGGGAGAGGACAGTCTTGAACGTTGCGCCCGCATGGACGAAGTCTGCCGCCGGCCTCGCGCTGCTGGCGGTGGCGGCCCTGACGGCCTGCTCGAGCGGCAACGCCGCCTCGCGCGGGCCCGAGGCGCCCGATGCCACCACCGTGGCCACCCCGCAGGCGCCCACCGTCACCATCAGCCCCGCCGAAGGCAGTGCCAAGGTCAGCCCCGACAAGAAGGTCGTGGTCACCTCCGCCGGCGGCGCGCTGGAGCAGGTGACCGTCGAGGGCGGCGGCCACACGGTCGAGGGCAGGTTCAACGCCGACAAGACCAAGTGGGTCTCGCGGACGCCGTTGAAGCCCTCCACCAACTACAACGTCTCGGCCAAGGCCGGCGCGACCGACGCCACCAGCACCTTCACCACGGTCAAGCCCGCGCGGGAGCTGCAGGTCGCCGACGTCACCCCCAACGCCAAGGGCGAGACCCTCGGCGTCGGCGCGCCGATCATCGTCACCTTCAACCAGCCCGTCACGGGCAAGGCGGCCATCGAGCGCGCCCTTGAGGTGGAGGCGGAGAAGCCCGTCACCGGCGCCTGGCGGTGGATCAACGACACCACCGTCATCTACCGCACCGCCAAGTACTGGCCCGCCCACCAGAAGGTCACCCTCAACGCCCGCATCACCGGCGTCAAGGCCGGCGAGGGCCTGTACGGCGTGAAGGACTACACCGCCAACCTGAAGATCGGCGCCAAGGTCATCAGCAAGGTCGACACCAAGACCCACATGATGTACGTCTACAAGGACGGCAAGCGCGTGCAGACCATGCGCATCAGCGCCGGCATGGCCACCACGCGCGAGTACACCACGACCTCCGGCGTCCACCTGACGATGGAACGCGGCAACCCGGTGCGCATGATCTCCCCCGGCCGCAAGAAGGGCGACCCCGGCTACTACGACGTGATGATCGACCACGCCGTGCGTATCTCCAACTCCGGCGAGTACGTCCACGCCAAGGACAACGTCTGGGCCCAGGGCACGCGCAACGTCAGCCACGGCTGCATCAACTCCCGCCCCGACCAGGCCAAGTGGTTCTACGACAACTTCCAGCGCGGCGACGTCGTCGACATCTCCGGCACCGACCGCAAGCTGGAGTGGAACAACGGCTGGGGCTTTTGGCAGATGACCTTCTCGCAGTGGAAGAAGGGCAGCGCCCTGAACGCCAAGGCCTGACCGCTCCCCCGTTCCCGCCGGCTCCCCCTCGCTCCCCCGGCTCCGGGACGTCTTCCAGCCGCTCATCGCCGCCGAGCCATTCGCGGCGGTGAGCGGCTGTTGTTTTGCGGTCCGCCGAACGGTGCTGGGCCGGCCTTTGCCGTCGCCATCAGCGAAAACGCCTCGACGTGCACGGAGGGTTGCCATACGATGACTGGCCGTAGGCATTCGTCAGGAACCCCGAAGGAGAACATGTTGAAGAAGATCCTTCTCGTCCCCGCGATCACGGCCGGTCTCGTCCTGGCCTCGGCCGGCGCCGCGTACGCCTCCCAATACGTCGCCTACGAAGGCCGCGGCTTCACCGGCCGCTCGGTCGTCCTGGACGCCTGCGGCGTGTCCAACATCCCCTACCACGGCTCCTACAAGTGGTACGGCGACGGCCAGAGCGGCCGCATGTACAACCAGCCCAACGCCACCGGCGTGATGCACTTCGAGCTGGCCTCCAACCGCAACGCCGAGCAGCGCACCCCCGTCGGCTGGAAGAGCATCTTCATCGTGTGCTGACCAGCCCCCCCCGCGAGGCCGGCCGTCCCCTCAGGCACCCCGGGGGCGGCCGGCCTCGGGGCGCGCGCGTACCGGCCGGCGGCGCAAGGCAGACTGGCGGTAGGACCATCGGCACGCGCAAGGGGGCGAGATGGGCAGGAGCGCCGCCGCCACGGCCTTGCTGATGCTCCTGCTGGGCGTGCTGCCGTCCGGCTGCGCGACCCCCTCCCGGCCGGGCACCGGCCGGCCGCCGTTCCCGGCCTCCACCTCGCTGCCGGGCCGGGCATCCGCGCCGGCCCAGGCACAAGGCCGAGCGCGGGAGCGGTTGCGGGCCACGGTGAGCCGTGGGTGCGCCGCCTCTGCGCACCGGCTCGCCTCCGGCTCCCACCAGCTCACCTTCGCCGGCCTGACCCGCCGCTACCTGCTGGCCGTCCCCGACTCCCCCGGCCCCCACCCCGTGCTGCTCAACCTGCACGGCCTGGGCTCCGACGCCGCCGAACAGGCCGCCTACAGCCGCCTGCCCCGGATCGGCCCCGAACGCGGCTACATCGTCATCACCCCCCGATCGGCCCCCGGACGGCTGGCCTGGACCCTGCCGCACACCGCCGGCCCCGACGACGCCGCCTACCTGGCCGCCCTGCTCGACGAGGTCGAAGGCCGCCAGTGCGTCCACCCCGGCCGTGAGTTCGCCGCCGGCCTGTCCTACGGCGCGGGCCTGGCCGCCTCCCTGGTCTGCGCCCTGGACGGCCGCCTGAGCGGGGTGGCCGCCGTGGCCGGCATCCCCATCGCCCAGCCCTGCCGCACCCCCGCCCCCACCACGATGGTCGCCTTCCACGGCACCGCCGACCGCCTGGTCCCCTATGGCGGCGGCCACCCCGAGACCGGCGGCGAGCTCAGGAACCTGGCCGCGCTCGTCGTGCTGCCGCCCGTGGAGCAGACCATGGACGCCTGGGCCGCCGCCCAGCACTGCTCGCCCCCCGCCACCACCAGCCCTCAGCCCCGGGTCCGGCTGCGCGTGTGGGCGTCCTGCCCTCGGGGGGCCACGCTGCGCCTGTACACGGTCGAGGGCGGCGGCCACACCTGGCCCGGCCCCATCGAGGTGCCCCGGCTCGGCCACACCGCCCGCGACCTGGACGCCAGCCGGCTCATCCTCGACACCTTCGACCGCGCCCCCGCCCACTGACCGCCCACCGGCCGCCCCGGGGAAAGGGCCACGGGGGTGAGCCGACGGGTGCGCACCGGGTGGAGGGTCGACGCCGCTAGTCTGTCGCCATGAGTCAGGTGGGACAGGTGACGGCCCGTGCGCTTTTGCGCAGGCTGGCCGTCGAGCAGGCCGAGTGCAGGGTGCCGTCGCTGACGGCGGCGATCGTCCGCGACGGGCGGACGGTGTGGTTCGGCGGCCGGGGCCGCGTCGGCGACGGACCGCCGACCCAGGCCACCCAGTACCGGCTGGGGTCGATCACCAAGTCGATCGTGGCCGTGGCCGTCATGCGGCTGCGCGACGAGGGCAAGATCGCGCTGACCGACCCGCTGGAGCGCCACGTGCCCGGCACCGCCGCCGGGCAGGCCACCATCGCCCAGCTGCTGTCGCACACCTCCGGCCTGACCGCCGAGCCGCCGACCGAATGGTGGGAGCGCACCCCCGGCCTCGACGTGCCTGACCTGCTCAAGCAGGTGGGCCCCGACCAGGTCAAGCACCGGGCCGGCCGCCTCTACCACTACTCCAACGTCGGGTTCGCGCTGCTGGGCGAGCTGGTGGCCCGGCTGCGCGGCACCGGCTGGCAGCAGGCCGTGCGGCAGGAGGTGCTGGCGCCGCTGGAGATGAACGCCACCACCGCCCGTCCCCGCGCCCCGCACGCCACCGGCTACGCCGTCCACCCGTGGGCCGACGTCGTGCTGACCGAGCCCGAGCACGACGCGGTGGCCATGGGGCCGGCCGGGCAGCTGTGGTCCACCCCGCACGACCTGGCCCGCTGGGCCGCCTTCGTCGGCGGCGACACCGGCGGCGTGCTGTCGCCCGACACGCTGGCCGAGATGCGCGAACCGGCCGGCGTCGCCGACGGCGACTCCTGGACCGCCGGCTACGGGCTCGGCCTGCAACTGGCCCGCGCCGGCGGGCGCCGCCTGGCCGGGCACACCGGGTCCATGCCCGGGTTCCTGGCCACCGTGTGGGCCGACCCGGCGCAAGGCGTGGGCGTGCTGTTCATGGCCAACACCACCAGCGGCATGAGCTACACCCTGCCCACCGACCTGCTCGACATCCTCGACGAGCACGAGCCGCGCCTGCCCGAGGAGTGGCAGCCCGCCCCCGCCGACCCCGCCCTGCTGGCGCTGACCGGGCTGTGGCACTGGGGGCCCAAGCCGTACGCGCTGCGGCTGCTGCCCGGGCGTGGGTTGTCGCTGGCGCCCGTCGACGGCAGCGGGCGCGCCTCCCGCTTCGTGCCCCAGGACGACGGGACGTGGCTGGGGCTGGACGGCTACTACGCCGGTGAGACGCTGCGCGTGGCCGCCGACCACCTCGACCTCAACACGTTCGTCTTCACCCGCGAACCCTACGACCCGGCCGCGCCGGTGCCGGGCGGCGTGACCGGCTGGCACGCCTGAGCCCTTCGGCTCGTCTGCCCGTCGGGGAGGGCGTCAGCCCGGCGGGCCGGCCAGCGCCCGGGCCAGGGCGGTGGCCGGGCCGGGCGGCAGCGTGCCGTGCAGCAGTTCCACCCGGTGCACCAGGCGTGGCGCCACCAGCGGCACCCCCGGCCCGGCCGAGGCCGGCAGCAGCGTCAGCCCGTGCCCGGCGGCCACCAGGTTGAGCACGGTGTGCACGTCGTCGCCCTCGTAGACCATCGCGGCGGCGAAGCCGTCACCGGCCAGGTCGCGCAGGCGCGGCAACGGGCACAGCGGCGTCTGCAGCCAGCGGGCGTCGACGAGGTCGGCCAGGCGCAGGGCCCGCCTGCCCGCCAGCGGATGGCCCGGCGGCAGCGCCACCACCAGGTCCTCCTCGCCGACCCCCACCGTGGTCATCGGCCCCGACTCCGGCAGGCGCAGCGGGTCGCTGGGGGCGGCGATGCCATCAGCCAGCCCCAGGTCGGCCTCGCCCTCGGCCAGCAGCTCGGCCAGGTGTTCCCGGCCGCAGGTGCGCACCACCACGTGCAGGCGCGGCTGGGCCGCGCGCGCGGCGGCCAGCCGTTCGGCCAGCACGGCGTTGACGGCCAGCGGGGTGGCGGCCAGGCGCAGGTGGTGGGCCGGCTGGGCGGCCGCCCGCAACACGTCGGCGCGTGCCGCCCGCAGGCGCAGCAGCAGCGGCGCCGCGTGCTCCAGCAGCCGTTCGCCGGCCGCGGTGGGCTCCACCGGGCGGCGGTTCAGCAGCGGCAGGCCCAGGTCGGCCTCCAGCGCCGCGACCTGCTGGGAGATCGCCGACTGGGTGTAGCCGAGCTCGTGGGCGGCGGCCGAGAAGGACCGGTGGCGGGCCACGGTCACGAAGGTGCGCAACAGATTCGGGTCCATCAGTAATGCTTATAGCAGGTGCAGACATCATCGTTGGCGCTTAAGCGGGGGTGGGGGCCACGATGGGGGCATGAGAATCGCCCTGGTGGGAGACCGTTCTCCCAGTGTCCGTTCGCACGTCCGCATCCCCCGGCTGATCGAGGCGCTGCGCGAACGTGACGGCATCGCCCTGGACCCCTACTGGATCCCCAGCACCGAGGCCGACGACCTCGGCGGCTTCGACGGCATCTGGGTCGTGCCCGGCAGCCCGTACGTCAGCGAGGCCGGCGCGGTCAACGCCGCCCGCACCGCCCGGGAGCTGGGCATCCCGTTCCTGGGCACGTGCGGCGGTTTCCAGCACATGCTGCTGGAGTACGGCCGCAACGTGTGCGGGCTGGACGTCGCCCACGCCGAGAACACCCCCGGCGCCGCGCAGGCGTTCCTGGTGGAGCCGCTGTCGTGCTCGCTGGTCGGGCACGAGGGCCTGGTGCGCCTGACCCCCGGCTCGCGGGTCGAGCAAATCATGGGGGCCACCTCCGTCGTGGAGGCCTACAGCTGCTCCTACGGCCTCAACGACGCCTACCGCCGGACGCTGGCCGAGCACGGGCTCGTCTTCTCCGGCCACGCCGAGGACGGCATGGTGCGGGTGGCCGAGCTGCCCGGGCACCCGTTCTTCGTCGGCACGCTGTTCCAGCCGGAGCTGGCCGGCGACGGGCGGCGGCCGCACCCGCTGATCGGCGCGTTCGCCGCCGCCGTACGCCGCCACGCCCACCCGCCGGTGCCCGTCTCCTGAGCGCAGCCGGGTCAGCGGCTGCGGCGGGCCAGGAGCGCCGGCAGGGCGGCCACCGCCAGCCCGAGCACGGCCAGCCCGGCCCGGTCGGCGACCGTCTCGGCGTTGGCCAGCACCCCGAACGCGGTGTGCCCGGCCAGCGCGCCACCGGCCAGGGCCAGGCTGTGGCGGTCCCGCCAGGCGCCGCCCACCGCCCACCGCCGGAGCAGCAGCCCGGCCGTCACCGCCAGGAGCGCGGCGGCCACCATCGGCGCCACCACCCAGCCGCCCTGGGTGAAGGCCGGATGGCGGGCGCCGCCGAAGGGGAACAGCAGCGCCAGGTACCCGAACGCGACGACGGCGGCCCCGGCCGCGACCACCGCCGGGGCGGGAACGTCGCCCGCAACCCCGGCGGGCGGGGGTGCGGTCGGCGGCAGGACGCGCAGCGCGAGCACGGCCAGCGCCGCGACCGCCAGCAGCAGCCCCGCCGTCATCGGCCACGGCGCCAGGTAGCCGGGGTCCATGAAGGTGGCCGTCCAGCGCAGCAGCAGCCCGCCCAGGACGAACACCACGCCCGTCGCCGCCAGCCCGGCCCGTCCCAGGTAGGGGCGCTCGCGCAGCGACGGGAACAGCAGGTCGGCCAGCAGGATCGGCAGCGCCACGCTGAACACCGCGTGGTAGGGGATGTTGAGCTCGGCGTAGGCGCTGTTGAGGCCCAGGACGCGCGGCGCCCAGCCCGCGGCGCCGTACAGGGTGGGGCTGGTCAGGGCCTGCAGCGCCAGCCCCTCCTCCACGATCCCGTACGCCGCCCCCAGCAGCAGCACCGACCCCCATCCGCGGCCGGCCCGGCGTACCAGGTCGCGGATCAGCAGGGTGCCGGCGCCGTAGATGGGCGTCCACACCAGCAGCAGCCACGCCTGGCGCAGCGGCGGATTGCCGAGCGTGAGCTCGGCGAGGACCGGGGTGAGCCCGGCCAGCACAAGCGCGGCCCACCGGCCGCGTGCCCGAAGGGAGACCATGACCTCACGCTCGCCCGCGGCGGGGGCTCGGCGCTGCTGCCTTGCGGCCGGTCCGTGGCCACCGCGGTCGTGAGCCGGAGGTGACTTTGGTTGTCATGGCCGGTGACCGGGGTTGCCGGCCGGCTCGGCGGGCGCGGGCTACGATCGGCCATGGTGTTCGGGGCGGGCGGCTCGCAGACGGGCGGCGAGGATCAGGCCGGGCAGGCGGCGGGGAGACGGGCGCTGGTGGGGCAGGTCGGCGGGTGGTCGTGGCGGGAGGGGGCGGCGGCCGCGGGCGGGATCGTGCTCGCCCTGGCCGCGGCCGTCTCGGTGGTGGGGGGAGACCTGACCCCCGGCACGCCCGGCTGGTACCTGTGGGCGGATGTGGCGGGCGGGGCGGCGGCGTGCGCGGCGCTGTGGTGGTGCCGCCGCAGTCCGGTGGCCGCCGGGCTGGTCGCCGTCGCGCTGTCGGTGCCGGCGGCCGCCGCGTCGGTGGCGGCCGGGATCGCCACGCTCCTGGTCGCGCTCCACCGGCGCCCGCCCGCCGCCGTCGCGGTCGGGCTGGCGTGGGTGGCCGCCTCGCTGGCCAGGTTCGCGCTGCGGCCGCCGGGGCTGGCGCCGTACCCGGTGTGGGCGCTGGTCGCCGTGCTGTTCGGCGGGGCGGTCACCGGCTGGGGCATCCTGGCCAGGACGCGGCGGCAACTGCTGGCCTCGCTGGCCGAACGCGCCCGCCGCGCCGAGGCCGACCAGCGGCGCCGCGCCGAGGAGGCCCGCCGTGCCGAACGCCTGGACATCGCCCGCGAGATGCACGACGTGCTGGCCCACCGGCTGTCGCTGCTGGCCGTGCACGCCGGGGCGCTGGGCTTCAACGCCGCCGCCACCCCCGGTGAGGTCGCCGAGGCGGCCGAGGTCATCCGCTCCAGCGCCCACCAGGCGTTGCAGGAGCTGCGCGGCGTCATCGGGGTGCTGCGGCAGAGCCCGTCCACGCCGCCGGCGCCTGCGGCCCTGGCGCCGCTGGTGGAGGAGTCACGGCGGGCCGGGATGCGCGTGGACCTGCGCCAGGACGGCGTACGCTTCGCCGACGTGCCCGAGACGACCCGGCGCACCGCCTACCGCGTCGTGCAGGAGGGTCTGACCAACGCCCGCAAGCACGCCCCCGGCCGTCCCGTCACCGTCGAGGTCGGCGGCGCCGCCGGCCGGGAGCTGATCGTCGAGGTGCGCAACCCCGCGCCCGCCGGGCCGGCTCCGGCGCTGGCCGCCACCGGCGCCGGAGCCGGGCTGGCCGGACTGGAGGAACGCGTCACCCTGGCCGGCGGCCGGCTGGAACGGGGACCGGCCGCGGACGGCGGGTTCCGGCTGGCCGCACGGCTACCATGGCCCCGTGAGCCAGCCGCCGAGTGAGCCGCCAAGTGTGCCGCCGAGTGTGCCCGGCCCGATCCGGGTGCTGATCGTCGACGACGACGCGCTCGTCCGCACCGGGCTGACGCTGATGCTCAAGGGCGCCCCCGACCTGCGCGTGGTCGGCGCCGTGGCCGACGGCGCCCACGTCCAGGCCGCCGTCGGCGAGCACGCCCCCGACGTGGTGCTGATGGACATCCGCATGGCCGGCCTCGACGGCATCGAGGCCACCCGGCGTCTGCGCGCCCGCACCGGCGCCCCGCACGTCATCATCCTGACCACCTTCGACGCCGACGAGCACGTCCTGCGGGCGCTGCGCGCCGGAGCCGGCGGCTTCCTGCTCAAGGACACCCCTCCCGAGGGCATCGTCGAGGCGATCAGGCGGGTGATGGCCGGCGAGCCCAGCCTGTCGCCCAGCGTCACCCGCAGCCTGATCGCCCACCTGATGCCCGAGGAGGACGACCGGCGGCGCGCCGAGGCCCGCCGCGTGCTGTCGGCCCTCAGCGCACGCGAGCGGCAGGTGGCGCTCGCGGTCGGGCAGGGCAAGCCCAACGCGGTCATCGCCGGCGAGCTGCACATGAGCGTGGGCACCGTCAAGGGGTACATCTCCCGCATCCTGACCAAGGCGGGCCTGGACAACCGGGTGCAGCTGGCCCTGGTCGTCCACGACGCCACCTAGTCCGGGCCGGGCGGCAGCAGGCGTGCCAGCCGGAGCAGCGAATGCCGGGCCAGGGCCGTCACGATCGGCCGCGTCACCGGCCACAACGCCCGTCCGGCCGGGCCCAGCGGCAGCAGCAGCTCCTCGGCCCAGATCACCCGGCTGCCGCCCCGCCACGGCCGCACCCGGATCGCGCCCCGGCCGCGCACCAGCCGCCCGGTGTGCTCCATCAGCACGTACGACGGCGGCTCCCACACCAGGATCGTCATCGTGTCCAGGAACCCCACCGGCCGCACCCCGGTGTAGGCCTCCACCCGCCGCTCGCCCACCTGCCGCGCCGACGTCATGAACATCCATTCGCGATGCCGCGGCCAGTCGGTGATCAGCGCGAACACCTCCTGCGGCGGCGCCGCGACCTGCACGGCCGCACCCGCGTACACCGGTCTCATCGCCCGCCTCCTCGTGCTGGCCATCCTCGGGGACATGAAGTACGTGCTCATGATCGGGCTGGACGAATCCGACGTGCCGGAAGAGATCGCGCTGCACGGGTGCGGCGGCTGGAGCGCGGAGATGGCGGGGCGCGACGTCGTCCGGGGCGGCATCGGGCTGCGACCGGCCGTCGAGGCCACCACCGTGCGCGTGCGCGCGGGCGACGTGCTGCTCACCGACGGGCCGTTCGCCGAGACCAAGGACCAGGTCGGCGGGTTCACCCTGATCGAGTGCGAGGGCATGCGGGAGGCGGTCGAGATCGCCGCCGCCCACCCGGTGGCCCGCTACGGCTCGATCGAGATCAGGCCCGTCCTGGAGCCGTGAACGACCTGGAGGCGGTCTTCCGCGCCGAATGGGGCACGGTCGTGGCCGCCCTCATCCGGCTCACCGGCGACTGGGACCTGGCCGAGGAGTGCGCCCAGGACGCCTTCGCCGCCGCCCTGGAACGCTGGCCGCGCGACGATGTTCACCTGCTGCCATCCGGCGCTGCCGCTGCCCGCGCAGGTCGCCCTCATCCTGCGGACGCTGGCCGGGCTGGGCACCGCCGAGATCGCGCGGGCGTTCCTGGTGCCGGAGGCGACGATGTCGCAGCGCCCGGTCCGCGCCAAACGCAGGATCCGCCAGGCCGGCATCCCCTTCCGCGTGCCGCCGCCGCACCTGCTGCCCGAACGTCTCCAGGCCGTGCTGGGCGTTCTGTACCTGCTGTTCAACGAGGGCTACTCCGGCCAGTCCGCATGGGACGAGAGCGAGGGGCGCTCCGGCGGCGGGCCGGGTGAGAGCGAGGTCCGTTCCGGTGTCGGGCCGCGCGGGCCGGGTGAGGAGGCGATCCGGCTGGCCCGGCTGCTGGCCGGCCTGCTGCCCGGCGAGCCCGAGACCGGCGACCTGCTGGCCCTCATGCTGCTGCACCACGCCCGCCGCCCCGCCAGGACCTCCGGCGACGGCACGCCGGTGCCGCTGGAGGAGCAGGACCGCACGCTGTGGAACCGCGCCGAGATCGAGGAGGGCCTGCTCGTGCTGGAGACGGCACTGGCCCGGCGGGCGGCCGGGCCGTACCAGGTGCAGGCCGCCATCGCGGCCGAGCCCGCCGCGACCGACTGGCCGCAGATCGCCGTCCTGTACGGGCGGCTGGCCACGCTGCTGCCCTCCCCCGTGGTCGAGCTCAACCGCGCCGTGGCCGTCGCCGTGGCCGTCGCCATGGCGGACGGCCCCGCGGCGGGGCTCGCGCTGGTGGACCGCCTGGCCGCCACCGGCGCGCTCGGCGACTACCACGTGCTGCACGCCACCCGGGCCGACCTGCTGCGCCGCCTGCAACACCGGGACGAGGCCGCCACCGCCTACCGGCGGGCGCTCGGCCTGGCCCCCGCCGAGGCCGAGCGCCGCTACCTGGCCAGGCGGCTGGCGGAGGTGACACGGGCGGATGCATGAGAAGGTCCCGCCGCCGGGGCTGAGGACTGGGGAAGTCAGCATCGGCGGCGGGACCGGCCTCGGGATCACGACCCGGGCAAGGAACTCCCGCCGTGGCCGGCCAGACCGTACGCGGTGAGGTACGGCCTGGCGTGCCCGGCCCGGCGGTACGCGGCCCTGCTGCGCACAGCGGCCTGCCCCGCGTCATGGGGGTGAACGTCGGGGCGACCGTGATGGCCGCAGCGGCCCGCGGCCCTGCCCGGGAACGTGCCCGGGCCCGTCGCGACCTGGGCCGCGACACCGCCGCCCGCGAGCGTGGCCGCCGGCACCTCGACGACGGCCCCCGGCTCGCTGACGGCTCTGCCTGTCATGCGCTCCTCCTCCCTGCCCGAGCGGGCGACTCTGCACCGTGACTACCCCATGTCACTCTCCGTGAAGCTCGATGGCCAGGTAAAATCCCTCGTCCGCAGCTCAAGGCCGGGGCGGCGATCACGTTGGGTGATGGAAACGGTCGCCTTGCGCGCGTGCCGCCGGAGAACTGTCGGTGCCTGGTGGCACACTCGGCGGGCATGAGCGATGACGTGCGGCTGCGGCCCGTCCAGGAGGCCGATCTGGAGGTGTTCCTGGAGCAGGAGCACGACGAGGAGGCCGTCCGGCGGTCCAGGTTCGTCCCGCGCGAGCGGGCGGCCTTCATGACCCACTGGGCCACCCGGGTGCTCGGCGATCCCACCGTCCTGGTGCGCGCGGTCACGGTCGACGGGGAGGTGGCCGGGAACATCGTGTCCTGGTGGGAGGGCAGGCGGCGGTTCGTCGGCTACTGGCTGGGCCGCTCCCACTGGGGCCACGGCGTCGGCACCACGGCGCTGGGGCTGTTCCTGGCGGAGGAGAGGACCAGGCCCCTGCACGCCGACCCCTTCGCGGGCAACACCGGTTCGGTGCGGTTGCTGGAACGTCACGGGTTCCGGCACGCGGGCACGGTCTTGCACGGCGACGACGAGCATCTGCTGATGGTGCTGGGCGACGACCTGCCCGCCTGATTTCGGGTGGAGGTGGGCCTTTACCGGGCGGGGCCGTCGCCGACCGGCTTCCGGCCAGGGCGCGGGCTTCCCGGGGTGCGGGTTTCGCCTGGGGGGCTGGGTTTGGCGGGGGCGTCCGACGGGGTTGCGGGGTCAGCCGCGGCCGCCGGTGAACGGGGGCTCGCCCTCCTTCAGGGCGCGGAAGCGCAGCGCCGACCACACCTCGTCCACCGCCACCTGGCCGTTGGGACGCAGCCCGTACTCGCCGACGATGGGCCACAGCGTGTCGCGGTTGATGTCGGACTTGTTGCCCTTGGGGTAGGCCACCCAGACCACGGGCGGGGTGGTGAGCTCGTCGCGGTGCTCGTCCAGGATGCGGTGGGCCGCGGCGGCGTCGGAGGCGAAGATCAACGCGACGTCCGCGTCCTTGACGGCTTCGGCCTCCTGGGCGCCCTCCGGCAGCGGCCCCAGGAGCGGCCGGTGGGCGGGGTCGGAGACCCACACGCTGCTTCGCGGCTTGATGAGCAGCTTGTCGGCGACGGTCTTGGCGGTCATGTCATGCCTTCGTGTAGATCAGGTTCAGCACGCCGGTGCTGAAGGTGGTGGAGGTGGTCAGGCGGAGCGGGATCTGCTCGCGCGCGTCGTCGAACAGCCGCTTGCCCGAGCCGACGACGATCGGGTGGAGCAGCAGGTTGAGCTCGTCGAGCAGGCCCTCGCGCAGCAGCGAGACGACCAGGGTGCCGCTGCCCACGACGGAGATGTTCCCACCGGGGCGCTCCCGCAGCGCCGCCAGGTCGGCCAGGCTGACGACCTCGGTGTTCTGCCAGGACGGCGAGGTCAGTGTGGTGGAGACGACGTACTTGGTCTGCGAGTTCATCGCCTCGGCCATCGGCTCCTTCTCGGGGTCCTGGTTCGGCCAGTAGGCGGCGAACTCCTCGTAGGTGTTCCGGCCCAGCAGCATGGCGTCGGCGGCCTGCATCTGCTCGCCGACCGACTGGCCCATCTCGTCGTTGAAGTACGGGAAGTGCCAGGTGTCGGGGGCCTCGACGACGCCGTCGAGGGAGATGAACAGGCCCGCGGTGATCTTTCTCATGATTGTCGCTCTCCTTGAGTTCTTAAGGTGGCTCAACCTTCCCACCGACAAATGAAGTTGTCAAGACGACTTCGCTTGTCCGAGATTCGGGGGTGTGGAGGTGGCCGGCGGTATGGGATACGCGCTGCCCAACGGCGCAGCGGCCACGGGAGCGGGCCGTGAAACGCGGCGACGGCACGGGCTTGGGGGCGGGACCGCGAAAGGCGACGGCGGCGCGGCCTCGGGCCGGACGGCGACACCCGAAAGCCTCCGCGCGGGCGGGCCCCTGGGCGGGCGGCGAGAGGCGAAGGCGGGGTGGCGTTCGGGTGGGGTGGTGAAGACGGGCGGGGTGGTGCGGCGAGAGGAAGACGGGCGGGATGGTGAGCACGCGAGAGCCCCCGCGTGGGTGCGGATTGTCGGGCGCGCAGAAGGGCTTTCGAACGCGGGCGGAGGGCCCCCGCCGCCGGTTGTTACGGAACGGCCCCCATCGCGCACTAAGGACGGTCGGCTGAGTTCGGGACTGCGCGGGGCGGCCCTGGGCGCGGCCGGTCGCAGCCAGGCGAAGCGCAGCTAGGCGGGGCAGGGCAGGGCGGAGCAGAGCGCGACAGGGCGGGGGCGGGGCAGGGAGAGGCGTGCGGGCCGGGGACTGGGGTTGCTAGGTGTGGGGTGTGGCGGCGGAGAGCAAGGTCAAGGCGGCTTGGCGGGCCTGGTCGGCGGCGTCGGTGCTGTCGTGGTGGGCTGCCACGACGGTAGCGCCCTCGACCAGCATCAGCAGCTGCCGTCCCAGAAGTCGCGGATCGGCGGCCCCGGCGCGTTCGGCGATGCCGGTCAGCAGTTCAAGGTAACGGTCCAGGTGGCGGGCGGTGATGGCCCGTACGGGATCGGTGTGGTGCTGGGCGGCGGCGTTCAGCAGGGCGCAGCCGCGGAAGACCGGGTCGTCGTACCACTGCCGCAGAGCGTCGAACACCGCGGCCAGCTGGGCGCGCGGATCGTCGCCCGCGGCTTGGGCGCAGGAGGCCAGCCGGCGTGCGACCCGGTCGCTGCGCTCCCGGAGCACGGCTTCGACCAGGCCGTCCTTGGTGCCGAAGTGGCGGTAGAGGGTCTCCTTGGAGATGCCGATGCCGGAGCACAGTCCGGCGACGCCGATGCCGTCGAGGCCGTGCTCGTACAGCAGCTCGGTGGCGGCGCCCAGGATGGCGGCGCGGGTGCGGGCGGGGTCGATCGTGGAGCCTTTGGCCACGGGCATGGCACAGATAGTACCGGTCGGTTCGATCCGATGCTAACGTCTCGGCTCGTACCGATCGGTTCGATCTCCGGGAGTTCACCCATGTTTGATCCGCTTGCCGCTGACCCGCCGCGTGACCCCGAATTCCCGGCCACCACGCCGGAGGTGACGTTCGACAGCGGAGGCGAGCGCCTGCTCGGCGTGCTGCACGTGCCCGCCGGACGCGGCCCGCACCCCACCGTCGTGCTGCTGCACGGATTCCCCGGCAACGAACGCAACTTCGACCTCGCCCAGGCACTGCGTCGCGCCGGGTACGCCGGCCTGGTGTTCCACTACCGGGGATCGTGGGGTGTCGGCGGTTCGTGGTCCTGGGGGCACGTGCTGGAGGACGCGGCCGCCGTCGTCGCCGGGCTGCCCGGCCTCGCCGAGGCTCATCGGCTCGACCTGCGGCGTCTGGCGCTGGCCGGTCACAGCATGGGCGGGTTCGCGGCGTTGATGACGGCGGCGGCCCATCCGTCCGTGGCCGCCGTCGCCTCCGCCGCCGCGTTCGACCTCGGCGCGGCCGCCGCGCTGTGCCGGGACGACGCCGAGGTTCGCGCCCGGTACGTCAAGGCGTTCGACGGCGAGCTGGCTCCCCTGCGCGGCACCAGCGGGCAGGCGCTGGTCGGCGAGATGGAGGCGGCCGGCGACGCCTGGCAACTGGCCCGGCTCGCACCACGGCTGGCCGGACGCCCCGTGCTCCTCATCGGCACCGGCCACGACGCCGTCACCCCGAACGAGTTGCACCACGATCCCCTCGTCGCCGCCTACCAGGCACAACCCGTCGAACGCCTCGAACACCACCTCTTCCCCACCGACCACGCCCTGTCGGACCACCGCGTCACCCTGGCCCGCACGATCCTCGCCTTCCTGGACCGCGTCCTGTGACGGGACATGATCGGCGACCGGGCACCTGCCGCACCCGGATGTCGATGTCGGCGCGTCGTGTCAGCGGGTCACGACGGTTTCGTGTTCGACCCGCGACAACTTGCCGGGGTTGCGCACGGCGTACAGGCCGCTGATGAGACCGTCGTCCAGGCGGATGGCCAGGACGGAGTCGACCTCGCCGTCGATCTCGACGATCAACGCCGGATGCCCGTTGACCTGGGCCGGGCGCAGACGGGCCGCGCCGGCGATCCTGGACAGCACCCCGGCCACCGTGAGCGCGCCCTCGACCGGCGCGAGCGCGGCCCGCACCACGCCGCCGCCGTCGGTGAGCAGGACGACGTCCGGCGCCAGCAGGTCGAGCAGGCCCCGCAGGTCGCCGGTCTCGATCGCGCCCTGGAAGGCCGTCAGCGCCTGGCGGGCCTGCTCGGCCGAGACGCTCGCGCGGGGACGGCGCGCGGCCACATGACCCCGGGCGCGGTGGGCGATCTGCCGCACCGCCGCCGGGGTCTTGGCGACGGCCTCGGCGATCTCGTCGTAGTCCAGACCGAACACCTCCCGCAGCACGAACACCGCGCGCTCGGTGGGATGGAGGGTCTCCAGCACCAGCAGCATGGCCATCGAGACGCTCTCGGCCAGCTCGACGTCCTCGGCCACGTCCGGCGAGGTCAGCAGCGGCTCGGGCAGCCACGGGCCGACGTAGGACTCCTTACGCCGGCGCAGGGTGCGCAGCCGGGTCAGGGCCTTCCGGGTGACCATGCGGACCAGGAACGCGCGCCGGTCACGCACGCCCTCCAGCTCGATCGACGCCCACCGCAACCAGGTCTCCTGCAGGATGTCCTCGGCGTCGGCGGCCGAGCCCAGCATCTCGTAGGCGACGGTGAACAGCAGGTTGCGATGGGCGACGAACGTCTGGGTCGCGCTGTCGGACGGGTCCGCCGGTTCGGCGCTCTGGCTCACAATCTGCTCCTGCCTGTCGGTTCTCGACCCTGCCACACGCACAGGACGCCGGCCGCCGCCGCCCTGTGACATCCGGCGACGGTGGCGTGCGTCACAGGGCGTGCGTCACAGGGCGTGCGTCACAGGGCGTGCGTCACAGGGCGTGCGTCACAGGGCGTGCGTCACAGGGCGTGCGTCACAGGGCGCGGGCGGTCAGCGGGACTCGGCGGCGGTCTTCAGGTCGCGCAGCCACGCCTCCAGCCCCGCGCCGAGGAGCTTGGTGGAGGTGGCCACGTCGGCCTCGACCTGGGCGCCGGTCCAGGTCTCCTCGGTGTGCACGCGCACACCGCCCTTGACCCGGGTGAACGTCCACAGGTGCACGCCCTGGTCGATACGCACGCCCTCGCCGACCGCCGGGCCGCTCCACAGCAGGCAGTCCTCGCTCTTGAGGCGGCGCAAGGTGGAGGTGATGTGCATGGTGGTGGCCGGGGTCGTGGCGGTGGCCGGAGCCGGGGTGGTCCAGCGCCACGACGACCCGGCGCGCAGCGGGCCGTGGTCGAGGCGCTTGCTGGACAGGACGGGCTTCTGCCAGTCGGGCCACCCCTCCACCCGGGTCTGCAGCCGGAAGATCCTGCTCAGCGGAGCCTTGATCACGATGTCGGCGTGGTAGCGGATGCGGGCCGAGGCGTCCACGCCCTCCCCGCGGCACCGGGACCCGTGAGTGGTGGCCTGGGCGGCCGGGACGTTGCCCGCCAGGACGCCGGCGACGGCCAGCGGGATCAGGAACGAGGCGATGCGGACGTTGCTGAACATGGTGGTGTTCCTCTCGTTGAAGGATCGAGATCGAAGGGGGACGCCTCAGCGGCGGCCGGCCCGCAGGACGGCCGCGACCAGGGCGGCGCAGGCGGCGACGATCAGCACGGCGAAGGCGGGGTGCAGGTCCTTCGACAGGCTCGGCGCCGCGTCGGACCGGACCAGCCACACGGCCAGCGGCGCCGCGTAGGTGAGGGCGACCAGCACGGCCGCCCGTCGCACCGCCCGGTCCCGGGCGTGACGCAGGGCGCCGACCAGCACGACCGCGACCGGAACGGCCGCCAGCAGCGCGAACTGGCCGACTACCAGGGCGGGGACCGCCCAGGCGGCGACGCTCACCGCCACCGGCGTGCCGCGACCGGTACGGGCGGGCGGCTGGTACGTGCTGGTCATGACGTTCCCCTTCATCTGGACGGCTACGAGCGGTTAGAAGCTCGTGCGTTCGTTAGAAGTTATAACCGTGCGGCGAGCGGAGTGTCAACAACGTTCGTGATAGCCTCTAACTAAATTTCTGAGGTGTAGCGGAAGGCGGTATGACCATGGCCGACACCGGCACGGCGACCCCGCGCGAGCGCTACCGCGCCCAGGTCCGCGCCGAGATCAAGGAACACGCCTGGCGGCAGATCGCCACCACCGGAGCCTCCGCGCTGTCCCTCAACGCGATCGCCAAACAGATGGGCATGAGCGGCCCCGCGCTCTACCGCTACTACGCCAACCGCGACGAGCTGATCACCGAACTCATCCGCGACGCCTACCGCAGCCTCGCCGACACCCTCCGAACAGCCGCCGAAGAGGCCGCCGGGAAAAACGGCGGGACAAGCAGCGAGGAAGGGGGTGCGCGAGGCGGGGTGCAAGGCAGCGAGAAGAGCAGCATGCGGGGCGGCGAGAAGAGCAGCGGAAAAGGCGGGGTGGAAGGCGGCACGGGAGGCGGTGGGACAAGCGGCGAGGAAGGCGGTGGCCTGGCCGTGCTTGCTCACGCCGTACGCGGCTGGGCTCTGCGTGACCCCCAGCGGTACCTGCTCATCTACGGCACCCCCGTCCCCGGCTACCACGCCCCCGACGACATCACCGCCATCTCATCCCAGATCATGACGCTCCTGCTCGACGCCGGCTCGGCCACCCCGCCCGAGCAGCCCGAGCAGCCCGCCAGCCTGCTTGAACGCCACCTGGCCGACCATGGCGACTGGGCCGCCGGCCACCCCGCCCCGCCCGCCGTCCTGCACCAGGCGCTCAGCTTCTGGACCCGGGTCCACGGCGTGCTGTCCCTGGAACTGGCCGGCCACTTCACCGGCATGGGCTTCGACCCCGCCCTGCTCTTCGCCGCCGAAGTGGACGACCTGCTGGCACGCTGACCCGGCACACACCACAGACCCGGCCCGGGCTGGAGCGGCCCGGCCCGATCCCGCCCGAGACGCGCCACAGGCCCGGCCCCGCGCGAGGCGGGACCGGACCTGTGCGACGCGCGTTACCGAGCGTTACCGGACGTCCTGGGGCAGATGGGCCTTGGCGTCGTCGTAGGAGCCCTCGCCCACGGCCTCGGCGGGACGGTAGACCAGGTACAACACGCCCGTGGTGAACGTCTGGGAGCTGACCAGCTCCAGCGGGATCGGGGTGTCCCCCTCGTCGAACAGCCGCTCGCCCTTGCGTACCGCGATCGGGTGCACGAGCAGGTGCAGCTCGTCCAGCAGCCCGGCGGCCAGGAGCCGGCGGACCACCGAGACCGAGCCGCTCATCGCGATCCGGCCGCCCGGCTCGGACTTCAGCGCGGTCACGGCCTTGACCAGGTCGCCCTGCAGCAGCTCGGAGTTGCGCCAGGTGAACTCCAGCGGCTGACGGGATACCACGATCTTGCGCGCGTCGCCGATCGTCCTGGCGAAATCGGCGTCCTCGCCGCCCGCCTCCTCGCGCTGCGGCCACGCCCCGGCGAAGCTGTCGTAGGTTGCGGCCCAGCAGCATCGTGTCGGCCATCTGCGACGTCACCGCCGCGCCCATCTCATCGTCGAAGTACGGGAAGTGCCAGTCGGCCGGGTCCTGGATGACACCGTCGAGCGAGATGAACAGGTTTGCGCTGATCGTCCTCATGATGACCCTCCATGCGGGGGCGGGGCCGTCCGGCCACGCCGTGTCGCGTTGTGCCCGAAGTTCGGCTTTACAGATCTCCTACGGTCACCCTTTCACCGGCCCAGCCCCGCCACGAGGAACCCGACCAGGCGGCGGGCGTCGTAGCGGGGGTCGGCGCCGGCCCCGATGCACAGGTTCCCCACCCCGCGCATGAGCTCGAAGGCGTCCAGGCCGGCGCGGATCTCACCGGCGGCCGCCGCGGCCTCCAGCAGGCGCGCGCACACCGGCACCAGCCGGTCCAGGAAGTAGGCGTGCAACGTCTGGAAGCCGGTGTTGTCCGGCTGCAGCACCGCGGCCAGCCCGTGCTTGGTGACCAGGAAGTCGACGAACAGGTCGATCCACTGCCCCAGCGCCGCGTACGGGCTCGCGGCGGCGGCCAGCAGCGCCGGACCGGCCTCGGCGCAGGACTCGACCTGGTGACGGTAGACGGCGATGACCAGGTCGGCCCGGGTCGGGAAATGGCGGTAGATCGTGGCGGTCCCGACCCCGGCCTCGGCCGCGATGTCACGGATCGGCGCCTCCACGCCCGAGGTGAGGAACACCGCGGCGGCCGCGCGGAGCAGGTTCTCCTCGTTACGCCGGGCATCAGCCCGTTTCGGACGCGAGTGGTCCACGCCGTTCCCTCCGGATTGCTAAACGGGACACGGTCCCGTATCGTCAAAAACGGGACACGGTCCCGCTTGCTCATGATGTCAGAGCGGAGCGCCGGCGGCAAAGCCCTGCCCTCCGCCCTGCACACCGCCCTGCCCACCTGCCACCACCCACCCGGAAGGCACACCCATGCCCACATCGCCCAGCACCCCGGTCGTCTCGGTCAGGCCGGTCGTCCTGCCCGCACCCGGACGGGGCGAGGACCTCCAGGTCCGCGTCTCGGCCCCCGCCACCGGCGACCGCCTGCCCGTCATCGTCCTGTCCCACGGCCACGGCTGGTCCATGGACGGCTACGCCCCTCTGGCCGACTTCTGGGCCGCCCACGGCTTCGCCGTCGTGCAACCCACCCACCTCGACTCCCGCACCCTCGCCCTGCCCGCCGACGACCCCCGCACCCCCACGATCTGGCGCGTCAGGGTCGAGGACCTCAGGCGCGTCATCGACGACCTGGACGTCCTGGAAGCCGCCCTCCCCGGCCTGGCCGGACGCCTGGACCACGACCGCCTGGCCGTCGCCGGCCACTCCTGGGGAGCCCAGAGCGCCGGCATGCTCCTCGGCGCCCGCGTCCTGGACGCCGACGGCACGCCAGGACAGGACCTGTCCGACCCCCGCGTCAAGGCAGGCGTGCTGCTCGCCCTCCCCGGCCTGGGCGGCCGTGACCTGTCACCGTTCGCCGCCGAGCACTTCCCCTTCATGAACCCCGCCTTCGACGGCATGACCACCCCCGCCCTGCTGGTCGCCGGCGACAAGGACGACTCCCCGCTGTCGACGCGAGGGCCGGACTGGTTCACCGACGGCTACCACCTCAGCCCCGGCGACAAGAGCCTGCTGACCCTGTTCGGCGCCGAGCACACCCTCGGCGGCGTCGCCGGACACCAAGTCGCCGAGACCACCGACGAGAGCCCCGAACGCCTGGCCCTGCTGCAGCGGCTGACCACGGCCTACCTGCGCACCGCCCTCGACCCCCGCGACACCGCCTGGCCCGACGCCCGCGCCGCCCTGCGAGCCGCCCCCCACCCCCTGGGCCAGATCCGGAGCAAGTAGGCCGCTCAGCCCACCGGGCGGCGGAAGCCGAACGTCTCGTGCCGCCGGACGAAACCCAGCGAACAGTAGAGCTCGCGGGCGGCCACGTTGGTCGCGTCGTGGTTCACCGTCACCACCCCCACGCCCAGCGCCCGCATGCAGCGCATCGCGTGCAACATCGCCGCCCGCGCCAGGCCCCGCCGCCGGAACGCCGGATGGGTGCCGACCGGCTCGAAGTGACCGATCGCGTTGCGCTCGTCGATCCAGCCGACCGCGAAGGCCGCGATCCGCCCGTCCGGCGCCTGGACCACGATCTCGTCGGCCGGGTCGTAGCCGGGCCGCTCCATCACCGCCGCGCGGTAGAGCGGCCCGGTCCAGTCGTCGCCGAACGCCGCGTTGCGCGCCTCGGCCAGCCCATGGGCGTCCTCGGCGACGGCGTGCCGCACCACGAACCCGGCCGGCACGCCCGGCTCGGGCACCGGGTCGCGCAGATCGCGCTCGTTGACGTGGTCCCACACCCGGAACCGCTCGAAACCGGCCCGTCCCAGCAGGCCGATCCGCGCGGTGTCGCAGTCGAAGACGTCGGTCAGCACGTACGGCTCACCCGGGTCCATCATCCGCGCGGTCGCCCCGGCCGCCTCCTCCAGCATGTCCAGCTCCCGCGGCCCGCCACGCAGCCGCGGCGCGGCGAAGACGTCGAAGGCGCAGCCGAACCGCAGCAGGATCGCGATCCCGGCCAGGCCGTCGCCGTCCTCCCACAGCCGTACCAGCTCGGCGGCCGGACGGCGGTCGCGCAGATTGTCATAGACGCGGTGCGGCAGCTCGCCGACATGGTCGTAACCGCACCGCCCGGCCTCGCCGATCCACCCCGCCATGACCGACCGCAGGGACGGCAGATCCTCATGGCGGAAGACACGCACGCGCACAACGGACCCCTTCAGGACTTCAGGAAGTGCAGGACGGCCAGCACCCGGCGGCTGTACCCGCTGGCGTGCGACAGGCCCAGCTTGTCGAACAGCGAGTTGACGTGCTTTTCCACCGCGCTCTGCGAGACGTGCAACTGCGCGGCGATCGAGGCGTTGGTCATGCCCTGGGCCATGCGCTCCAGCACCTCCCGCTCCCGCGCGGTCAGCCGGGCCAGCGGATCGACCTGCGTGGTACGGGCCAGCAGCTGCCGCACCACCTCCGGATCGAAGGCCGCGCCACCGGCCGCTACCCGCTCCAGCGCGTCCAGGAAGTCGCCGACCTGCGCCACCCGGTCCTTCAGCAGGTAGCCCACGCCTTCGACGTCGGCGCTCATCAGCTCGGTGGCGTACCGCTTCTCCACGTACTGCGACAGCACCAGAACCTTGACGTGCGGCCAGCGCCGACGGATCTCCAGCGCCGCCCGCAGCCCCTCGTCGGTGTGGGTCGGCGGCATGCGCACGTCGACCACCACGACGTCCGGGGCGTGCTCGGCCACCGCCGCCACCAGGGCCTCGCCGTCGCTCACGGCGGCCGGCACCTGGTGGCCCTCCTCGCCCAGCAGGCGTACCAGGCCCTCGCGCAGCAGCGTGGAGTCCTCGGCCAGGATCACCCGCACGGCAGCACCGCCGACACCGTCGTCGGGCCGCCGGGCGGGCTGACCACCTCGAAGGCGCCGTCGAGCGCCGCCACCCGCCTGGCCAGCCCGGAAAGGCCGCCCCCCGAGGGCCGCGCGCCGCCCGTCCCGTCGTCGCCCACCCGTACGAGCACCCTGTCGTCCTCCTGCCTGACCTCGACCGTCACCAGCGTGGCGGCCGCGTGCTTGGCGGCGTTGGTCACCGCCTCGCTCACCACGAAGTACGCCGCCGTCTCCACCGCCATCGGCGGCCGCAGCGGCAGCTCGCACACCACCGTGACCGGCACGCCCGCGCGCTCGGCCACCCCGGCCAGCGCCTCGCCCAGCCCGAGGGAGTCCAGCCCGCTCGGATAGACCCGCCAGGCCACCTCGCGCAGCTCGGCCAGCGCCTGCTGGGCCTGCTCGTGCGCCTGCCCCAGCAGCTCCGGGCGCCCCCGCCGGGACCGCCCGATGAGCATCGACAACGCCACCAGGCGCTGCTGGAGCCCGTCGTGCAGGTCACGCTCGATCCGGCGGCGCTCGGAGTCGACCGCGGCCACGATCCCGGCCCGGCTCTCGGCCAGCTCGGCGATCCTGCGCTCCAGCGCCTTGGTACGGTCGGGCCCCAGCATGCGCCCGGCCAGCCGCCGCTCCAGCGCGTGCACCCCCGCCAGCCCCGACAGGGCGATGAACAGCAGCACGCACCCGCCGACCACGAAGTAGAGCACCAGCGGCGGCGTCGGCGTCATCCCGTCGTAGGGCTCGCCCCGGGCCCAGGCCCCCAGCAGCAGCACCCCGGCGCGCGCGCCGAGGACCAGCAGCGTCACCACCAGCCCGCCCAGCACCCCGGCCGGGATCCTGGCGGCCAGGTAGCGCGCCGGCCGCGTGTCCCACCCGGACAGGGCGTCGAGCGCGGCGGTGTCCAGGCGCAGGCGGCGCGCCTCGAACGCGGCCAGCCGCGCCGCCCGCTCCCGCACCCGCGGCCGGCCCAGCACGGGCAGGGTGAGCAGCAGGAACAGCGCGCCGGCCGGCGCGGTGAGCCCGCCCAGGACCACCGCGCCCAGCACCTTCAGCCCTTCAGCGGCGGTTCGCATGCCGTCCTTTGCGCCGTTCCGTCAGCCGTACCGTGACGAAGACCACGATCGCCAGCGCCACCAGGCCGATCACCACGTTGGTGCCGATGCCCACGTAGGCCTCCACCAGCGACCAGTTCTCGCCGAGAAAGTATCCCGCAAGCACGAAGATGGTGTTCCAGATGGCGCTGCCGGCCGTCGTGAGCAGCGTGAACGTCACCAGCGGCATACGTTCCACACCCGCCGGCACCGAGATCAGGCTGCGGAAGACGGGGATCATCCGGCCGAAGAAGACGCTCTTGCGGCCGTGCCGCAGGAACCACGCCTCGGTCTTCTCGATGTCGGACACCTTGACCAGCGGCAGCTTGGCGGCGATGGCCAGCGTGCGCTCGCGGCCGAGCATCGCGCCCACCCCGTACAGCGCCAGCGCCCCGGCGACGGAGCCGAGCGTCGTCCACACCAGCACCTCCAGCAGGGCCAGCTCGCCCCTGGCGGCGGTGAAGCCGGACAAGGGCAGGATGACCTCGCTGGGCAGCGGCGGGAACAGGTTCTCCAGCATGATCGCCAGCCCGGCCCCGAAGGCGCCGAGGTTCTCCATCAACGCAATCAACCAATCCGTCATGTCCCCCAGGCTACGAATGATCGGGTAGACCGGTAATGAGGCGGACTGCCGGATGTGCTCTGTGGTAAACCACACCCCCACGTACCGTACACTGTACGGTCTATGAGTCCTCTTCCGGATCTGGCACGACACCCAGCGATCTTCCGACCCGGCGATCCCCCCAGGTCCGGTCATTTGGTCTTCCTCGACGACGAAGGCGACGGCACAGCCACGGTGATCGAACAGGACGGTGACGGCTCGCCCCGCCCCCGCGAGCGCGCCGTCACCGAGATCCCCGTCGCCGACGCCGTCGCCGTGCTGGCCAGGGCGCGCGCCGACGCCGCCGCGCACCCGGCCACCCGCTTCTGGGGCGCCGTCGCGCTGGTCGCCCTCCAGCTCGTCACCCGCGGCCGCATCCTGCCCGCCGTCTCACCCAACGGTTACGACTCCTGGCGCGCCGGCCCCCTCGACGCCGCCGACGCCCGCCGGGTGCGCGAACTGGCCGAGGCCATGCCCGCCGCCGCCCGCGCCCTCCCCGTGGGCGACCTGCTGCTGCCCGACGCCGAGCCGCTCGTGCGCGCCTTCCTCGACGCCGTGGCCGACGCCATGCCCCGCTCGCCCGGAGCCGTACGCGCCACCGGCACCACCGCCTTCGCCGCCGTCAAACCCGTCAAGGTGCCCCACCTGCGGCCCTGGGCCCAGGAGGTCTCGGCGGGGCTCGACTCCGGCGTCCGGCTCTCGCTCCGGCTGGAGACCGACGACCTGGCCCAGGCCGACTTCCGGGCCGTCGTCCAGGTGCACGGCCTGGCCGACCCCTCGCTCGTCGTGGACGCCGCCGACCTGTGGCAAGGACACGACCCCGGGTTCGGCCCCGGCGCCAGGATCGAGGTCACCCTCGCCCTGCGCCGCGCCGCCCGCGCCTGGCCCCGCCTGGAACGGCTGCTCGACCACGCCGTCCCCGACGAGCTCGCCCTCACCGACGGCGACGTGGAGGACCTGCTGACCGGCGCGGCCGACCGGCTCACCGCCGCCGGCGTCGAGGTCCACTGGCCGCGCTCCCTCGTCCGCGGCCTGAGCGCCCACGCCGTCGTCGGCGAACGCGACAGCGCGCCCTCCGACCTGCCCTCCTTCCTGGGCGGCCACCACCTGACCAGCTTCAACTGGCGGCTCGCCCTCGGCGGCGCCCCGCTGAGCGCCGCCGAGATGGACCTGCTGGCCGAGTCCCACCGGCCCGTCGTACGGCTGCGCGACCAATGGGTGCTCATCGAACCCGGCCTGGCCCGCAAGGCCCGCCTGCGCGACCTCAAACCCCTCACCGGCCTCCAGGCGCTCGGCGCCGCGCTCACCGGCACGGTCGAGATCGACGCCGAAGGCGAACCAGAACAGATCCCCGTCGAGCCCACCGCCTGGCTCGCCGACCTGCGCGACCGGCTCACCGCCCCCGACCCCGTCGACCCGCCGTCCGGCCTGGCCGCCACCCTGCGCGACTACCAGCTCCAAGGGCTGCGCTGGCTGGCCAGGATGACCTCGCTCGGCCTGGGCGGCTGCCTGGCCGACGACATGGGCCTGGGCAAGACCATCACCCTGATCGCGCTCCACCTGCACCGCGCCGGCACCGGCCCCACCCTCGTCGTCTGCCCGGCCTCGCTGCTGGGCAACTGGGAACGCGAGATCACCAGGTTCGCCCCCGGCGTCCCGGTCCGCCGCTACCACGGCGCCGCCCGCACCCTGGCCGACGACGGGTTCGTGCTCACCACGTACGGCACCATGCGCCTGGACGCCGCCACCCTCGGCGCCCACCCCTGGGGCCTGCTGGTCGCCGACGAGGCCCAACACGTCAAGAACCCCGCCTCCGGCACCGCCAAGGCGCTGCGCGAGATCCCCGCCGCCGCCCGCGTCGCCCTCACCGGCACGCCCGTGGAGAACAACCTGTCCGAACTGTGGGCCGTCCTCGACTGGACCACCCCCGGCCTGCTCGGCCCCCTGACCCGCTTCAGGGCCCGCTGGGCCAAACCGGTCGAGTCCGGCGACGCCGACACCGCCGCCCGGCTGGCCAGGCTCGTCGGCCCGTTCCTGCTGCGCCGCCGCAAGAGCGACCCCGGCATCGCCCCCGAACTGCCGCCCAAGACCGAGACCGACCGGCCCGTCCCCCTCACCACCGAACAGGCCGCCCTGTACGAGGCCGTCGTCCGCGAGAGCATGACCCAGATCGAGAACGCCAAGGGCATGGCCCGACGCGGCCTGATCGTCAAACTGCTGACCGGGCTCAAGCAGATCTGCAACCACCCCGCCCACTACCTGCACGAATCGTCCCCCCGGCTGACCGGCCGCTCCGGCAAGCTCGAACTCCTCGACGAGCTCGTCGACACGATCGTCGCCGAGGACGGCGCCGTGCTGGTCTTCACCCAGTACGTCGCCATGGCCCGGCTCCTGGACAAACACCTGACCGGCCGCGGCGTCGGCACCCAGCTCCTGCACGGCGGCACCCCGGTCGCCCGCCGCGAGGAGATGGTCGCCCGCTTCCAGGACGGCCACGCCCCCGTCTTCCTGCTCTCCCTCAAGGCCGCCGGCACCGGCCTCAACCTCACCCGCGCCGACCACGTCATCCACTACGACCGCTGGTGGAACCCCGCCGTGGAGGACCAGGCCACCGACCGCGCCTACCGCATCGGCCAGACCCGGCCCGTCCAGGTGCACCGCCTCATCGCCGAAGGCACGATCGAGGACCGCATCGCCGCCATGCTGAGCGCCAAGCGCTCGCTCGCCGACGCCGTCCTGGCCTCCGGCGAGGCCGCCTTCACCGAGCTGACCGACGCCGAACTCGCCGCACTCGTGGAGCTCAGATGACCGCCGTACGCGGATTCGCCGCCTTCCCCCCGCAACGCGCCGGCGCCCGCTTCGCCACCACCTGGTGGGGCCAGGCGTGGATCAAGGCCCTGGAGGACACCTCGCTCGACCAGACCCTGCTGCGCAAGGGCCGTGCCTACGCCAAGACCGGCCAGGTCGGCCCGATCACCGTCAGCCCCGGCAGGCTCGCCGCCGTCACCGAGCACGAGTACGACACCGTCGTCCGCGTCGAACAGCTCACCGACGCCGCCTGGGAACGCTTCCTGGACCAGGTCGCCGCCAAGGCCGGGCACATCGCCGCCCTGCTCGACCGCGACGTCCCGCACGACCTGGTCGAGGCCGCCGAGGACGCCGCCGTGCCGCTGCTGCCCACCGTCGGCGACCTGGAACCCGAATGCTCCTGCCCCGACTGGGGACACCCGTGCAAGCACGCCGCCGCCCTGTGCTACCAGGCGTCCTGGCTGCTGGACGGCGACCCGTTCGTCCTGCTGCTGCTGCGCGGACGCGGCGAGCGGGACCTGATCGAGGCCCTGCAGACCCGCCACCTGCCCCCGGCCCAGCCCCCCGCCGCCGGCGCGGGGACCACTGCCGCGGCCGGTGGCGTGCCCGCGGCGCAGGCGTTCGCGGTCGGCCGGCCGCCGCTTCCCGAACCCCCGCCGCACGAGACCGCCTTCACCCCCCTGGCCCTGGACCCCGCACCCGGCGTGGACGTGGCCGCCCTGGCCGTGCTGGCCGCCTCCGCCGCCGGCCGCGCCCGCCAGATCCTGCTGCGCGGCCGCCTGGAACCGCTGACCGAACACCAGGACCGCGTCCGCCTGGCCGCCGAGCACGACCTCGACCTCGGCCTGGAACCCGCCGTCCAGGCCTGGCGCTACGGCGGCGCCCCCGGCCTCGACGCCCTCGAAACCCCCTGGACGCCGCCCCGCCAGGACCTGGCCAGAGCGCAGGCGCTGCTGGAGTCCGGCTGGGACGGCGACCCCCCGCCCGGCCTGGAGACCTGGCGCAACCGCTGGACCCTCGGCCCCCGCCAGGTCCGCTACGGCCGCGACGGCCGCTGGTACCCCTTCACCCGCCACGACGGCCACTGGTGGCCCGCGGGCCCCCCGGAACGCGACCCCTCCACCCTCCTCCTCTGACCCCGCCGCGCCGGCGCCCCGAACAGACGGGGCGTCGGGGTGGGGCCGCGATGCTGAAGGCTCCGGGATGGCGGGCCGAGGTGGGGCCGGTCAGGGGGCGAGCTCCTCGGCCTCGCCCGCCGCCGCCACCGCCGCCACCAGCCGGTCGAGGTCGGCCGGCGTGGCGTACGGGTTGAGCAGGGTCAGCTTGAGCCGCACCCGCCCCGGCCCCGACCCCGGCAGCTCGGTACGCCCCACCACCGCCCGCCCCTCCCGCAGCAGCCTGCGCCGCAACCCCGCGTTCACCTCGTCCGAGCGCGCCGGATCGGCCGGCACGTACCGGAACAGGAACGCGGTCAGCACCGGATCGGCGTGCAGCTCCAGCCGCCGATGGGCGCGCACCGCCGCCGCGCCGTGCCAGGCCAGGTCATGGCAGGCCTCCACCAGGCGGCCCAGCCCCGCCCGGCCCAGCGTGCGCAACGTCACCACGATCTTGAACGCGTCGGCCCGCCGCGTGGTGCGCAGCGAGTACCCCAGCAGGCTCGGGTAACCGGCCTCCTCGTCGTCGGCGGGGTTGAGGTAGGCCGCCCGCCGGGCCAGCGACGCGTACGTCTCGGCCCGGCGCACCAGGAAGACCCCCGCCGCGGCCGGCTGCCAGCCGAGCTTGTGCCAGTCCAGCGACACCGAGTCGGCCAGCGCGAGACCGTCCAGGAGCGGCGCGAGCCGGTCCGACAGCAGCGCGCCACCACCGTAGGCGGCATCGACGTGCAGCCAGGCGCCGTGCTCGGCGGCCAGCGCCGCGCACGCCCGCAACGGGTCGATCGCCCCGGTGTCCGTCGTGCCCGCCGTGGCCACCACCGCCACCGGCAGCTCCCCACGCCGCACGCTCGCCCCCAGCGCCCCCGCCAGCGCGCCGGCGTCCATCCGCAGCTCCCGGTCGGCCGGGACGGCCACCACCGCCTCCTCCCCGAGCCCGAGCAGCGCCGCGGCCCGCCGGACGGAGAAGTGCACCGCCTCGGAGGCGAAGACTCGCGGCCGGGCCGAGCCGGCGGGCCCCCGCCCCGGCAGGCCCGCCAGCTCGACCCTGTCGCCCGCCGCCCGGCCCACCACCGCGTCCCTGGCCAGCATCAGGCCCATCAGGTTGGACTCGGTGCCGCCCGAGGTCAGCACGCCGGCCGCCGCCGACCCGAACCCCACCAGATCGGCCAGCTCGGCCAGCAGCGACGTCTCCAGCGCGGTCGCGGCCGGCGCCTGGTCCCAGGAGTCCAGCGACGGGTTGAGCGCCGAGACCGCCAGATCGGCCGCCACCGCCACGGCCAGCGGCGGACAGTGCAGATGCGCCGCGCAGAACGGATCGGCCGGATCGGCGCTCCCGTAGGCCAGCAGCTCGGTCAGCGCCGTCAGGCCGCCGCCCTCCGACGCGAACGCCCGCGCCACCTCGACCGCCAGCTCACCGGGCGTGCCGGCGGGCAGCGGACCGGCCCGCCGTCGCGCGCCCTCGGCCAGGGCGGCCAGCACGTCACGCAGCAGCGGCTCCAGCGCGGCCGCCCCGCCCACGCCGCCGGACAGGGCCTGATCCGTCGTCACATCGCTCACCCGGCCACTGTGCGGCACCGGCGGCCCCGCGGCCAACACGCACCCCGATGGAACGCCATGGAACGCCCAGACAGATGGACACTCGCAACGACCAGAAGGAGACCCCCATGAGACACCTGCGCCGGATCGGGTACGCGCTGGGCGCCGCGCTCGCCCTCGGCCTGATCCCCGCCACCGCCCACGCCGCGACGCCCGTCCACGTCAAGGAGGCCGAACAGAGCAAATGCCTCGACATCCGGACCGAGGACGACATCTTCGTCCCCGGTGCCCGGCTGCAGCGCTTCACCTGCCACAGCGTCAACGAGCAGCAGTGGGAGATCCTCCCGCTGGCCGGGGACGCGTTCCTGCTGCGCAACCCGCTGACCCGGATGTGCGTGGCGGCCGAATCGGCCGGGTTCGGCGCGCAGGTGGTGGAACGGGCCTGCGGCGAGTCCGACCCCGCCGTCAGATGGTTCACGCTGGGCGGGGTGCCGTTCGTCAAGGGCTCGGGGTTCAACCAGATCCGCTCGGCCCTGGCGTCGGGAAGCTGCCTGGACACCCTGGACACCTTCGTCAAGATCTTCCCGTGCTCGCCGGGGCTGACCAACAAGGCCCAGCTGTGGGCGGCCGTCTGAGCCCGGTCCTCAGGCCGGTTCTCAGGCCGGGGGCCAGTTCCGCAGGACGGCGTCCAGGGCGTCCAGCGTCCTGGACCAGGAGGACTCCACGTCGCGGGGATGACGGCGGAACCCGCCGGCCGTCTCCAGCGTCACGTAACCGTGCAGCGTGCTGCTCATCATGCGCAGCGCGTCGGTCTGGTCGGGCTCGGACAGGCCGTAGGCGCGCAGGACGGCCCGCGTCAGCTCCGCGTGGCGGCGGCCCGCGCTGACGTCCAGCGACTCGGAGTCGAGCTCCAGCTGGGTGGCGGCGTACCGGCCCGGATGTTCCTTGGCGTAGCCGCGGTAGGCGTTGGCGAAGGGCACCAGCGCCTCCTTGCCCGACCGGCCGGCCAGCGCGGCGGCGGCCCGGTCGGCCATCTCGCCCAAGGCCAGCTCCGCCACCCTGAGCCGCAGCTCCTGGAGGTCCTTGACGTGCGCGTACAGGGCGGCGGGCTTGACGCCGAAGCCGCGGGCGAGCGCGGAGACGGTCACGTTCTGGAAGCCGACCTCGTCGGCCAGGTCCGCGGCCGCCCTGGTCAGACGGTCGACGGTCACTCCGGCGCGGGCCACGACGGCACCCCTTCTTAAAGGCTTTAAGTATTTGCATACTACCGTTAAGAAGGGCTAGCCTCCACAACCATGAGACCCCTGACCGAACCCGACATCCGCACGTCGTTCATCAACTGCACCAAAGGCGAGGCCAAACGCGTCGGCCTGCCCAGGGAACTGGCCGACCTGCCCTGGGACGACCTCGACTTCCTCGGCTGGCGAGATCCCGGCGCCCCCGAGCGCGCCTACCTGGTCGCCGAACGCGACGAGGCCATCGTGGGCGTCGCCCTGCGCGTGACCTCCGGCGCCCCGAGGGCCTTCACCTCGCGCAGCATGTGCTCCTTCTGCCTGACCACCCACACCAGCGGCGGCGTCGCCCTGATGACCGCCCGCCGCACCGGCGAGCCCGGCCGCCAGGGCAACACCGTCGGCCAGTACCTGTGCGCCGACCTGGCCTGCCCCCTCTACCTGCGTGGCAGGAAGCAGGCCGCGGGCGCCGGCGTCGTGGACGAGTCGCTGACGCCGGCGGAGAAGATCGCCCGCACGCACGCCAACGTGCGCTCCTTCCTGGACAAGGTGGCCGCCTGACCCGGCCTTATTCGTCGTCCCAGGCCATCGAGCTCATCCGCCACCCGGCGGGCGTCCGGACGAACTGGGTGGTCTTGCGACCCCCGCCCTCGAACGGCACGCCGTCCCGGACGCCGGACTTGCGGTAGTCGCTGAACCGGTGCGCCACCGACCCGAAGATCTCGGTGCGCTCGGCGACCTCCCACTCGCGGAACTCGGTCAGCGTCCCGTCGGTGAGGATGCGCTGCCGGGGCTCGACGAAGCCGTCCAGGTCGTGGACCACGGGCTCGGGCCCGGTGTTGTTGACGATCATCGCCTGCGGGACGAACAGGTCGCGCACGACGCCGACGTCGGGGCGGCGTCCGCCGGTGTTGGTGAAGGCGCCCATGAACGCCGCCATCAGCCCGTCGAGCTCGGCCTTGACGCCGCAGGGCGGCCCGTCGTCGGCCAGCAGCGACCAGACCTCGCTGTCCTGCCGCTCGCCCCGGTACGGGAAACGCTTGCGCAGCACGCCGTCGCGGGTCATCCCGAGCCGGCGCGCCACCTCGACGCTGCGCGTGTTGCCCGGCGAGACCCACCATTCCACGCGCGCCATGCCGCGCTCGGCGAACGCCCAGTCGATCAGCAGCCGGCAGGCCCGGGTCACCAGCCCACGGCCCGTCCCGGCCGCCTCCAGCCAGCAGCCGATCTCGCACACCCCCGAGACCGCGTCGAACCGGGTGAACATGACGCCGCCGACCAGCGTGCCGGCCAGCCAGATCCCGTAGATGCGGGCGCCGTCGCCGGCCTGGTCGTCGGCATAGCGCTGCAGGACGGCCGTGGCCGAGGCCAGGTCGGTGCTGCGCTCGGCCCACGGGATCCACGGGTCCACCAAGGGGCGGGCGCGGTCGATGTGGTCCAGGAACTCCTGGGCCTGCCAGGGCTCCAGCGGGCGGAGCTCGGCGTCATCGCCGAGCGGCAGTGTGAACACGGACACCGTCCAAGGTACGTAACGAGCGTTCGGTATGTAAGGTAGCAGCATGCCACCCGCAGCCGGAGACCGTGAAGCCCGCCGCGAGGACGTCTCACAGGCGGTCTGGCAGGTGCTGGCCGACAAGGGGTTCGGCGGGCTCACCCTGCGCGCCGTCGCCGCCGCCATGGGCGTCTCGACCGGCCTGCTCATGCACTACTTCCCCACCAAGCGGGCCCTGGTCGGGCACGCGCTCGACCTGCTGGAGCGGCGCACGGCCGGCCGCCCCCGGCGCCGGGCCCCCGCCGCCGGCCTGGCCGCCCTGCGGGCCGCGCTGCTCGACATCCTGCCGCTGGCCCCCGCCGACGTCGCCCGCAACCGCATCTGGGTCAGCTCATGGGACCTGGCCCTGGCCGACGACGACCTCGGCGCCGGCCAGGCCGCCCGCTACACCCGGCTGCGCTCGGCGCTGCGCGCCCATCTGGAGGCCGCCCGCGACCTCGGCGAACTGCCTCCGGCGGCCGACCCCGAACGGCTGGCGGCCAGTGCCGTGGCCTTCGTCCACGGGCTCGTCGTCCAGGCGCTGTTCGACCCCGGACGCTTCCCCGAAGAGACCCAGACGGCCCTGCTCGACGACTTCCTGGCCTCGATCGCGGCCTGAAACCCTGCTACGTGGCCACCGACACCACGTGCCCCGCCGAGGCCGGGTCGGCGGCCAGCTTCAGCATGCAGTCGGCCAGGTCGGCGCGGGTGGTGGAGCGGCCCCCGCGCAGGTTGAGATCCCGGGCCGTGCGGTAACGGCCGGTGAGCCCGCCGTCGAGCAGGCGCGACGGGCGCACGATCGTCCAGTCCAGGCCCGAGGCGCGCAGCAGGCGCTCGGACTCGGCCAGGTCGGTGTAGGAGTTCTTGAGCAGCGGCTGCAGGATGAGGGGCTTGAGCACGTACCGGGTGACCGCGCCGTCACCGGCGTCGGCGACCAGGCCCGCGGCGCTCACCAGCAGCACCCGCCGGACCGAGACGCGCGCCATCGCCTGGGTGATCGAGCGCATGCTCGACGAGTGCACGGTGGTCGGGCCGCGCCCGCGCGGGCCGAGCGCGATCAGGACGGCGTCCCGGCCCTTGATCGCCGGGGCGATGGCCTGCGGGTCGGCCAGGTCGGCGGTCACGGTCTCGACGCGGCCGCGCAGCCCGTCCGGCAGCCGGGCGGGATCACGGACGACGGCGGTGACCTCGTGGCCCGGGTCGAGCGCCTGACGGACGAGTTCGAGCCCGGTGCGGCCGGTCGCGCCGAAGATGACGAGCCTCATGTCGTGCCCTTCGCGAGAGGGTGGGTGAACACTTACTCACCCTACTCGCCCCCCTCAGCCGGCGGGGACGGGGACGTGGGCCGCCGCCAGGGCGCGCGCCGCCTCCACGACCGCCGCGCGGCGGCGGGCCGCCGCCGTGGACCGAGTCCGCACCTCCGCCGCCGCGATGGGCACCGTGACGGGCATCGCCGCGGACGGCAGCGACGAACACGACCTGCGACGTGTGCTGGACGAGGCCGGCCCCGTGGACCACGTCCTGGTCACCGCGGGCGACCTGGCCGGCGGCCCGTTCCTCGACACCCCCGTCGAACAGCTCCGCCAGGCCGTGGACGGACGCTTCTGGGGCGCCTACGGCGCGGCCCGCGCCGCCGCCCGCGTCCTGCCCCCCGGCGGCTCCATCACCTTCAGCTCCGGCCTCTACCTCCAGCGGCCCATCCCCGGCGCGGCCGCCGCCATCGCGATCCTCGGCGCCGTCGAGGGGCTCACCAGGACGCTGGCCGTCGAGCTCGCGCCGATGCGGCTGCGCGTCAACACCGTCAGGTACGCATCGTGGACACCCCGCTCTCGCGCGGCACCGTCGGCCTCGACGGCGCGGAGGCGGTCGCCGCGGCCGGCTCGGGCACGCCGCTGGGCCGGTTCGGCACCGCCCAGGAGGCGGCCTCGGCCTCGCTGTTCCTCATGGCCAACAACTTCGTGACCGGGACCGTCCTGACCGTCGACGGAGGCCAGAGCCTGGTCTGACCTCCGTCGCGGCCGTCAGGCCAGGTTGAGCTGCCAGGACACGCCGAAGCGGTCGTTGACCCAGCCGAACTTGGTGCTGAAGCCGTACGAGCCGATCGGCATCAGCGGCCGGCCGCCCTCCAGCAGCGCCGCGTACAGCCGGTCGATCTCCTCCTCGGTGTCGCACGCGACCCAGATCGACATCGAGGGGGTGAAGCCGAACGCGTGCTGCTCACTGCTGTCGATGCACATGTACTCCTGGCCGGCCAGGGTGAACGTGGCATGCATGACGGTGCCCTCGGGCCCCGGCCCGCCGGGGCCGTAGTGGGAGACGGCCACCACCTTGGAGTCCTCGAACAGCGACACGTAGAAGTTCATCGCCTCCTCGGCGTCGCGGTTCTGGAACATCAGGAACGTCGTGGTCTTCTGGCTCATGACTGGTCCTCCGTCGGTAGGTAGAAGTCGGTGGTGGCGGCGACCGCGGTGGCGGCGGACTCGGGCGAGGCCCCCGCCTGCTCGAACGCCTCGCCCCACGCCCTGCTGCTGGCCGTGATGTAGCTCCGGCCCTCGCCGGTCAGCTCGAAACCGGCCTTGTCGGGCAGCGGCGCACCCGAGAGGTGCAGGCCCAGGCCCAGAAGCGCGAGGTCCCAGCCCACGCCCACCGCCCCGGGCCCGTACCTGCCCCACATCTCCGGCGGCACCTCGGCGGTGTGGCGCAGCTCGAACAGGGTGCCCCCGCCCTCGGGCGACAGGCGCACCTCGACCTCGGAGAAGCCGGGGTCGAGCCCGAACAGCCAGCTCACCCTGAGGTAGGAGGGCGGCTCGCAGTCGAGGATCTCCCCGCCCGCGTTGCCCTCCAGCTGGTACGTGCCCCCCAGCCGCAGGTCGCCCGAGACGGGCATGAACCAGCGGGCGATGCGCTCGCCGTCGGTGCAGGCCTCCCAGACGTCCTCCACCTCCGCGTCGTAGCGGCGGGTCAGTGACACGGTCTTGCGCTCGCCGTCCTTCAGCTCGCGCCTGATCCGGGATATCTCGTCAAGGCTGTCCATCGTGCTTCTTTCTTCTGCCCCGCGCCAGCTCGGTGGCCAGCGCGTCGAGGCGCTGGTCCCAGAACCCGCGGAAACGGTCGAGCCAGAGGTCGACCTCGCGCAGCGGCGCGGCCTGCACGGCGTAGAGCCGTCGCGTGCCCTCGGCCCGCACGCTGGCGAACCCGTTGTCGCGCAGCACCTTCAGATGCTGGGAGACCGCCGGCTGCGAGATGCCGAACTCTCGCTGGATGACTGAGGTGACCTCGCCGGAGCTCTGCTCGCCGCCGGCCAGCAGCTCCAGGATCCGGCGGCGGACCGGATCCCCGAGGACGTCGAACGCGTGCACGACCTCAGTGTTTCAGGACAGCCTTATATAAGTCAAACCTGGGGTAGATGGCGGCGCAGGAACTCCAGCTCCAGCAGCAGCAGGCTCTCGGCCACGTCCTCCTGGGGGGTCATGTGCGTCACGCCGCTCAGCGGCAGAACGGTGTGCGGGCGGCCCGCGGCCAGCAGCGCCGCCGACAGCCGCAGCGTGTGGGCGGCGAAGACGTTGTCGTCGGCCAGCCCGTGCACCAGCATCAGCGGACGGGTCAGCCGGGGCGCGTCGGGCAGCAGCGAGCAGCGGTCGTATGCCTCGGGATGCTCGTCGGGGTGGCCCAGGTAACGCTCCTGCCAGTGGGTGTCGTACAGGCGGGCATCGGTCACCGGCGCGCCCGCCACGGCCACGTGGAAGACGTCGGGATGGCGCAGCACGGCCGCCGCCGACAGATAACCGCCGTAGGACCAGCCGCGGATCGCCACCCGGCCCAGGTCCAGGTCGGGATGGCGGGCACCGGCGGCCAGCAGCGCGTCGGCCTGGTCCTCCAGCGCGGCGCTCAGCTTGTCGAAGCGCACCGCGCGCTCCCAGGCCGGCCCCCGCCCCGGCGTGCCCCGCCCGTCGGTCACCAGCACGGCGAAGCCCTGCTCGGCGAACCACTGCTCGATCGCGAAGCCGTCCAGGCCGCGCAGCACCCGCGCGGCCATCGGCCCGGCGTACGGCGACAGCAGCACCGGTAGCCGCCCCGACCCCGGCACGTGCCCGGACGGGAACAGCACCGCCGTACGCAGGTCGCGCTTGCCCAGCGACACCAGCTCCACCCGCGGCCGCAGCACCGGCACCGCGCCGTGGGAGGCGATCACCCGATCGCCCACGCTCACCCGCACGCCGTGCTCCTCCAGGGCGCGGCGCACCACGACCGTCGCCCCGCCGGCGCGCGTGCCGGTGTGCACGCCCGGCTCGGCGGTCACCCTGACCAGGCCCTCGGCCCTGGACCAGGTGCATAGGTGCCGCTCGGTCGGCTCCTCGCAGCACTGGAAGAGCACGGTGTCGCCGTCGACGGCCAGGATCTGCAGCACCTGGAGGCCGGGCGGGGTCACCACGTCCTGGCCCACCATCAGGCGGCGGGTGTCGTCGCGGTCGACCGTCCAGACCAGCTCGCCCGAGGCCGTGCGCGACGGCACGCCGCCCACCAGCTCCAGCCAGGCGTCGTCGGTGTCCTCGCGCACCAGGGTGGTCGCGCCGGTGGCCGGATCGACCTCCAGGACGCGGGTGGTGCGCTGGTCACGGCTCTGCACCAGCACCAGCAGGCCCTGACCGGTCCACGACACCGCCGCCACGTACTCGAAGGCCGCGCGGTCCCACACCACCCGGGTGCGCCGGCCCTCCAGCGTGACCAGCCACAACGACACGTCGGCGTTGGGCGTGCCGGCCGGCGGGTAGGCCATGGTCCGCGGCGGCCTGCCGGGCTCGGCCGGCTCGGCCAGGCACCACTTCTGCACCGCCGCGTTGTCCACCCGGGCGGCCAGCAGCCGGCTCCCGTCGGGCGCCCACCAGTAGCCGCGGTGGCGGCCCATCGACTCGCCGGCCACGTGCTCGGGCAGCCCCCACGTCACGTCGGTGCCGTCGGGGACCAGCAGCGGCCGCTCGCCGACGTGCAGCGCGCCGCCGGAGACGAACGCGACGTGCTCGCCGGTCGGGTCGAGCCGCGGGTCGGAACCGCTCAGGCCGAGCGCCGTCACCTCGCCGGTCAGCAGGTCGACGGTGTGCAGCGCGCCCTCGGCCGCGTAGACGGCCTTGGTGACGGCCGCGTCGGTGGCGTAGGCCACGATGCCGGAGGCCTGCTCGCGGGTGCGTTCCCTGCGGGCCCGCTCGGCCTCCGACGGCCGCGCGCCGGGCGTCGGCGTGCCCGGGTCGGCCAGCAGGCGCTCCTCCCCCGTGGCCACGCTGAACGACCACAGCCGGTGCACCGGGTCCTCGCCCGAGGAGGACCGCAGGAAGATCACGCGCGCGCCGTCCGGGGAGATCGTGAAGTTCCGCGGGACGCCGTAGGTGAAGCGGGCCGTCCGGGCGTGCTGGCGGGGAAGCGTCAGGGGAGGCATGGCGCGATCATAGACACGGCCCGTCGAGGCGGCGCAAGGCAGGCCAGGGTGGCGGCGCGGGCACGCTCCCGCGCCGCCACGCGAGGTCAGCGATCCTCGAAGCGCACGTCGTCGAACAGCGCCTCGTCGCCGGTGGGGGCGGTGCCCGCGCTGCTGAAGGCGTAGCCGTCCATCGAGGTCACGGCGGCGGTGCGGGGCAGCGTGGCGATCTGGCGGTCACCGGCGTACAGGGTGGCGGCGGACGTGGTGGCCTCCAGGCGGATCCTGGTCCAGCCCTCGCCGACCGTCCCTGCGGGGGCCAGCGTCGTCCACTTCTTGGTGGCGGCGTCGTAGCGGCTGACCGCGCCGGCCCTGCTGATGCTCAGGTGGTAGGCCGAGGTCGTCCCGCTGGTCACCGTGAACAGGAAGGAGTTGGTCACGCTGACCGGCCGGTAGCGGAACTCCAGGGTCTTGCGGGCGCTCGCGGTCGTGGTGCGGGCGGCCTTGGCCATGAGGGTGGTGGACTTGTCGGACAGGGGCAGCGCGCGGTCGGCGCCCACCTCGTACGGCGACACCCACGCCGCCGACAGGCTCTGGTAGCCCCGCGGACGCAGCCAGATCGGGTCGTTGTCGAAGGTGTCGGTCGTGGAGTACAGCTCGACCTCGTTCAGCATCGCGCAGCTCTGGCCGATCTCGGCGTCGCAGCCCTGCGTGGCGTCCACGACGACCTTGACGTGCCGGCCGGCGGCGTTGACCGGCTGGTAGCGCAGCGCGTAGTCGGTGCGCCCGCCGACCGTGGCCACCGCGGGGCCCCAGTCGGCGCCGTCCTTGGAGACGTAGACGCGGGCGGAGGCCGGATGCCCCGGGCGCAGGCTGAGGCCGATCCGGTTGAAGGTCTGCTCGCGGTCCAGGTGCACGACGTACTCGCCGGGCCCCTGGGAGACGGCGCTCGACCAATAGGCGGTGCTGCCGTCGAAGGCGCCGTCGGGACGCACCCGCGGCCGGTTCGCGCCGGCCCAGGTCATGTTCGTCTCGACGGTCAGCTCGCCGGCACGCTGCTTGGCGGCCAGGTCGATCCGGCCCGCGCCGGGCGCCAGGACGTCCAGGTGGCGGCGCCTGACGCCGTACCAGCCGCCGTTCTCGAACGTGCCGCTCGCCGGGCAGGCGGTCTCGTTCAGCGTCCCGCCGGCGTTGACGCCGGGCAGCTTGCAGTTGTCGAAGACCTGCACCAGCCGGTTCGTGCCGACGGCGGCCAGCGCCGTGTAACCGGACGAGCCGTGCGTGTCGTAGACGCCGTCGCGGTTGTGGTACGTCACGCGCTGCTGCGTCCAGGAGTCGCCGCGGCCGTCGGAGGAGATCGCCAGCCAGTTGTCCGGACGGCCCGCGCTGAGCACCAGCACGCCGTTGGGCATGAGCAGCAGGCGCGGGGCCACGCCGCGCACCGTGCAGCTCTGCCCGGAAAGCTGCAGGTCACGCACCGCCGACCAGGTGCGGCCCTCGTCGGTGGAGCGGCTCCAGGCCAGCGTGGAGTAGGTGCCGCCGTCCTTGCGCATGACGCCAGCAGGCTGCCGTCGGCGGTCTGCTCGACGGCCGTCTCGTTGTAGGTCGTCTCCCCGGCCGGGCGGGCGATGACGCCGCGGCGGGCGAAGGTCCTGCCGCCGTCGGCGCTGGCGTACAGCTCGGCCTGGTTCTTGCCGCCGGTGACGGTGTAACGGGCGTAGACGGTCACCAGGACGGTCCTGTCGGCGAGCTGCACCGGCACGCCGTGCGCCACGCCGCCGCCGACCAGCTCGTCGGGGCTGGTGAAGGTGGCCCTGGCGGTGTCCCAGGTCTGGCCGAGGTCGGTGGAGGTGTGGACGTCCAGCTCGTTGGTGCGGGCGTCGACCTTCGTCAGGTAGTAGGCGGTGCCGAACAGGCGGCCGTCGTGCAGCTGCACCGGGGCCTCGCGCAGCGGGGTGGCGCGCGGCGGGCCGAAGGTCAGGCCGCCGTCGTCGGAGACGGCCATGCCGCTGGTCTGGGCCATGACCGCGTCCACGTTGGTGGACCAGGTGGCGATCAGCTTCTGGCCGGGCGTGCCGTCGGGCCTGACGACGTCGACGGCGGTGAGGTTGGGGAAGCCGGCGTAGTCGCGGCGCTGGGCCGCCGTCGGCTCCTTGGCCGCCGGGCGCGGGCTGGGGTAGATCCAGTCCACGAAGGCGTCGCTGCCCGATCCTGCCAGGTAGCCCTCACGCGGCCCCGACTCCTGGGCGGTGAGGGCGGGGGTGTCGGGGAGCGAGCAGTACGCGGCGCGCGTGCGCCGTGCCCGGCAGGACGGCGGGAAGGGGGGCCAGCAGGCAGGCGGCGAGCAGTGCTCTTGTGGGCAGCACGGGGGAAGGACTCCTTGCGCAACGAACGATCGACGTCCGCTTTGTCGTTTATTTACGCAAGAAGGCTATATTTGCCCAAAAGTGCAGATGTAAGTTGTAACTGCCTTATGTCCGCTTTGTGATGAGGTGCGGGCTCAGTCGTCGAGGCCACGGGCCGACAGGGCCTCGCCCAGCGCGTCCGCGTGCCGCAGCGCGCCCACCACCAGTGGCACCGCGAACGCCCGCACGCTGCGCTCCACCCCCCGCGCCCGCTGCGCCTCCCGCACCCGCGTCGCCAGCGACGCCACCACCGGCACGCTGCGCACGGTGAGCGAGAGCAGCAACGACAGCCGGAACGGGTCCAGCCCCACGAACCGGACCGGCGACAGGCCGCGCTCCAGCGTCGCCAGCATGTCGGCCGTCCGCGTGGTCAGCGTCACCAGCCCCGCCAGCGCCACGGCCAGCGCCACCCGCAACGTCGAGGACACCGCCGCGTCCAGGTCCGCGAACACCAGCTGCACGACGAACAGCACCACCGCGAACCAGCGCACCGGCCTGACCTGCGCCCACGCCGCCCGGCCCCCCACCCGCGCCGACGCGTACAGCGCCGCCGCCACGACCGCCGCCCCCGCCAGCGCCACAGGCGGGCGCAGCAGCACCAGCGCCGTGCACGACAACGCCAGCCCCGCCAGCTTGACCCCGGCCGGCAGCCGGTGCAGCCACGAACCGCCCGGCACGTACGCGCCGGTGAGCCCGTTCACGCCATCAGCTCGGTGTAGTGGCCGATCGCCTCGGCCGGTGAGCCGTCGGCGACCACCCGGCCCTCGTCCAGCACCAGCACCCGGTCGAACCCGGCCAGCAGCGGCAGATCATGCGTGACCGCCACCACCTGCTGCGGCATCTCCCGCAACAGCTCGGCCACCTGCCGCGAATGGCGCAGGTCGAGCAGCGTCGTGGGCTCGTCCATGACCAGGATGTCGGGTTCGAGCACCATGACCGCGCACAGGGCCAGCAACTGCTTCTGGCCGCCGGACAACTGGTGTGCGGGATGGTCGGCGTGCCCGCCCAGGCCGTGCCGGGCCAGCACGTCGTGCACGCGGCGCTCGACCTCCTCGCGCCGCAGGCCCTTGCGGCGCAGGGAGAAGGCGACGTCCTCGGCCACGGTCGGCATGACGATCTGCGCGTCGGGGTCGGTGAACAGGAACCCCACCCGCCGCCTGATCCGCGCGGCCTGACGACGGGTGTCCAGGCCGAGCACGGTGACCTCGCCCGAGGTGGGCACCGCCAGGCCGTTGATCAGCCGGGCCAGTGTGCTCTTGCCCGAGCCGTTCGCGCCCACGACGCCCACCCGGCGCTCGCTGAGGCTCGCGGTGACGCCGCGCAGCACGTCACGCCCGCCCAGCCGGACGTGCACGTCGGCGAACTCGATCACGCGACCACCTCGAACAGCGCGGCCACGCCCAGCCCGCCGCCCACCGCCGCGGCCGCCAGCCCCAGCGTGCCCGCCGGCGCCCCGGCGCGCACCAGCCTGGAGAAGAGCCTGGTCACCACCACCGCGCCGGTCGCGCCCCACGGATGGCCGAGCGCCAGCGCGCCCCCGCCGGCGCACACCCGCTCACGGTCGGCCTCCAGCGGGTCGAGGCCGAGCGCGTCGGTGACGGCCAGCACCTGCGCCGCGAACGCCTCCACGATCTCCACCGCCGCCACCCGTCCCATGTCCACTCCCGCACGTGCCAGCACCCGGCGGACCGCGGGCACCGGACCCCACCCGGGCAGCGCCGGATCACACCCGACGACGGACCCGGCCACCAGCCGCAACCCCGGCAGGCCGGCCCGCTCGGGAACCAGCGCCACGGCGGCCGCGCCGTCGCTGACCGGGGAGGAATTACCGGCCGTCACTGTACCGCCCGGCACGAACGCCGCAGGCAGCCGGGCCAGCGAGGCCGCCCGCAGCACCCTGGGCCGCTGGTCCTCCGCCCGCCCGCCGATCGGCACGATCTCCTGGTCGAAGGCGCCCGCGGCGCGGGCGGCCAGCGCCTTGGCGTGGCTGAGGCGGGCGTAGTCGTCCTGGCGGTCGCGGCTGATGCCGTACGCGGCCGCCAGGGCGTCGGCGGCCGGGCCCATGTCGGGGTCGGGATGACCGTCGGGGGCGAAGGGCGCCCGCTCGTAGGGGCGGTCGGCGCCGCGCGGCGTACGCAGCGGCGCGGTCGAGGCGCTCTCGGCTCCCCCGGCGATCACCAGGTCCATCTCGCCCGCGGCCACCGCCTGCCCGGCCACCAGGATCGCCGCCAGCCCGCTGCCGCACTGCCGGTCGACCGTCAGGCCGGGCACGCCGTGGCCGAGCCCGGCCGCCAGCGCCGACACCCGGGCCACGTTGCCGCCGGGGCCCATGCAGTTGCCGAGCACGACGTCGTCCACCGGCCGGCCGGCCTCACCGGTCACGGCCTGGGTCACGGCCTGGATCACGGGGGCGGCCAGCCGGTCGACGGTCACGTCCTTGAAGGCGTGCCCGGCCGTGCCGATCGGCGTACGGCGGGCCGCCACGACGACGGGTCGTCCGCCCACGTCAGACCAGCCGCCGGATCTCGGGGTCGCCGCCGGCCAGCCGGTCGGCCACCAGGCCGCGCGCGGGCTTGCCCGACCCGGTGCGCGGCAGCGCGGGGACGGCATACCAGCGGCGGGGCCGCTGCGCCACGTCCAGCCCGCCGCGGGCGACGGCCTCCAGCAGCGCGCGCGGCGGCGGGCAGGCGCCCTCGACCACCGCGGTCACCACCGAGCCGAGCGACGGGTGCGGCGAGCCGATCACCACGATGTCCCCCACGCCCGGCACCTTCCGCAGCACCGCCTCGACGTCCTCGGGGACGACGGTCGCGCCGCCGGTCTGGATCGCGCCGTCGCCGCGCCCGCGCACCCGCAGCACCTGCCCCGCCCGGTACGGCTCGGCCAGGTCGCCCACCGTCATCCAGCCCTGGCCGTCGCGGCGCAGCGGACCCTTCGCGCCGCCCAGATAGCCTTCGGCCAGCCACGGCGAACGCGCCCACACCTCGCCCAGCGCGCGCCCCGGCTCGGCCCTGACCTCGATCTCGACGCCCGGAAAGGGACGCATCCCGCCCCCGTCGGCGTCGAAGGCCACGAACGACAGCTCGGTCGCGCCGTAGTAGGACACCACGCGCACCCCCGCCCGCCCGGCCAGGTCCCGCGCCCGCGGGCTCAGGGCCGCGCCGCCGACGACGGCCGTACGCAGGCCGGGAGCCTGCTCCAGCACCTCGGGCAGCCGGTGCGGCACCAGGTGGATCGCGGTCGCCGCCCGCAGCTCCGCCGACGCCGGCCGCCCGCCCGGCACCAGGGCGGTCGCGCCGACGGCCAGCGTGTGCACGGCCGCGAAGGCGTACAGGGAGGAGACCAGCGGGCCGGGCACCAGGACGACGTCGGCCGGGCCGATCCCGGTCAGCTCGCACAGGTGCGGGAAGGAACGCGTCCAGGAGGCGCGGGTGCGGACGACCGCGCGCGGCCGGCCCGTGCTGCCGGAGGTGAAGCAGGCCCACGCCCGGTCATCGGGACGGGGATCGGGCGCCGGCGGCGCGCCCGGAACGCACGGCAGCGGCTCGCCGACCCGCAGGTCGGCCCCGGCCGCCGCCGCCACGCGCGCCCACCGCTCCGGGCTCCAGCCCGGGTCGCCCACCAGCGGCGTCACGCCCGCCAGATCGGCCGCCAGCACGGCGGCCAGCAGCTCGACGGGGTCCTCCAGGGCGATGGCGACCAGCGCGCCCCGCCCTTGAAGCCGCCCCCGCAGATGCCGCGCGCCGCCCTGGACGCGCTCGGCCAGCTCGGCGTAGGTCAGGCTGCCGCGCGGACCGCGCAGCGCGACCCGCGACGGGCTCTCGGCAGCGTGCCGCAGGACGTGCTCGGCGACGGGCATCAGCGCACCCGCTCGCGGTGCACGGCGGGAACGGCGTCGGGATAGGCGCGTTGCGTGCCCCGGGCCACCAGCGCGGCCACCACCGCCTTGAGCGCGTCACCCGGCAGGAAGAGGGCGGTCAGGCCCATCACCTTGGTCAGCGGCAGCCCGGTCACCAGCGCCTGCACCGGCACCCCGACCAGGTAGACCACCCCGATCCCGCCCACCGCGCAGGCCACCAGCAGCCGCAGGAGACCCGGCGTCCGGCCCGCCCGCTCCACCAGCAGCCCGGTGACCGCGGCCCCGGGAACCCAGCCGATCAGGAACCCGGCGGAGGCGGCGGTGAACACGCCCAGCCCGCCGCGCCCGCCCGCCAGCAGCGGCAGCCCGGCCGCGACCAGGACCAGCAGCACGACCACCGCCAGCGCCGCCCGCCAGCCCCCGAGCACGGCCCCGGCCAGCATGACGCCCAGCGTCTGCAGCGTGATCGGCACCCCGTTGCCGAAGACGTTGACCGCGCCCGGCGCGCCCAGCACCGCGATCAGCGCGGCGAACACCGCGATCCTGGCCAGGTCGCCGGTGGGGAACCGTCGCTGTCTTCCTGCGTTCGTCATGAGGACGATCCCACACCAGAACGGGTCGATCCCGCATGCAGGGTTCCCACAACGCCGGTGGCTACGCCTTGTCAGAGCCGCTCATGCAGTGCGCCGCCCGGAACGCGTTGCCGATCTTCGTGTGCCAGGAGTCCAGGTCGCCGGCCGACAGGGTGGCGTTCGGGAAGGTCACGTTGACCTGCCGGGACACCCCGCCGATCTTCGCGGCCATCGAGACGTGGATGCGGTCGGGGATCACCGTCGTGCCGTCGGGATAGTGCACCTGGACCCGGTAGTCGGCCACCGCGCCGCCCTTGGCCGCCAGGCAGGCGCGGGCGCCGTTCTCGACGCGCAGCATCAGGCCCTGGTTGATCTGCCTGCCGCGCATCGGGACCAGGTTGTAGCGCATGCTGGAGCCGGAGAAGGAGGAGGCGATGAGATGGCCGCCCTGCCAGTCGCCGCTGCCGCCCCAGTTGCCGACGGTGGCCTCGCACCCGCTGCGCGCGGCCGCCTTCCTGGCCAGTTGCGGGGCCAGGGCCTGGGCGGGCCGTCCGGCGCCGTCGGTGGTGTAGGTGCGGGGGCCGTCCTTGTAGGTGTGGTTCTTGGCCAGTTGCCGGACGCAGGAGGCGGTGTCGGTGTCGGCCGCCTGCGCGGGGCCGGTCAGGGTGGCCAGCGCCAGGGCGGCGGCGCACAGGACAGGGGGAAGCCGGGTCATGGGCATGAGAAGGGTTTCCTCTCGCGGGGAACGCACGACGGGCCCGCTTTGACGGGTTGCTTCGCGCTATCGGCGACCACGTCGGCTTTGTCGCGAGATTCATGCCCGGAGAAGCTAGTAGCGGAACGTTGCTAGAACGCTACTTTTCGTAGTGATTGCAGGTAGGTCGCCCTGTTCAGGGTTCGACGACGGCCCAGCCGTGCGGGGGCAGGGTCAGCAGCGCGCCGTCCAGCTCGCCGTCCCCGGCGGCGATGCTTCCGGGGAAGGGCAGCGTGACCTGCGACGGCTCGTCGGTGGTACTCAGCGCGACCGCCAGCGCGTGGCCGCCGGAGCGGCTCTCGTAGGCGTAGAGCTGGTTGGACAGGGTCAGGTCGGTGGTGCGGGCGCGCGACAACCACGGATGGCGGCGGCGCACGGCGACGATCCGCCGGTGCAGGCCGAGGACCGGCAGGCCGTCCGGCGGCATCTCGCGCGGGGAGGCGGGAAAGGCCGGGCGTACGGCGTCGTCGCCGCCCTCGCGCTCCTCCTTGACGCCGCGCAGGGCGTACTCGTCGCCGGCGTACAGCGACGGCGTGCCGGCGACCGTCATCAGCACGGCCAGGGCGTGGGGCAGGTGGCGTTCGTCGGTCAGGCGGCTGGCCAGGCGGGTGACGTCGTGGTTGCCCACGAACGTCATCGGCGTGAAGGACTCGGCGAAGGCGGCGTGCCGCTTGAGCGCCCAGGCCAGCTCGAAGGCATTGCGGTCGTTGAGCGAGCTCCAGATCGCCTTCCACAGCTCGTACTGGGTGACGGCGTCCATGCCGGTCTCGGCCACGAACGCGGCGTAGTCGCCGTGGATGACCTCCCCCACCACGTACGCCTGCGGCCGCCCGCGGCGCACCTGCGGCAGCACCCGCGCCCAGAACGACGGCGGCACGGCGTAGGCGGCGTCCAGCCGCCAGCCGTCGGCGCCGCGGTCGAGCCAGTGGGCCATCACCGCCGCGACGTGCTCGGCCACCGCCGGCTCGGCATGGTTCAGCGCGACGAGCGACTGGTGCCCCTCGAAGTCGTCGTGCGCGGGAGCGCCGCCGCCGGCGGGCCAGCGCAGCCGGAACCAGCGCGCGGCCGGCGAGTCCGGCCCCTCGCGCAGGGCCTCCTGGAAGCGCGGGAAGCCCTGGCCCACATGGTTGAAGACGCCGTCGAGGAGCACCCGCAGGCCGCGGTCGTGCGCGGCCGACACCAGCGCGTCGAAGTCATCGTCGTCGCCCAGGCGCGGATCGACGCGGAAATGGTCGAGGGTGTCGTAGCCGTGGGTCTCGGCGGCGAAGATCGGGCCGAGCTGCAGCCCGTCGGCGCCCAGGGCGGTGGCGTGGTCCAGCCACGGCACCAGGCCCCCGAGCCGATGGGTGACCCGCGGCACGGCGGCGCGCTCGGCGCCCAGGAAGCCCAGCGGATAGACGTGCCAGAAGATCGCCTGCTCTGCCCAGGACGGCACGTCAACCCCCCGACGAAGATCCGAAGCCCATTCTAGGCGCGGCCCCTCGACGGGCTCAGGCGGGGGTGGTGAGGCGCTTGTAGAAGAAGCTGCAGTCGAGCAGGGTGCCGTCGGGGGCGCCGGCGTAGGCGGGCACGACGCCGTACCGGGTCCAGCCGCCGGTGAGGTAGAGGTGCTCGGCGGTGCTGCCGGTCTCGGTGTCGAGCACCAGCAGCCCGGCCCCGGACGCGACGGCGCCCTCCTCGGCGGCGGCCAGCAGCAGGCGGGACAGGCCGCGCCCGCGCGCCTGGCGGTGCACCAGCAGCTTGACGAGCTCGGCGCGGTGACGCGAGTTGGGCTTGCGGGCCATGACCAGGCTGACCGTGCCGGCCAGGGAGCCGTCCGGGTCGCGGCAGGCCCACACCGCCATGCCGCCCTCGGCCACCGCCGCCGCCTGCTCCCGCCACCACGCCGCGGCCTGCGCCGGGCCGAACGGCTTCAGGAAGCCGACCGAGGCGCCGCCGTCCACGGCGTCGGCCAGCAGCGCGGCCAGCTCCTCGACGCAGGCGGCGAACTCCTGCGCCGAGATGCGGGTGACGGTGTGCACGAGGGGGCTCCTTCCGAGCTCAGGGCAGGACGACGAACAGGGCGTAACGGACCGGCGAGGGGCCGGGGCAGCGGAACCGCGACCGCCCCCACAGGCGGAAACGCAGGCAGTCGCCCGCCTCCAGCCGGTGGGCCAGGCCGTCGGCGGTGATCTCCACGACGCCCTCCAGCACCCAGACGTGCTGTTCGAGCCCGGGAACCGGCGGCTCGTCGTAGGCGATGTCCGCGCCCGGCCGCAGCCGCCCCTCGACGACCTCGCCGCGCAGCCCGGGATGCGGCGGCGAGACCGAACGGCGCTCGAAGCCCGAGTCCTCGTCCCGCCACACCGCCTGTGCCGCGGCCCGCACCACCTGCGCCGGCTCGGACTCCACCTCGGCCAGCAGGCGCGACATCGTGCGCCCGTAGACGGCGCAGAGCTTGTTGAGCAGGGCGGCGGTCGGGCTGATCTCCCCGCGCTCCAGCCGGGACAGCGTCGAACGACTGATCCCGGCGCGTCGCGCCAGGTCGTCGAGCGACCAGTCGCGCTCGACCCGCAGCTCGGCGAGCCGGGCGGCCAGGCGGTCGTCCAAATCATGTCCCACATTCGGGACTATATCCCAGATCAGGGACACGGTAGTGTCAGGCGCGGCCCTTGCGGCGGATCTTGATGTCCCGCATGTCCGTCACCGCGACCTGCAACACCTGGTACGGCACCCCGTACGCCTCCAGCGCCGCCACCGCCCGCCCGGTCGCCTCGTGCTCGCCGTCGCCCGGCCCGGCGGCCACCTGGCACCGGAAGGTGAACGCCGACAGGGTCCCGTCATGGGTGAACGTGCCCGCCTCGGTGAACGCCGTGTCGTGCGCCCCCAGCACCGCGGCCCGTCCCTCCTCGTCGAGTCCGTCGAACTTCCCGCGGATGGTCACCCGGAACAACGCTCAGCCCTCCCGTACGGCATAGGTCAGGAACCGCTCGGCGAGCAGCCCCTCGGTCACGTCCAGCAGCTCCAGCACGGCCTCGGCGATGTCGTCGGGCCGCTGCCCGGCCGACACCCGCCTGCCGACCTCGGCGTACACCAGCGAGTGCAGGCAGCCGATCTGCCAGGCGACGGCCCGCGGCAGCGGATCGCCCGGCGCGGCCCCCGTCTCCTGGGCCAGCGCCTCGGCCAGCGCGTCGGTCATCTGCCGGCCCAGCTCCTCCAGGCGCGCCCGCAGCGTGGGGGCGGCGAGCATCATCTCCAGCACCTGGCCGAACCCGGCCGTCAGGCCCAGCCTGCGCTCACGCGCGTGCACCTCCTCGCGCAGCCGGGCCAGCACCGCCCCCGCCGCCGACTCGCCCGGCGCCCGCTCGCGCACGATGTCGGCGAGCCGCTGCGGCGAGGCGTCCTCGGGCGACAGCACGAGGTCCTCCTTGGAGGTGAAGTAGTTGTAGAGCGTGTTCACCGACACCTCGGCCGCCGCGGCGATCTCGGCGATCGTGACCTGGTCGAACCCGCGGTCCACGAACAGGCCGATCGCCACGTCGGCGAGGTGCCGGCGGGTCTTGCGCTTCTTCCGCTCGCGAAGCCCTTCGGTCATGACAGGACCCTACTGCAAATTTGAAGTGGATTACTGTTTTCCGGCCGTCACCGGGACTCGATGTCGGCGGCGAACCGGTCCCACGCCGCCTGGCGCGTGATGCCGAGGGCCTCGCCGATCCTGGCCCACGTCACGTTGCGGTCGCGCAGGATGCCCACCCAGGCGCGCAGGTCGCGCTCGGCCAGCTCGACGGTGAGCGCCTGGCGCGGCAGCGCGGCCAGCACGTCCTCGTCGGACATGCCGGTCACGTACTGGTCGGACGCATCGGGGCCCCAGTGGGCACGGGGCTCGCGGTCGCCCTCCTGCTCGGCCTTGTCGAGCTCGCCGGTGACGATGTCCTGGCTGAGCTGGATGCAGGCGTCGCAGATGTAGACGCCGGGCCCGGCGACGAGCTTCCTGACCTCCTCGTGCGGCTTGCCGCAGAACGAACACCGCGTCGCCAGCTGGTCGACGGGCGTCACCTCTCGGGTGCTCTTGCTGCGTGTCATCACGCTGTCAGCCTGACCTTGACGGCCCGCCGTGTCAAGGGTGGGCTGACAGCTATGGGGGTCCGGCGGAGAACGCGCGGCGGGCGTGGGGCAGCAGCGCCCGCACCGCCGGGCCGCCGCCCTCCCGCCAGACCAGGGCGAGCAGCGCGGGCGCCGGCACGTCGTCCAGGAGCAGCGCGGTGAGCCGGTCGCGGTGGCGCTCGGCCATCGACTCGCTGAGTATCGCCACCCCGAGGCCGCGCACGGCCAGGTCGGCGATGGCGTCGGCGGCGCCGGCCTGCAGCGCGATCCGCGGCCGCAGCCCCCGCGCCGCGCACGCCTCGTCGAACACCGCGCGCAGCCCCGTGCCGCGCGGCATGCACACGATGGAGTGGTCGGCGAGGTCGTCCAGGGCGATCCGCGGCCGGGCGGCCAGCCGATGTCCGGGCGGGACCGCCGCGACCAGCCGCTCGCTGACGACCGTCAACGCCTCCAGCCCCTCGGGGACGGCGTTCGCGGTGCCGATGAGCGCCAGGTCGAGCGCACCACCGCGGACCCCTTCGACGAGCTTGTCGGAGTTGTCCTCCAGCAGGGACAGTTCGACGCCCGGATGCGCCCGGTGGAAGGCGGCCAGCGCGTCGAACAGCGGCGTGACCGTGCAGCCGAGCACCATGCCGACCGTCAGCGTGCCGCGGATCAGGTCGGTCACCTCGCCCACCGCCTGGCCCACCGCCCCGGCGGCGGCCAGCGCCGCGCGGGCGTGTTCGAGCGCAGCCTTGCCCGCGACGGTGAGCGTGGCCACCCGGGCCGAACGGTCGAACAGCTCGGCCCCGAGCTCGCGTTCGAGCTGCCGGATCTGGGCACTGACGCCCGACTGGCTGATGTGCACCCGTTCGGCCGCTCGGGTGAAGCTCCGCTCCTCGGCCACCGCGACAAAGTACTCCAGCTGCCTCAGTTCCATAACCACAGATTCTAGAAGCCATCAGAACCATCTGTTGGACTTCTGGAAAGGAGGGCGGCAGGCTGGAACCATGACCACATACGAGAAGGCCATGCGCCCCGAGGACATCACCCGCCTGTTCGTCGAACGGTCCAACGCCGGCGACGCGGCCGGCGTCGCCGCGCTCTACGAGGAGGACGCCGTGCTGGCCTACCCGCCCGGCAGCCAGACCGTCGGGCGGGCCGCCATCCAGGCCCTGTGGGAGAAGGTGCTGGCGGGCCGGCCGCACTTCGAGCCGGAGCAGCCGCTGCCGACGCTGGTCAGCGGGGACCTCGCCCTCACCTCCACCCCGCCCAAGGACGGCTCGGGCGCCCGCGCCCAGGTCGTACGCCGCCAGCCCGACGGAAGCTGGCTGCGCGTCCTCGACCAGCCCGAGTTCGTCAACCCGGCACAGTGAGGGCCCGGAACGGTGGGGTCAGACCGGGACGGTGCCGCTGACGGTCGTGCCCTCACCGGGCACGCCGCGCACCGACAGGCGCCCGCCCAGCTCGGCGAACGCCGCGCGCATGCGGGCCGTGCCGCCGCCCGGGGCCGTGGAGGCGAAGCCGCGGCCGTTGTCGCTGACCGTCAGGCGCAGGCCGTACGCCCCGGCGGTCACGGCCAGCGAGGCGGTGCTCGCGCCGCTGTGTGCCTCGACGTTGTCCAGCGCCTCGCCCACGACGGCCAGCACGGCCCGCCGCAACGCCGCCGCAACGGGACCGGCGGGCAGCGCCCAGATCTCCACGGCGACGCCCGTGCGCTCGGACCACCGGCCGCAGACGCTCTCCAGCTCCCCGGCCAGAGCCGGCCCGGCCTTGTCCATGATGCCCGTCATCGCATCTCCTCCCGGCCGCCCTCCCCTTGAACGGGTGGGACTGCCCTGAGTATGGAAATCGGGGCGTTGAGCCTGTGTTGAGCCGCTGTTGAGCCCTCACCGGGGCACGGTCGTCGAAGCGTAGCACCGGGACGTCGCGTCAGCGCTCGCGCCGGGAAACCGGGCGCGGCCCGCCGGAAGCGTCCGCGAACGGGTCGAGCCCGGTCAGAGCGGCGCTCACCGCCCACAGGCGGCCCGCCAGCTCGGCGTCGGCCATCTGACCGCGCAGCGGTTCGAGGACCGGCAGGCCGCGCATCCCCAGCACCCGGGGCCCCCAGAGCTGCCCCCCGCGCACGGACGGATCCAGCACGGCCCGCACCGCCGGCCACGCCGCGGCCTCTTTGCCCTGCAACAGCAGCCCGGCGGGCAGGCCACGCAGCCGCTCGCCCGCGGTGCGCGGACGGACCGGCCGCGAGGGCGTCAGGCAGTCCAGGGCCCCGCCGGGATGCGTGACCACGCTCGCCGTCGTGGCCCCGGCGGCGCGCAGGCGGCGGTCCAGCTCGAAGCCGAAGAGCATCTGCGCCAGCTTCGAGCGTGCGTAGGCGCGCTTGAGCCGGTAGTCGCCGACGCTGTGGAGGTCGTCCAGGTCCAAGGTCTCCGATCGGGCGGTGAGGCTGCCCGTGGTCACCACCCGGGCGACCGGAGCGGCGGCCAGCAGCGGCGCCAGCCGCGCGACCAGCGCGAAGTGCCCGAGGTGGTTGGTGGCGAACATCAGCTCGTGGCCGTCCGGCGTCTCGCGCCGCGGCGGGTGGTCGAGCAGCACGCCGGCGTTGCACACGACCGCGTCCAGGCTCTCCAGCCGCAGCGCCCGGACGCCGGCCTCGACCGAGGCGGGATCGGCCAGGTCCAGCGGCACGTGCCGGACGCGCGCGCCGGGGACGCGGCCGCGGATGGAGAGCGCGGCCGTCTCGGCCTTGGCGGGGTCGCGGCTGCCGAGGATCACGGTGGCGCCGGTGCCGGCGAGTTGCTCGGCCACGAAGTAACCGATGCCCGCGTTGCCGCCGGTGACCAGGAAGTGCCTGCCCGGGGCGGCCGGCAGGCGTCCGACGTCCCAGGGGGCGGGGTGGGAGGACATGTCGTCTCCTTCTGTAATGACTATGAAATCAGAATCATTCTAGTTTTCCGCTACGCTGGAAGCATGACGACAGGGCGCCGCGAACGCAAGAAGGCCCAGACCCGCAAGTCCCTGGCCGAGGCCGCCGTCCGGCTGTTCGCCGAGCACGGCTACGACGGCGTCACCGTCGCCCGCATCGCCGAGGAGGCCGACGTCTCCATCGCCACCCTGTTCGCGCACGTGCCCGACGGGAAGGACGCGCTGATCTTCGACGACGGCGACGAGCGGCACGTCTGGCTGGCCGACGCCGTCCGCGAGCGGCCCCCGGGGCAGAGCGTGCTGGAGGCCCTGCGCCGCTGCCTGGCCGAGCGGGGGCCGTTCGCCGGCGACCTGCCGCCCGAGCAGCGGCGCAAGCGCGACCTGATCGTCGGCACGCCCGCTCTGCGGGAGTACTCGCGCCGCCTGTGGATCGCCGCCGAGGGCCCGCTGGCCGAGGCGATCGCGGCCGCCACCGGGCGCGAGCCCGCCGACATGACCGTGCGCGCCCTGGCCCGCTACGTGCTGGAGATCCCCGAGCTGGCCGGCGCCGAGCCCGACCCCCGTGCCGCCCTGGACGCCGTCTTCGACCTCCTGGAATCCGGCTGGAACGAGCGCGCCTGACGCCCGCGGGCGGTTGACGCGACGGCCCCGGCTCTGGTCCGCTGGACCCTCCTGATCATCGACTCCCGGAGCGTGCCCCGTGTGGTTCCCCAGGCGCCTGGCCGCCGTGATCGTCTCATCGGTTCTGGCGGCCTCGGCCGTGCCCGGCGCGGCCCGAGCCGCCACGCCCGCCGTCGTCTGGCACTGGAACGCGGCCGGCAACACCCTGAATCACGGCTCGACCGGCAACGGCATGGTCCGGGCCGCCGTGAGCTCGATCGTGGCGCGCGGCGCGACCCTCGTCTCGTTCAACGAGCTGTGCGCGAGCCAGTACCAGGCGCTGGTCACCGGCCTGCGGGACGCCGGCTGGCCCGCTGACCGGAGCAACTTCGCTCGGTTCGTCGCCACGTACCCCGCCCAGTCCGGCGGCCCGTGCGGCGGCGGCGAGTACGGCAACGCCCTGTTCAGCAAGCAGCCCCTGGGCGCCGCGGAGAGGATCACCCTGCCCGACGACGGCAAGACCGAGAAGCGGAAGATGCTCTGCGCCCCCATGCAGGCCCGTCCCGGCCTCCGGTTCTGCGTCACGCACACCACGTACGTCGACGCCTACCGCGCCGCCCAGCTCAACGCCGTCCTGGCCAAGCTGGAGGCCTATCACGCGGCCGGCGACACCGTGGTCGTCGCGGGCGACCTCAACCTCCCGCCCGACGCCGCCCGGCTGAACGGCTACTACTCCACCACCGTGGACACCGCCAACAACCGCGGCAACACCGGCCGCTACCACGAGCTGGACGACGCCGACGCGGGCAACTGCCCCGGCTACGGCGAGCTGACCGTCAGCACCCCGGACGGCAAGGGCCCCTGCGCCTCCGGGACGAAACTCGACATGATCTTCGCCAGGGAGGACAGGATCAGCGGCGCCTACTCGGCCGACTCGCTCGCCCCCGCGACCACGTGCGCGGGCAACCCCGGCGGCCTGTGCTCCGACCACCGTGTGCTGGTCGGGACCGTCACCCTGTCCTGAGCCCGGCCGGTCGGCGAAGGCGGGCAGGTGGACGGGGGGCGTGCACACGCCCTTCACGGGACGTCCCGGGAGCCGCCGCCCGAAGATCACATGAACGTCTCCGGCCCGCTGACAAGGGCATGTCAAACAGCGGCCATCCACCTTGTCGGGCAGGGCGCGCGGGCGCACAGTCAAGGCACGATCGCCCAGCCCAGGAGGATGGATGAACGCAAGACCCGCCCCCCACCGCTACGCGACGACCGCGGTAAGACGTCTCTTATCCGCTGGTCTCGCGGTGTTCGCCGCCGCCTTCCTCGTCGCGACCCCCGCAGGGGCCCTGGCACTGCCGACGGCCAAGGAGTTCGTGTCGAACCTCGACCTGGACTGCTACAAGACCACGACGTACCAGCCGCCGGCCGTCACGCTGTCGCTGCGGCACATCAACCCGGTGCTCGCCAACCAGCCGCCCGTGCAGGTCACGCTCGGCCAGCGCACGCAGGTGTGCGTTCCGGTGGCCAAGAACAACGTCATCCCGCCGGCGTCCGTGCTCGACTACGTCCGGTACGTCGACCTGTCCTGCTACCAGGTGACCGGGCCGCAGATCAACCAGCCGCTGGGGCTGCGTCACCTCAACCCCGTCCTGCAGGGCCTGCCGGGCTTCGACGTCACCCTGAACACGCCCCAGCAGCTGTGCGTGCCGGTGGCCAAGAACGGCGTCGTCCCACCGGCTGACGTGCTGCGCGTCGTCTCGCACATCGACCTGCTGTGCTACGGCCACACGCCGAACCCGTTGATGAATAAGGCGCTCAACCTGACCCAGCTCAACCCGGTGCTGGTCAACCAGATCCCGCCCAGGACCGTGCAGGTCGGCGCCGCCCGTCAGCTCTGCGTCCCGGTGCAGAAGGGCGGCGACCAGATCCCGTCGGACGTGTTCGACATCGTCCGCTGGGTCGACCTGGAGAAGTTCGACGTCACCGGCCCGGCGACGCCCATCGTGGGGCTGAACCTCAAGCACCTGAACCCGGTGCTGGCGAACCTGCCCGCCGAGGACGTGAGGCTCACCGGCGCCACGCAGCTCGCCGTACCCATGTCCAAGAACGGCGCGGTGCCACCCGCCTGACGCCACCGGCGGCTCCGAGGACGGCTCAGCCGAAGAAGTCGCTCAGCCGCCTGACGACGAACTCGGGCTGCTCCTCGGGGATGTAGTGGCCGCTGCCGGGCACGAGCACCACCTCGACGTCGGTGCCCGTGCCCGGCAGCACCGCCCGCAGGCCGAGCCGCCCATGGCGCGCGGATCCACGGCGATCACCCCTTGGCCGTCCCCGCGGTGCTCGCGGCAGTTGACGACGCGCCCGCGCGAGCTCGCCCGTGCGGCCCTGCGCCGTCGGAGATTGTCGGTCCGGCCAGGCAGGATGTGACTATGAGCGACGCCCCTCCCTTCACCGCACTCGCCGACGAGACGGCCTACGCCGAGGCCGTGCAACTGGCCGTGGACTCCGCCGCCGCCTACTACGCCGACGGCACCTCCACCCTCGACGACGACGCCTACGACCGGCTGGTGCGCGGCATCCAGGCCTACGAGGAGGCCCATCCCGAGCAGGTGCTGCCGGCCTCGCCGACGGGCAAGGTCGCAGGCGGCGCGGTCGTGGGCGACGTGCCGCACACCGTGCCGATGCTCAGCCTCGACAACGTGTTCGGCGCCGAGCAGCTCACCGACTGGGCCGCCTCGGTCGAGCGCAGGCTCGGCCGTCCGGTCACCGCGTGGAGCGTCGAGCCCAAGCTCGACGGCCTGGCCATCTCCGCCCGCTACCGCGGCGGCCGGCTGGCCCAGCTCGTCACCCGGGGTGACGGCACGGCGGGCGAAGACGTCTCGCACGCCGTCGGCACCATCGTCGGCCTGCCCGAGCGGCTGGCCGAGCCGGTCACCGTCGAGCTGCGCGGCGAGGTGATGATGACGACGTCGCAGTTCGAGGAGGCGTGCGCCAAGCGCTCGGCGCACGACGGCACCACGTTCGCCAACCCGCGCAGCGCCGCCGCCGGCACGCTGCGCGCCCAGGACCGGCCCTACGTGTGCGAGCTGACGTTCTTCGGCTACGGCGCGCTGCCCGCCCCCGGCGACGACTCCGACCTCGCGACGCGGCTGCGCGAGCTGCCGCACAGCCAGGTCATGGAGTGGGTGGCCGGGCAGGGCGTGCAGACCACCGCCGTCACCGCGGTCGCCGGCATCGTCACCGACAGCCTGGAGCGGGTGCAGGAGCGCGTGGGCGAGATCGCCGCGGCCCGCGCCGGGCTGCCGTTCGGCATCGACGGCATCGTGATCAAGTGTGACCTGGCCTCCGACCAGGCCGAGGCCGGGTTCAGCTCGCGCGCGCCGCGCTGGGCGATCGCCTACAAGCTGCCCGCCACGGAGAAGATCACCAAGCTGGTCGGCGTGGAGTGGAACACCGGCCGCACCGGCGTCATCGCCCCGCGCGCCGTGCTGGAGCCGGTCGAGCTCGACGGCAGCGTCGTCACCTACGCCACCCTCCACAACGTCGCCGACATCACCCGCCGCGGCCTGATGCTGGGCGACAGCGTGGTCGTCTACAAGGCGGGCGACGTGATCCCGCGTGTGGAGTCCCCGGTGGTGCACCTGCGCACCGGGGAGGAGCGGCCGATCCCGATCCCGCAGGTCTGTCCGTCCTGCGGCGACGCCATCGACAGCTCGCAGGAGCGGTGGCGGTGCGTGCGCGGCCGCGCCTGCCGGGCGATCGCCTCCATCGTCTACGCCGCCGGACGCGACCAGCTCGACATCGAGGGCCTGGCCGAGAACCGTATCAAGCAGATGCTCGACGCCGGTCTGATCGCCGACTTCGCCGACCTGTTCTACCTGACCCGTGAGCAGCTGCTCGGCCTGGAGCGCATGGGCGAGACCAGCACCGACAACCTGCTGGCCGCCATCGAGCAGGCCAAGACCAAGCCCCTGAGCCGGACCTTCGCCGCGCTCGGGGTGAGGGGCACGGGCCGCTCGATGAGCCGGCGGATCGCCGGCCACTTCGCCACGATGGACGCCGTCCGCGCGGCCGACGCCGAGGCCATCCAGGAGGTGGAGGGCATCGGGCCGGAGAAGGCCCCGGTCGTGGTGGCCGAGTTGATCGAGCTCGCCCCCCTCATCGACAAACTCGTCCAGGCCGGCGTCAACATGGTCGAGCCCGGCGCTCGGCCGCCCGCCCAGGGAACGTCGGAGGAGCACGTGGCGATCGAGCTGCCGCTGGCCTCGATGTCGGTGGTGGTCACCGGCGCGATGTCGGGGCCGTTGGCGGCCCTGACGCGCAACGAGGTCAACGAACTCATCGAGCGGGCGGGCGGGAAGGCGTCCTCCAGCGTGTCCGCCAAGACGTCGCTGCTGGTGGCAGGCGAAAAGGCGGGTTCCAAGCGAGTCAAGGCGGAAAGCCTCGGCGTACGCATCGCCACGCCGGAGGAATTCGCCGAGCTCGTCGCCGCCCTGCTTTAGCCGCGGGAGCGGGGCATCCGCTGAGGTTGTGCGGGAATCGTCGTGATTCTGTGCATCTCGGAGTTGTGGCGTCGCGGGGCTGTCATGATCCTTCGTGGCACCTCTACCGATGGGATCCCATGTCGCCTGTCCGCTCGCTCGTACTGGTGGGCGCCTCGCTCTGCGCGGGGGGCCTCGCCGCCCTGGTGTACTTCCAGGAGTCCGACCTGGTGCTTCTGAGGGAACATCTCAACCATCCGTTCGCGCTCGGCGCGCTGGCCTGCCTCCTGATGGCGTGGGCCGCCGCCGGGCTGCGATGGAGGTGGCTGCGCCTCCTCATCGGCATCGTCGCCGGGCTGGTCGCGACCGTCGCGATGCTCGGGGGGCTGTTGATCCTGTCGTTCACCTCCACCGAGGAGGCCGGCTTCGTCGACGGGCCGGATCCGTACCGGCTCAGGCTGCAGAAGTCGATGGCGGGGCTCGGGCCCGACACGGTGACATGGCTCAGCGTGCGCAGGGACGGCGGGTTGCTCAGCAGGGAGTGGGATCTCGGCTGCTTCAACGACGACGACCCCGACGACGGCTTCGACTCCGTCAGCTGGACGGGGCCGAATTCGATCGAGATCCGGGTGGGCGACGGGCGCACGTTCCCCGTGGCCCTGGATCCCGGCTCGGGCAGGCCCCGGTCCACCGTCGCCCTCAACTGCTGACGCAGGCGCCGCGTCCTCGACAGCCCACGCGGGCGCGTCGCCGCCAGGGTGTCCGGCACCCTGGCGGCACCCTGGCAGCACCCTGGCAGCAAGGTCACCGGCTCATGACATCACGGTCAGGGTGACGGTGGCCGTGTGGTCGACGGCGACGCCGTCGGCCAGCACCGTGATCGTGTAGGTTCCGGGCGCGGTGCTCGCGGCGACCGTGAAGGTCAGCGTGGACGTCGCGCCGGTGGTGATGCTCGCCGGGCTGAAGGAGGCCGTCATACCTGCCGGAAGCCCCTTGGCGACCAGTGAGATCTGCTGCGGAGCGCGCGAGACGGTGCTGCTGTTGACGGTGACGCTCACCTGCTGGCCGGGCTGCACGGTCACCGCATCGGGGGCGACCCCGACCGAGAACTCGCACGTGTACGGCTCGCCGCCGTGGGCGGGCACGCGCACGGCGTTCCACGCGGCCTTGACCGTGTTGTACTCCAGGCACGAGCCGGGGAACAGGTCCAGCGCCGCCTGCATCGAGGCTCGGCGGGCCGCGGTGTGCGGCCACGAAGAGGTCTTGCGCAGCAGCGTGCCCATGTAGATCTGGCCGGCCTTGCGCGCGCCGAGCCCGACGATGGTGGAGGAGTTGCAGGTCGGGCTGGGCGGCTGGCCGTTGGTCGGGTTGGTGCCCTCGGCCAGGAGGTAGAACCAGTGGTTCTGGACCCCGGCCCCGATCTGGGGGAACATCGTCGGCACCGCGCTGCTGAAGCAGTCGGGGTCGCCGGGCATCAGCGACGGCTTGTACATGTAGCGGAGCGGGCCGCTTCCCGTGATGTTGATCTCCTCGCCGACGATGTAGTCGGGCGGGTCGAAGGCGGCGGGCTCGTTGGCGTACTGCTCGGTCAGCGCGGCGAGAATGTCGCCGGTGGACTCGTTGAGTATGGCCTTCTCGTTGTCGCCTAGGTCGATGCCGGGCGTGGTGGCGAAGACGATGTGGCCGTACTCGTGCGCCACGACGTCCATCGAGGTGAGCTGGCGCTGGTAGTCGGAGGTGTGGCCGAAGGAGGCATAGGAGCCGGTCCAATAGGCGTTGACGTCGTTCAGGCCGACGCGGGCGGGGTAGCCGTCGCCGAGGCCGTTGAAGCCGACGCGTCCCAGCCAGTTCTTCAGCATGTCCCACTCGGTGTCGATCGCGAAGAGCACGTCGACACAGGCGGTCTCGAAGTTGGTGCCGGAGCCGTTGCCCCAGAAGTCGTCGGGCCCGGTGTAGGCGGTGCCGTTCTGGCCGCCGCAGCGCACGCCCCGCCGTACCGGATCCGCCATGGAGAAGGTGGCGCCGGACCCGGTGGTGCCGATGGTGACCGGGTTGCCGTTGTAGTAGCTGTTGCCCACCCCCGCCCGGACCTCGTCGGACTTCTCGGCGACCGCGCCGGTCAGCGCGTCGACGAAGACGTGCAGCTTGCTCTCCCTGCCGTTGGCGGCGCCGTGGACGACCACCTCGTAGGCCAGCCGGCCGCGTCCTTGAGCCATGACCAGCAGCCGGGGCGTGGTGATCGAGGAGACCTGGGGCAGCTGGCTCCGGGCCACCCGGATCGCGTCGGCGGGGCCGAGCCTGGGCGTGGTGGCCACGTCCAGGGGGCTGTCCTGGGAGACGGAGGTGCTCAGGACCTCGCCGGTGGCGCCGCTGACCACGACGAAGTCGCCGCCGTAGACGGGCAGCCCCGCGTACGTGCGGGTGTAGGTCGTGTAGCGCAGGCCGCCCTGCCCCTCGATCACACCCTGCCGTACGTAGGTGTCCTTGGGTGAGCTGTGGAGCAGCGCGGGCCTGGCCTTCACCAGGAGGTCGGCGGGATCGCTCCTGGAGGCGTTCGCCGGGACGGGGACCGAAGTGGCCACGAGCACACATACGGCACTCGTGACCAGGGCTAACGCGGCATTGCGTCTCACGTGGTCGCTCCTTTGCGCAGGCGGGCGATGAATGGGGTCACCTGCATTTGAGTTGATGAACCACAAGAGGTCAATAACGTGGTAAACAGCAGAAAGTCAGTATTTATCGCCACAGGGCAGGCGGCTGGCCGAGCCGCCCCGGCAGGCGGCACGTGGCGGGCGTCCGGCATGGAACGGCGGCCGCGACGCCGTCGCGGCCGCCGTTCCATGCACCGGGTCAGTAGCGTGGCCTGAGGTTGAGGTTGATCGAGGTCAGCAGGGCCTCGGCCGTGGCGTGGGCGGGCAGGTTGGCGGGCGTGCCGGGCAGGGCCAGCGTCGCCTGGGCGTGCCGGGCGGCCGCGGCCACCGTGGCGGTGCCCAGCCTGGTCGCGATCAGGGACTCGATGCGGGTCGCGGCGTTGACCCGCCGCTCCCCCAGGTTGAGGTAGACGGTCAGGAGCTCGGCCCGCAGCGGGGTCACCGGGTTCAGCAGCACCCGGCGCACCTCGCCGGACGTGAGCACGCTGTCGGCGGCCGAGCCGTCGGCGCCGTCGAAGCGGGTGTCGGTGGCCTGGACGCGGGCCGGCAGTTCGGCCGGCAGGCCGCCGGTGCGCAGCAGCCACAGGGCGGAGATCTGCGGGTCGCGGCCGGGCGGCTGCTCGGTCACGGTGCTGGTGGCCGTGGCGTTCGCGGCCGGGTAGGCGCAGCCGCCCGCCCCGCCGTACGCGGCCGAGGCCCCAACCGTGACAGTGGTCCCGCCCGTGGTCAGCAGGCTCGTGCGGACGGCGAACCGCGCGGTGCCCGACGCGCCCGCCGCCACCGTGCCCACCTCCTGGCGCAGGGCGCGCGGGGTGACGCCGTCGGGCGCGTCCAGGGTGAGGATCACGCCGGTCGCCGGGGCGGAGCCGGTGTTGCGGTAGGTGACGGTGTAGGTGAGCGTCTCACCCGCGCCGGCCGACGGCGTGCCCTCCACGGCGAGCGACAGGCGGGGGGTGTGGGCGGTGGTGTCCGCGGTGGCGGTGTTGTCGGTCAGCATCCAGTCGGGTTCGGGTTGTCCGGCGGCGTCCTTGCCGGTGACCTGCACCCGGTTCGTCAGCACCTGGCCGTCGGTGACCTGCACCCGGCACGGTGTAGGTCACCTTCTGCTCGGCTGAGTAGGCCGATGCTCAAATGTCAGGCCATGTCCAGGCGCTACTCGGCCCTCCGCTCCCGAAGCTGTCCCCCAGCCCCAAAGTAGCGATGAGCTAGATCACAGTTGCGGTTCGCGATCGTCACGACTCCCGTGGACCGGGGCGTAGAGGGCGTTCCCCGTTCGATCGTGTTGCCCTGTTCTCGGGGGTCGGTCGGGTGAGGGGAGCGATGGGGATGCGTCGAGAGTGGGAGCCAGAGGAGCTGATTGCGGCCTGGACGCTGCTGGACGGCGACTGGGAACTGGTCGGAATCAAGACGGGCGCGACACGTCTGGGCTTCGTTATCTTGAGCCCTCAAGGGTCTGTCTCTGACGTGTATGACCTGCGCTAACTCCTTCCCGATCATCGTGGTGGATGCGATTACCTTCCGCTGTCCAGCACGGAAGCGGGGGAAGCGATGCGTGTACAGCGAGTACTCATGCCGGACTAGGAGGCGGAGTCATGGACTCTGCTCGGGAACGAGCACGTCCCGGTCGAGCCGGTGGAGCAGTTTCTGGCCTATCTGACCTCGATCGAGAGGTCGCCGAACACGGTCAAGGCCTACGCTCACGATCTAAAGGACTGGTTCGTCTACCTGACCGGCCACGACCTCAACTGGAAGACCGCCACGCTGGAAGACGTGGCGGGGTTCGTGGCCTGGCTGCGGCTGCCGCCCGAGGCCCGCCATGGCAAGGTCAGCGTGCTGCCCACGGTTGATCACCACTGCTCGGCGGCGAGCGTGAACCGCAAGCTGGCGGCCCTGACCTCCTTCTGCGAGTTCCACGCCCGGCACGGCGTCGAGCTGGCCGGTCTCTTGGTCACCAACCTTCCGTCAGGACATCGACGCGGATCGCCAGGAACCTCCTACAAGCCGTTCCTGCACCACGTCACCAAGCACATGGCCCCGCGGCGGCGGACCATCAAGCTGAGATCCTCGCGGCCGCGGCCCCACGTGCTGACCGCTGACGAGGCCCAGGCCATCCTGGATGCCTGCGATCATCTGCGGGATCGCCTCGTCTTCGGGATTCTGCTGGACTGCGGCGTTCGCATCGGCGAGGCCCTGGGCCTGCGGCACGAGGACATGGACATCGCCGGCCGCGCCGTGACCGTCACCCCGCGCCTCAACGACAACCGTGCCCGAGCCAAGGGCGATCGGGCGCGAACGATCCCGGCCGGCGCCGAGCTGATGCGGCTCTACGCCGGCTACCTCAACGAGGAGTACGGCGTCCTGGACTCCGACTACGACTTCGTCAACCTCTGGGCCGAACCGCATGGACGGCCGCTCACCTACCCGGCCGTCTATGACCTGGTCATACGGCTGCGCCGCCGGACCGGCATCGACTTCGAGCCCCACCAATTCCGGCACACCTACGCCACCTGGCTCCTGCGCCGGGGCGCCGGCATGGACGATCTGCCCGGCCACGCCGCCCAGCTCGCCCCTCTGGCGCGTCAACGGCGTCGAGATCGAGCTGTTCATCGGCCAAGTCGGCGAACTCCTGCCGACCATCCGGATCAACCGCACCTACGACGACGGCCGCCGTCTGACCCGCGACCTCGACCTCCAGCTCGCCACCGAACTGGCCGACATCCTCGACACGCTCAACGGCCGCGGGCGCGAACTGGCCGCCGCACTCCGCACCGCCGCCGAGACCCTTCGCCCCGTGAGCAGGCGCAGCGGCAAGTCCCCCACCCTTCCGGTGCCCGGATCCCCACGCGGAACCGGGCCTGTCCGTTCCTTCGGATGGTGGACGCGCTGAAGGCGCCGCTGCTCACCCGTCCACGGGAATCGCCGGGTGGGAGGACGCGAGCCATGTGCTGTCCAAGTGCGCGCCCGTGCGCTCCTCCACAATGGCCATGGCCATGGCCTGCGCAGCCGGCCAGGGAGCGTCGAGCGTGCGCCCCAGCGCTGTGAGCTCCGTCCCGGCGAGGGAGACGTCAGCCCCTGGAGCACCGATGGGGTCCAGATGCGGGATCCGGGTGACGACATGTCCGTGGGCGGCGTGGATCAGCCGGGAGTTTCGCGTGACCTCCCACGACACGTGCCAGACCTGCGCACCGGCGCTGAGCCGCCTGAGAATGTCGTCGTCCCATGTGCGGCCGGCACCAGAGAAGTCGACGATCATGGCAGCCCTGCCTGACTGCTCCACAATGGCGACGTCGCCTTCGCTCGCCTCCTCGATGTCGCAGATCGTCAGGGACGGCCGTTCATCCCCGCCGAGCAGGCGCGCCGCGATCTCCTCCAGTGAGAGCGACCCCTCCTCCGGCAGGACGGCGGTCCACGCCAGCCCCTCGGCCAGCCAGCTCCCGTCGCCCTGCAGGAGGTGGCCGTAATGCGCTGACAAGCTGTCCAGGCTCATCGATACTCCTTGAATCCAAGGCGTTAGTGGGCACCCGGCCGCCGCGGGCAACATTGTCGCGTCCACGGCGGCCGGGTGCGTCAGCCACTAATCCTTCTGTTTGTCGGCCCAGTACATCGAGCCGGTGTTGGCCGGCTTCCAGCAGATGTTGTCCATGGCTGGCAGGGTTTGCAGTTCCGTGGAGAACCGGTTGAAGAAGTCCTGGCCGTACAGGAGCCTGTCCTTCTTCTGGAAACGCCGCAGAGCCATCCCCGCGACATAGTTCGGCCCCTTGGTGCCGCCGGGCATGGCGCAGACGGAGAAGTTCCGGTCGCTGTCCGTGTCCTTGGTCCGGTTGCCGGCCGAGGCGAATGGATACTCATCGCATTCCTGGCCGTTAGTGCTGAAGTTTAGCCACAGGCTGTGGCACCGGGCCCGGGCGCGGCTATTGGTGTTCTTCGCTGCGGGATCGCTGACCCGCCACAGGTACTGCCCGCGCCTACACCCGCTGGGACCAGCTCGCCCCGCACCTCAACGGGCAGGGATCGGCCGCCGCGCCCGAGGCCGACGACGTCCTGGCCGTCCGCGCCGTCATGTACACCCCCAAGGTCCACAGCACCCCCGATAAACTCGACAAAGAGATCTCCCTGCTGTGCGACCGGCTCGGCCGCACAGTCGACCTCATGCTGCAGACCGGCCGGGGAAACGGCGACAACCCACCCCCGGGAACCAGCTCCACCGGTGCCGAGCTCCTCATCGTGGATGAAGCCGACCGGCTCAAAACGGCCGGGCTCGAACAACTCCGCGACCACCACGATCGCACCGGCATCGGTGTGATCCTCATCGGCATGCCCGGCATCGAAAAGCGCCTGGCCCGCTACCCCCAGCTCTACTCCCGGGTCGGCTTCATCCACCACTACAAGCCCCTGTCCATCGACGAACAGGCGCACGTCCTGGACCGCAAGTGGCCCCACCTGGGGCTCAGCGCAAGCGACGATTTCGCCACCACCGAGGCCATCGCCGCCATCACCCGCATCACCAGCGGAAATTTCCGCCTCATCACCCGCCTCGTCGACCAGATCGAACGCGTCCTGGAGATTAACCAGCTGAGCACCGTGACCAAGGAAGTCGTCGAAGCCGCCCGTGAGAACCTGATCATCGGAGTCATGTGAGGCTCCCCCTCGAACTCGCGACCCACCACATCGACAACCCCGGCCCCGCCACGGCGGGGCCGGGGTTGTACCGCCACGAGATCACGTCCGGCCAAATAGCACTGGAAATCCCGGCCATTTACCGCCGGAACTTACACCTCTGACGGCCAGCCGGCATCGCGTGTTCGTTCGTGATCGGTTGAAGGGAATGGCCTGGTGGGCGTGGCGAAGCCTTCGGCCGAGGGACGGTGTTGGATGTCGACGACCCGAACTGTGGCTTAAGGGTGGTCTGCTTCAGCCGCCCGGACATGGCTCAGCTGCGCTCTGGCCTCTGCGAGTGCTTCTGCCTGCCGAGTCCAGTCCCCGCCGTCGAGGCTGAGCCCAACCATGTCGGCACCGGCCTCCGAGTAGGCGTGGAGGCGTTCCGCCACCTGTGCCGGGCTGCCAGTGACTGGTACGGCTTTCGCTTCCTCCGGCGCCATGCCGTGCACGTCCGCCAGCACCCGATAGACGCTGGCCAGTGACGGGTGCCGGCCCTTGTTCTTGCCCGCGGGGATGACCAGCTTGGCCGCGATCTCCGGCACCGGCAC
>NZ_JBITEZ010000019.1:0-180962 GCF_044455665.1 Nonomuraea sp. NPDC051191 | reverse complement strand
GTGCCGGTGCCGGAGATCGCGGCCAAGCTGGTCATCCCCGCGGGCAAGAACAAGGGCCGGCACCCGTCACTGGCCAGCGTCTATCGGGTGCTGGCCGAGGACGCCGGTCCCGGCCTCGGCGCCTGACCGCCGCCCTGGCCATGCTGAGGCTCAAGCGCCCTCGTGAGCACCGTCATGGAAGGGACGCAAGCCCCAAGGGCCCGCTCCTGGCCGTGCTGGTCATCTCGCTCGTGCCGATCCTGATCGTCTACCCTTTCCTGCAACGTCATTTCGCCAAGGGCATTCTGATCGGGGCGGTCAAGGGATGAGCACGGTCTGGCTGTTCACGGGCGACAGCGTGACCCAGGGGGCGTTGCACACCTTCGGCTGGCGCGACTACACCCAGCTGTTCGCCGAGCGGGTGCGCTTCGAGCTCAACCGGCCGGCCGACGCGGTCATCAACACCGGCGTCAGCGGCCAGAAGGTCTCCCAGCTCGACGTCGAGGGCGCGGTGCTGCGCCACCGGCCCGACGTGGTCGCGCTGATGTTCGGGCTCAACGACTGCGCGGCCGGGCCCGCGGGCCTGCCCGGTTTCGTCCGCGACTACGCCGCGGTGATCTCCCGCGTACGGGAGGCGGGCGCGAAGGTCGTGCTCCAGACGCCCAACCGGGCCCCGGAGTCCGGCTGGCCCGACCTGCCCGCCTACGCCGAGGCGGTGCGCTCGCTCGACGCCGACGTGCTGGTCGACCACCACGCCACCTGGGACGGCGGCGAGCACTGGATGGGGTCGGGCTGCCACCCCAACGAGTACGGCCACCGGGCGCTGGCCAGGAACCTGCTGCGGGCGCTCGACCTGTGGGAGCCGGTCGGGGTGAGCGGGTCGCTGTTCATCCCGTGACACCGGGGATGACCGACTCCCAGCCGTCCTGCGGGTCGCGCAGCTCGACGGCCGCCACCGCGTCGTCGAGCCTGGCGGCCCATCGCGCGTAGACGGCCTGGCCCGCCTCGCCGTACAGCTCGACGGTGGCGCCGAGGCGCTCGTGGCGGGCGAAGGCCAGGGCGCGCAGGACGTCGTGCACGCGGGCCGCGCCGAGGCTGTCGCCGAGCCAGAGCAGGTCGGTCATGAGCTTGTAGGTGGTGCCGAAGTAGGCGCCGTCGGGGCGGGCGGTGACGGGGGCCGGGGCGAGCGCGCCCACGCCGCGGACGTCGAGGGCCAGGACGGCCCGGCCCGTGCCGAGTCTCTCCCTGATCCAGTCCTGGCGGTCGGGCAGGGACGCGGTGCCGCGCTCGAACAGGGCGACGACCAGGGTGCCCGCCGGGTCCGGCGCTCCGGCCAGGACGCCCGCGTTCCACACGTCACGCTCGGAGCGCCAGAACACGTGCCGGACGGGCATGCACGCCGGGCACGCGATCGCCGCCCTGAGCGCGGGCCTGCCCACGTTCGTGGAGAAACCGCTGGCCACCACCGTGGACGACGCCGACCGCGTCCTGGAGGCGGCCCGCGCCCACGGCGCCCGCCTGTACGTCGGCCACAACATGCGTCACATGCCGGTCGTCCGCGAGATGCGCTCGCTGATCGGGCAGGGCGCGATCGGCGAGGTGACGGCCGTCTGGTGCCGCCACTTCGTCGGCCACGGCGGCGACTACTACTTCAAGGACTGGCACGCCGACCGCCGCAACACCACCGGCCTGCTGCTGCAGAAGGGCGCCCACGACCTCGACGCCACCCACTGGCTGGCCGGTTCGCGCACCGGCCTGGTGACGGCCATGGGCTCCCTGGGTGTCTACGGCCGCGTCGAGGACCGCTCACCCGGCCTGGACGAGCACTGGTTCGACCCCGGGCGCAACTGGCCGCCGCTCAGCCAGCGCGGCCTCAACCCGGTCATCGACGTGGAGGACCTGTCGATGGTCCTGATGCGGCTGGACAACGGGGTGCAGGCCAGCTACCAGCAGTGCCACTACACGCCCGACTACTGGCGCAACTACACGGTGATCGGCACCGAGGGCAGGCTGGAGAACTTCGGCGACCATCGGGGCACCGGCGTCGTACGGGTGTGGAACAGGCGCCGGCGCGACTACGACGCCGACGGCGACCTGGTCGTCACCGTGCCCGAGGCCGAAGGCGGGCACGGCGGGGCCGACCGGGCGCTGATGACGGAGTTCCTCCGCTTCGCCAGGGACGGCGGGGCCACCGACACCTCGCCCGTGGCCGCCCGGGACGCCGTGGCGGCGGCGTACCACGCGACCCTGTCGCTCCGCTCGGGGTCCACGCCGTGCGCGGTGCCGCCGGTCTCCCCTGAGGTATCGGCCCATTTCGCGATCCAGGACGCTGGAATCACCGGGGGCGGCGTTGGGCGAGTGCCGGGCGCATGATTATGATCAAGATCGCGGCGGAAATGATCTACCGTTCCGCCGTGATGGCCGCCCCACCCCCGAAGGGATGCTATGCCCAAGCTCACCCGTGCCGCCGCGACCACGTTCGCGGCGGTCGCCCTGGCCGCGACCTGCTCCGCGCTGACCGCGCCCGCCAGCTCCGCGACCACCTCCACCACGTCGTCCACCTCGGTCGCGGCGTCCACCTGGATCAAGTACGGCGACTACTCCAGCGAGGCGAAGTGCGTCGCCAAGGGCAAGCAGCTCAAGGCCAGCGGCGCCTACCTGTCGTACTTCTGCGAGTACACCGGTTTCTTCACGCTGATGGTCCTGACCAGGTAGTCGCCTGACCACCGCCGGCCCGGAGGTCATCTCCTCCGGGCCGGCGGGCTCGAACCTCACCCGCCGGCGGGCTCACCGAAGATCATGGTGTGCCCGAGCGGCCAGCCGGGGTCGCCGGTGCGGGCGAAACGCACCCAGGCGGCGTGCATCGCGTCGGCCACCGCCTGCGGCGCGTCCGGCCCCGCGGTGCGTGCGACGCCGGGCGCGTCCAGCACGTCGAAGACGAACGGCAGGTCGAGGTTGTGCACCGCGCCCACGCGTCCGCCGCCGACCGGGCTCTCGACGGGCGACTCCCACCGGAACTCGTAGCCGTGGGCGGGCCTGGCCTCGCGGATCCAGCGGGTCTCGCGGGTGAACAGGTGCTCGGTGACGGCGCGTCCGACGCGTTCGGCGGGCGTGCGGCCGGGTTCGTCCACCTGGACGCCGAGATGGTCCAGCAGGGCCTGCGCACCGGCCTCGTCGACACCGGCGGCCATCCGGCGGACGAACACGTCGGCCTCCTGGGACGTGCAGCCGACCAGCAGGGGCAGATCCCCGCTCGCGCCCGCGCGCAGGGCGGCCAGCGGGACGTCCGGGATCAGGTCGCCGTCCACGACCGGCTTGACCGGCACCGACTCGTTCAGCCCGCCGGAGTCGCCGGTCAGCGGCGGCGGCTGTTCGGCGACGAGCGCCTCGGGGGACAGCGCGGCGAAGGCCGACCTGGTCGGGGCGATGCCCAGCCGGGCGGCGAGCGCCTTGGCATGGTCGCGGGCCTCCTGCTCGCCGGCGACCAGGGTGGCCGAGCCGCTCATCACGATCGCGCGATGGAACAGCCCTGCGGCGCGGGGCATCGTCAGCAGGGTGGCGACGGCGGCGGCGCCCGCCGACTGCCCGGCGACCGTCACGTTGCCGGGGTCGCCGCCGAAGGCCGCGATGTTGTCGCGCACCCACTCCAGCGCGGCCAGCCAGTCGAGGACGCCCCGGTTGAGCGGGGCGTCCTCCAGGGCCAGGAAGCCCTCGAAGCCGAGCCGGTAGTTGACGGCCACGCAGACCACGCCGTCGCGGGCGAAGCGGTGGCCCTGGTGCCAGGCCGCCCCGTTGCCGCCGATGGAGAACGCGCCGCCGTGGATCCAGACCAGGACGGGCAGCCCCGCCGGGCCGGTCCGCGGGGTGCGCACGTCGAGGTTGAGGCAGTCCTCGCCGGCCTGGAAGACGTCGGGCGCATACAGGCCGATGTCCTCACCGGCCGCCTGCGGGGCGGCGGGGCCGCGCGTGACGGCGGGCCGCACGCCGTCCCACGCCGGTGGCGGGACGGGCGCGCCGAAGCGGTGCTCGCCGAAGGGCGGGGCGGCGTACGGCACCCCGAGAAAGGCGAGCACCCCCTCCTCGACCATGCCCTCGACCAGCCCCGACGCGGTACGCACGATCATGCCCGGCGCCATCCGGCCGTCCCTTCGACGATTCTGACGGCCGCCCGGGTGAGCGGCTCAAGCCCGGCCTCGTCCACCTTGTCCAGGGTGTCGGCCGAGTCGAACAGGTACATGGGAGCCGACAGGAAGTGCACGAGCGGCACCCCTTCGGGATGGAAGAAGGCCCCGTCGGTGGGCGGCATCGGCGAGAACACGTCCGGCGGCAGCACGAACGAGCGTCTCAGGTCCTCCGCGACGAGGGCCGCCGCCACCAGGCTCTCCAGCTCCGGCTTCCTGCTGGTGAACCACCAGCGGGGCTCGGGGTCGCCGGTGGGCGTGAGCTCGCCGTCCTCGACCACGCACCGCCGGGCGGCGTGCTCCAGGTGGAGCTGGAGGACGACGTCGTCCAGCAGGCCGCGGTTGTCCTCGATGAAGGCCCGGGTGCCGGCGGCGTGCGCCATGTGGCCCGCGGTCAGCAGGAAGAGCAGGTTGTGCGGCCGGTCGCGCTCGGGCACCGCGGCCCAGTACTGGGCGGCGGCCAGCACCAGCGCGATCCCGGAGGCGTCCTCGACGGCCGAGGCCCAGGGCGCGTCGTGGTGCGAGCCGACGATCACCCAATGGTCGGAGCGGCCGGGGAGCGTGCCGATCACGTTGTGCGAGACGGCCGGGCCCGTCTCCGACTCGACGGTGAGCGTGCCCGTGCAGGGCCCCTCGTCGACCAGGTCGAGCACCCGGCGCGAGTCGCCGCCCGACAGCCAGACGGCCGGCAGGTCGCGCTGGACGGCGTCGTAGGGCACGTAGTAGTCGCGGGTCTCCCACGGCACCCCGGTCAGCGCGCCCGCGAAGGCGGCGGCGCCGCCGTCGATGACGCCCTGGAGGACGTCGAGGTAGTCGAGCTGGAACGGCAGCGTCTGGACCAGCTCGCCGAAGACGTCCTCGGGGTCGTGCACGGCCGTCGCCAGGTCCCTGACATAGGACTGCGGCAGCTCGGTGAAGGCGTACTCGGGCACGACGATCGCCCCCGGCACGACCTCGCGGCTGACCGGCGCGCGCACGACCGCCTTCGGCGTGGTGTAGGGCAGGGCGGAGGCCGCCACCCGGACGCCCCTGGACGGGTCGGCGTCCAGGCGCACCTCCAGGGCCGCCGTCACCGGCCGCCAGACGGGCAGCTCGACCGGCGTCAGCCGCACGTCGCGCAGCCCGAACCCGGTGAAGCGCTCGGCCGCCCACGCGGCGGTCCAGTCGTCGGCCGGGTAGCCGGGACGCCTGACGCCCCGCGCGGTGACCGTCTCGATCCACGCCATCATCCGCGCGGCGCCGGGGACCAGGTCCGGGATCATCGTTTCAGCCCTCCGAAGGTGAGCCCCGCCACGTAGTAGCGCTGCAGCGCGACCATGAGGACGAACGGCGGCACGGCGGTGACCAGCGCCGCGGTGGTGGTCAGGTGGTAGGTGACGCCGACCTCGCTCTGGAAGTTGGCCAGCCCCACCGGCAACGGCCACAGCTCCTGCTCGTTGGCCACGATCAGCGGCCACAGCAGGTTGTCCCACTGCGCCAGGAAATGCACCAGGAACAGGGTGATGAGCGCCGGCTTGAGCAGCGGCACGGCGATGCGCGCGAAGATGCGGAACTCCCCCGCGCCGTCGACCCGCGCGGCCAGCAGTAGCTCCTTGGGGATGCCGAGGGCGAACTGCCGCACCAGGAAGACGCCGAACGCGCTGATCATGCCCGGCACCATCATGCCCTGGAACGTGTTGACCCAGCCGAGCTCCTTCACGATGAGGAAGACCGGGATGACCAGGACCATCGGCGTGAGCGCCAGCGTGCCGACGACCAGCGCGAACAGCAGGCGGCGGCCGGGGAAGGACAGCTGGGCCATCGCGTGCCCGGCGGCGGCCGAGAAGATCACGTCCAGGACGGCGGTGCCGACGCACAGAATGAGGCTGTTGCGCAGGTACGTGGGCAGGTTGCCGTCGCCGAACAGCACCCCGATGTTCTCGGGCAGGTGGAAGCCGTTGAAGACCAGCCCGCGCAGGTCGGTGTCGTCGGGCGCCGAGGCGACCACGATCATGGCGTAGACCGGCAGCAGCATGAACCCGACCGCGACGATCAGCCAGGCGGTACGCAGGACCCTCATTCGTCGCCGCCCTTCAGGAACGTGAACTGCAGCGCCGAGACGATGACCATCGCGGCCAGCAGCACCATGCCCATCGCGGCGGCATAGCCCATGTGCTCGTAGGGGAAGGCGTTGGCCCAGATGTAGTAGGGCAGCACCTGGGTGGCGTCGGCGGGCCCGCCGCCGGTGAGCAGGAAGGCGGGCACGAACGCCTGCATCGATCCGGCCACCGAGATGACCAGGACGAACAGCAGGGTCCTGCGCAGCAGCGGGAGCGTGATCCGGGTGAACGTGGTCACCGGCCCCGAGCCGTCGATGGCGGCGGCCTCGTACACCTCGCCGGGCAGCGCCTGGAGGCCGGCGGTCAGGATGATCACGAACAGTCCCATGCTCTTCCAGACGACCATCACGACCAGCGCCCAGATGGCCAGGCCGGAGCTGGTCAGCCAGGACTGCGGCGCGATCCCGACCAGGCCGAGCAGCGTGTTGGCCAGGCCGCGGTCGGAGTAGATGATCACCCAGACCATCGACGTCGCGGCGAGCGGCATCACGGCCGGGATCATGACGAGCGCCCTGAGCCAGCGGTTGAGCCGTCCCGGCCTGCTCAGCGGCACGGCCACCAGCAGGGCCAGCACGATCGTCGGGACGACCGTGCAGACCGTGTAGACGACGGTGATCCACGCCGAGTTGAGGAAGCCGGGATCGGCGAACATGCGCTCGTAGTTGGCCAGCCCGATCCAGTTGGGCGTCCCGGCCATCTCGTAGTCGGTGAAGCTGAGATAGATCGCCGACAGGAACGGGACGAGCCAGAACACCACGAAGAAGACGGCCACCGGAAGGGTCAGCGCCACGCCCGCCGTGGCCTCGGGACGGGCCCTGACCCTGCCGAGCACGCCCACCGGCCCACTCGGACGGGCTCCGACCTCGCCGAGCACGCTCACAGGGCCGGCCGCACGGCGGCGTCGAAGGTCGCCGCGGCCTCGGCGGGGGTCGCCTTGCCGTGCGCGACGGAGTCCACGGCGCCGGCCGCGGCCTTCGCCAGTTCGAGGGTGCCAGGGATGATCGGGCCGAAGTCGACGTGCGGGAGGCTGTCGGCGACGATCGTCATGATCTCGGACTTGCCGCGCGGCCCGGCGTCGCGCCAGCCCTTGGTGGGGATGATGATGCCGTTGTCCAGGTTGGCCGTGACCGACGGGCCGCCCTGGAGGTAGTTGACGAGGTGCCAGGCGGTGAACTGGTTGGGCGAGTCCTTGGCCACGCCCCAGCCCCAGGTGTAGGCGGGCACGACGGACGGGCCGCCGGCCCACGTGGGCATGGGCGCGACGCCGTACTGCTTGCCGAAGGTGAGCTTGTCCTTGCCGAGCTTCTCCAGCGCCGGGCCGAGGAAGGCGCCGCTGACGACCATGGCGGCCTGGCCGGAGTAGAACAGGCCGAGCGCGCCCAGCGGGTTGGAGAGCTTGGGGTTGCCGATCCCCGACATGTACGTCAGGGCGCCGATGCCCTGCTCGGTGGCGAGCGACGCCTTCGTGCCGCCCGCCGTGACGAGTTCGCCGCCCTTGCCGCGGATGAGGGCGGTCAGCGCCATGAGGGCCCACTGCGGGTCGCCGTAGAGCCATTGGAGGCCGACCCGCGCGCGGTCCTTCGAGGTGAGCTTGGCGCTGTACTCGGCGATCTCCTCCCAGGTCGCCGGAGGCTTGTCGGGGTCGAGCCCGGCCTGCTCGAACCGGTCCTTGCGGTAGTAGAGCATGCAGGGGTTGAAGTCGATGGGCACGCCGTAGGGAACGTCCTGGTAGGTGAGCGGGGTGGTCGTGCCCGGCTCGTAGTTCTGCAGCGGCAGCGCCTTGGTGTCGACGGGCGCGAGCCGCTGCTTCCTGGCGTGGGCGGGGAAGCTCCAGTGGCCGATCTTGAAGACGTCGGGCGGGGCGCCGCCGCTGAAGGCGGTCAGCAGTTTGGCGTCGAGCTGGCCCACGGGCAGGTAGAGCAGCTTCACGTCGACCTTGAACTCGGCGATGTAGCGGTGCACGAGATCCTGGAACTGCTGGCCGGTGTCCTGCGAGCCGTGCAGCCAGACGGTGACCTCGCCGCGCGGCCCGCCGCCCGCGGCCTGCTGCCGGGGCTGGTCCTTGCCGCATCCGGCGAGCAGGGTGAGCGCGCCGGCGGCGAGGAGCCCACGCCGCGTCAGATCCGCCATGGTGGTTCTCCTAGGTGAGGTTCTTGAGCGCCTGGTTCTGCCAGGCGGTGTTGGTGGGGAGCTCGGGGGCGCCGCCGGTGAACGCCGCGCGGGCCTGGGCGTCGGCCTGGAGGCGGTACCTCAGCCAGGCGGTCACGTAGCCGAGGAAGCCGCCGCCGGTGTTCTGGATGTCGTTGTGCCCGGCGCCCTTGAGCAGCGCCCGTCCCGCTCCGGCGGTGGCCTGGTCGTAGTAGCCCTGGACGGTCCCGGCCGAGGAGATCAGCCAGTCGTCCGCGCCGCTGAGGAAGAGCACCGGGCAGGTCAGGGCGGCCACCGAGAACTCGTCTCCGGGGCTGGCCATCCACTGCGCGGGCACGGCGATCGGCACGACGGTCTTGATCAGCCCGGCGGAGTGGTTGGCCGCGTTGACGACCCCGCCCGCGCCCTGGGAATGGCCGACGGCGCCGACCTGGGCGGTGTTCAGCTTGCCGTGGAAGACGCTGGCGGGGTCGCCGCCGAGGCCGACGAGGTGCTGGGCGGCGGCGAGGATCTCGGCGCCGGTGCCCGTGGTGGTGTCGGTGGAGGCGACCACCGCGAAGCCCCAGGAGGCCAGGTGGTTGAGCAGCCCCGGATAGTTGTCGGGGGTGGCCCACGAGCCGTTGCCCCAGGTCACGATCGGGTGGGTGACGCCGCCCGCTCCCAGGTCGGCCGGGTAGTAGAGCCGGTGGCCGCCCGAGGTGCCGGTGGCGACCTGCCACGGACCCGTCGCCTTGTAGGTCGTCTCGATGGTGGAGGCGGCGCCGGCCTCGGTGGTCCACGACAGGAATCCGGCCGACATGAGGCCGAGTGCCCCTGCCCGCAACGCCTGCCGACGGGTGAAGTTCTCCATGGTCACCTCGTGGGATATTTGGAGACGTGAACGTCTCCTAAGAGAGGGAAGTACGATCGGTGAGCGATGTCAAGAGATGAACAGAAGGAAGTTCCGGCGGTCCGGCCACTTCCCAGAGGGCGGCACGGGCTCTCCCCCGACACGGTTCGCGAGTCCCAGCGCGACCGCCTCGTGGAGGCCATGCTGCGGCTCGTCGCGCGGCGCGGCTACGCCGCCACGAGCGTCCCGGACGTGATCGCCGCCGCGCGGGTCTCGCGCAACGCCTTCTACGCCCAGTTCGCTGACAAGGAGGCGTGCTTCCTCGCCGGGTGCGAGCGCGACCTGCCCGACATGATCGACGCGATCCACACGGCCGCGTCGGGCACGGGCGGCCGCTGGCGCGAGGCGTTGCGGCTGGGCATGGTCGCCTATCTGAGCTGGTGGCAGGAGCGCCCGGAGTACGCGCAGGCGTACTTCGTGGAGCTGCCCAGGGCGGGCGAGCGGGCCGTCGAGCAGCGTGACGCCGCCTACCGGCCCTTCCTGGACATGCTCGGGGCGCTGGCCGCGCGGGCCAGGGCGGAGGATCCAGCGCTGCCGCCGCTGCGCGCCCCGATCCCCCGCCTGATCGTCTACGGGACCACCGAGTACGTCGCCTCGGAGGTGCGCGCGGGCCGCGCCGCCACCCTGACGTCGTCGGCCGGCGACCTCTACCACTACACGGTCGCCCTGCTCGCGGGCCCCGATCACGGCATGGCGACCACCCCTTCCGCCTGAACCAGCCAGCCTTCGGGGAAACACCCCTCCGCCGCCATGTGGGCGACGGCGGCCAGCAGACCGCCGTTGCCCGGCAGGTAGAGCGGCAGCAGGCCGGCCCACTGGTGGTTGTGGCCGCCGGCCAGATACGTGTTCTTCGGGGCGTCCATCAGCAGCGCGTCCACGGCCGTGGCGGGCTCGCCGAGCCGGGCCGCGCACATGGCGAGCATCGGGAAGTCCCAGCCCCAGGCGCTCTCCCAGTCCCAGTCGGCGAGCACGTCGTGCAGGGTGGCCCGCATGGTCTCGGGGTCGATCAGCGGGGTGGGCGGCACGAACCCGAGCGCGCCGGTCATCGAGGGATGGTCGGTCCTGACCGTGTACGGCTCCACGCCGACGGCCGCGTAGACGCCGTCGCGCACCAGCGGCCGGGCCAGGCCGTCCAGGACCCGCGCCCACTCCGGGTCCGGGTCGAGGCCGAGCAGGCCCCGCCACCGCTGGGCCGTCTCCAGCCCCCACCACCAGTAGGCCAGCTCGAACGCGGGATCGCGCACCGTCCGCCTGGACTCGTGGTAGGACTCCTGCGCCGGGACCAGCGGCGGCCCCAGATGCCCGCCGCCGGCGAAGGAGGCCATGAACTCGGCCGTCTCGAACACCAGGTCCCGGTAGTCCTCCAGCGCCCCCGGGCGGGCCCGGCGGAGCAGCTCGGCGAAGTAGATCAGGTGCGGCTGCTGCCAGACGATGAACGCGCCGATCTCGCTCGGGCTCTCCCGGCCCTCCGGCCCCACCTGCTTGGGCCAGCGGGCGCCGCGGAACCCCTGCCGCGCGGCCGTGGCCCTGGCCCGCGGCAGGATCGAGCGGTACCACGGCAGGCTCCGCTCCAGCAGCTCCGGCCTGCCCCACAGGACGAAATGGGCGGCGTGCCACCAGTGCATCTCCAGGTGGAACTTGCCGCTCCAGGAGTTGACGACCAGCCCGGTCTCCTGCGGCGGGGTGGAGCCCGCGCAGTTGACCGCGGTGAGGTACTGCGAGAGCACGACCCGGCGTTCGAGCTCGGGCGCCCGCGGGTCGGTGCTGCCCTCGAAGCTCACCGCTCCGCCGCTCGTCCAGAACCGCTCCCAGTGGGCGGCGGCGGCCGTACGGACCTGGGAGAAGGACGGCAGGGCGGCGCCGACGGGCTCGCGGGCGAACTCGACGACGAGCTCCAGCTCGTCGCCCTGGATCAGGTACACGTGCGGACCGGGCGAGGTGAGCCGCGCCGGTCCGGTCCACTCGGCCGCCACGTGGTAGCGGTCCTGGTCCAGGACGCGGGTGAAGTCGCAGCGCGAGCCGCGCTGGGTGCACGTGGTGCTGTGCCGGTCGGGTCTGTCCCAGTCGGCGGTGGTGTGCCAGCCGTCGCTGGCGTAGGGGAAGGCGATCCTGATCCCCGTGCCGCCCACCACGCGTACGGCCAGCAGGTCCCGCTCGGGATGGCAGACCGTCTCCACCTCGTACGGCAGGCCGCCCAGCTCGAACGAGCTGGACAGCGTGCCGGTCCACAGGTCGAGGGTCTGCGCCGACCGGCCGAGCGCGGCGCTCTCGTCGGCGTCGAGGCCGATCCGCCCGAGATGCAGGCGGTGCGGGTTCACGTGCAGCCAGCCGCCCGCCTCGGTGGCCGGGTACAGGTCCGGATAGCCGACGCCGTCGTAGTCGGTGAGCGCGTCGTCCAGCACGTGGCCCTTGGGGTTGGGCATCGTGTGCCAGCCCCACTGCGCCTGCGTGCCCAGCGGCGCGAAGGTCTGCAGCCCGGTGGCGTCGGCGGTGAAGGCGAACTCCCCGTTTCCCACGGTGAGCGGGCACCCGGCGTCGGCGACGGTGTGCCGGCGCACGAGTGCCCTCCTGTCCACGCTCACGCACACCCCGGCGTGCCGGAGGCGCGCTGCTGGCGCATGGCGGTCACGTCGCCCGCCACGTCCGACTGGGCCATCGGGCCGAGGTCGAGCACGACGTCGGTGAAGGCGAGCGACGCCTTGCGCATCACCGGCAGGTCGATCGCCTCGACGCCGAACTGCGGCGAGAACAGCGTCTTGGGCGCGGCGATGGGCGCGATGACGGGCAGCAGGTGCTGGTTGTACGGCGTGCCCTCGCCGCCGAAGCTGCAGTGGCGCGGGACCGTGGCGAGGTCGGCGGCCGACAGGCCCTTCAGGATCGCGGTGCGCCGCACGTCCCAGTACTCGATGTGGCCCTTGACGAGCTCGCGCAGCGGCGTGCTCTCGCTGACGGGGACCCACAGCAGCTCGGTGAGGTTGGGGCTGGCGACGAGCTGCTTGCCCGGCAGGCCGTTCGGCCTGGCGACCGCGTCGTAACGCTTGGCGCCGAGGTGTTCGAGCACGACGACGGAGGAGACCTTGCCCTGGTCGTACTCGGCGTCGAGCTGGGCGGCGAGCTGGCCCGCGCCGCCCTCCCGGACGTCGGGACCGGTCAGGTGCTGGTAGAGGTGGCCGGTCACGAACGCGAACTGCACGGTCCGCGGACGGCACGCCACCGGCAGCGACGACAGGTAGCGGGCCATCTCGATCATGGTGAGCGGGCCGTTGTCCCACACCGGGCTCATGCCGTCGGTGTGGCTCTCCACGACGATCTTCTGGGCGCTCCCGCCGGGCAGCGTGGCGAGCAGGGTCCGGGTGGTCGTCGGCGTCCAGGCGGCGTTCACGGTCAGCGCGGCCTGCACCGGCTGCCCGGCGGCCAGCGCGTCCTTGATCTGCTTGCCCTGGTCGGCGCCGACGTACGCGCCGGGCACGCCGTACGGCAGGCCCTCGTAGGGCGCGTACATGTCCTTGATCTGGGCGTGCGGGAGCTGGCTGATCTCGATCACGCCCAGCGCGCCCGCGGCGGCGGCCGCCTTGAGGTCGGCGTCGGCGGCGGCCGGGGCCTCCATCGACTCCGAGCCGAGCAGGTTGATCGTCATGCCCGGGTCGTACATGGAGTAGCCGAGCGTGGGCGGATAGAACAGCAGGTTGGGCACGTTGGTCCAGGGCAGGTCCCGGACGACGATCTTCCCGGCGGCGTTGGCCGCGGTGATGTTCGTCCCCGCGGCCAGGTGGACGAGCGGCGCCGAGACGCCACCCGCACCGGTCGAGGACGAGAACGGCACGGGCGCCGCGACCTGCACGGACGTGCCGCCGACGGTCAGGCCGGTGCCGAGGTTGTCCCAGCGGTCGATGGCGTAGGGCATGGAGGAGAGCTGGAGGCCGGGGATGGCCGCCATCTCCTGCTCCAGCCAGTCGACGTAGCCGGCGTGCGCGGCGGAACCTGTCGGCCGGGGCCCGAACGCCTTCTGCTGCCCGGCCAGGGTGCCCAGGCGGGCCTCGGAGGCGAACGCGGCGGGGTCGACCCTGGCCGGGCAGGTGGTCGCGGCGGCCGGCCGGGCGAAGGCCGGTTGCGCGGGCGCGACCAGCGGGAGGAGAAGGGCTAGGAGAGCGAGTCGTCTCACGTGGGGGTCCTTCCATCGAATCGTTTTAATGCATGGTCCGCGGCAGTCCCCCGACGTGCGGCCGGCCCTCAGTGGCGAGGTGGTCCTGTGGTCCCGCGGACGATCAGCGTGGGTGACACCGACGACGCCACCGATCGCGTGCGTCCTTCGATGCGCTCGACGAGCAGGCGCGCGGCGGTCGCCCCGATCACCCGTCCGTCCTGGTCGACGCTGGTGAGCGAGATGCGTTTGAGCGAGGCGATGCCGATGTTGTCGTATCCGGCGACGGAGAGGTCCTCCGGCACCGACAGGCCCGCCTCGTCGGCGGCGCGCAGCACGCCGAGCGCCGCGATGTCGGCCCCGGCGAAGATCGCGGTGGGCCGGTCGTCGCGGGCGAGCAGTTCCCGCGCACCCTCGAAGCCGCCCTCCTCGGTGAAGGAGGTGGCCAGCACGTCGTCGGCGAGCCCGTGGGCGCGCATCGCCTGGCGGTAGCCTTCGGCGCGCACCATGTGCGGCAGTCCCTGGGCGCGGGCCCGCTCCAGGTGGGTGATGTGGGCGATCCGGGTGTGCCCGAGCCCGACCAGGTGGTCGACCACGAGCCGGGCCCCCATCACGTCGTCGTCGACGACCGCGTCGTAGGCCGCGGCGCCGCCGTGCCTGCCCACCACGACGACCGGGGCGGCCGCCGCGATGACGGCGAGTTCGGCGTCCGTCATGACCGGCGAGATCAGGATGAGCCCGTCCATGCTCCGGTCGATCATGGCGTCGGTCATCCTGGCCTGCGTCTTGGGCTCGATCCCGCCGGGTCCGAGCAGCACCTGGTACTCGGTGTCGCCCAGCCGGCCGGTGATGCCCTCGATGATGTCGGGGAAGAACGGGTTGCGCGTGTCGGAGAGCATGACGCCGAGGGTGTAGGTGCGTCCGCGCAGGGCGCGGGCCGCGGCGTGCGGGCGGTAGCCCAGCTCGTCGATGGCCTGCGTGACCTTGGCCTGCATCTCCGCGCTCACGCCGTAGGCCCCGCGTACCACCTTGGACACGGCGGCCGTGGAGACCCCGGCCCGCCTGGCCACATCGGCGATCGTCACTCGTCCGCTCGTCACACGCCGTCCTTCATGTGTCCCTGTAGAACGAACTACACATTTGCTGAGAGCAGAGGCTAACGCCCCACCACTCCTCAGGTCCACCCCCTTGACGAGCGTTTCTGGGATGCCGTAGAACGTTCTACACATTTCTCCCCCACACGAACAGGAGAACGAGCGTGAGAGCACCCACTCGTCCGCTCGGCGCGGCGCTCGGCGCCGTCCTCGCCCTGTCCCTCTCCGGCTGCGGGTCCTCCGCCCCCGAGGGGACCGGCCAGGTGAAGCTGACCATCTGGCACAACAGCGCGGACCCGGCGCCGCTGCTGGAGATGTACAAGAAGTTCGAGAAGCAGTCCGGTCACAAGGTCGAGCTGGTGTCCATCCCGTCCGACGGCTTCGAGGACACCACCCAGACCAAGTGGGCCACCGGCGACCGTCCGGACGTCCTGGAGTACCACGCGACGGTGAGCGGCCTGCTCGCCCTCAACCCGGCCGAGAACCTGCGCGACCTGACCGGCGAGGCCTACATCGCCAGGTCCGGCGACCTCTACCAGGCCGCCGGGTCCGTCAACGGCAAGGTCTACGCGGCCATCACCGGCTTTCCCCAGGTCTTCGGCCTCTACTACAACAAGAAGGTCTTCACCAAGGCCGGGCTGACCCCGCCCGCCGACTTCACCGAGCTCGCCGCCGCCTGCCCCAAGCTCAAGGCCGCGGGGGTCACCCCGGTCTTCGAGTCGGGCGGGTCGATCTGGCCGGTGCAGATCCTGCCCATCCTCTACCTGGCCGGCGCCAACCAGGGCAACGCGTACGGCAAGGCCATCGCGGGCCACAGCAGCACGCTGGCCGACCCCGGCTCGCCCTTCGTCGCCGGTCTGACCGCCTACGCCAAGCTCAAGGCCGACGGCTGCTTCAACAAGGACATCGTCACCGCCAAGTTCGAGGACTCCATGAAGGCCCTCGTCACCGGCGAGGCCGCCATGGTCGCCCAGCACTCCGACATGCTCCCGGCCCTGCTCGCGGCCGCCGGCGGCGACCAGAAGACCGTGGACGAGTCCGTCGGCTTCGTCGGCCTGTCCAGCGACAAGCCGCTGGTGACGTACGCGCCCGGCCCGATCGGCACGTTCTACCTGCCCAAGACCGGGGACGCGGCGCGGGAGAAGGCCTCGCTCGACTTCGTGCGCTTCATGACCGGCCCGGCCTACGCCGAGTACATCGCCGCGTCCAAGACCTTCCCCGTGCTCAAGGACGTGCCCGACCCGCAGGGCGTCTCGTCCGTGCTGCAGGACGTCAAGAAGGCCTACGACACCGGCGCGGTCATCGCCTTCAACTCCGACATCCCCGGCATGGGCGGGCTGGCCCAGCTCATGTCCGAGCTGATCGCCGGGCAGAAGGACCCGCAGAAGGCGGCGACCCAGCTCCAGGGCCAGGTCGAGCAGGCGGCCAAGGCGGCAGGGCTGCCCGGATGGTGATGCGGAACAGGGCGGCCTGGCTGCCGTGGGCCCTGCCCGCGATCGTGCTGGTCACGGTCTTCTTCGTCGCCCCGTTCCTGCTCAACGTGCGGTTCGCGTTCTCCTCCTGGACGAGCTTCCGGGCCGAGATCACCTGGAACGGGCTGGAGAACGTCCGCACGCTGATCGACCAGGATCTGCTGGCCAACGCGGTCACCGTGACCGTGCTGTACGCGATCCTGTGCATGGCGATCCAGAACACCGTCAGCCTCTCGCTGGCCCTGGCCCTCCAGCGGACCAGCCGGATCAACACCGTCTTCCGTTCGGCGTTCTTCCTGCCGACGCTCATCTCGCCGCTGGCCGCCGGATACATCTGGCGCGGCCTGCTGGCCCCCGACGGCGCGGTCAACTCCTTCCTCGGCATCGAGTGGGCGTGGCTGGGCGAACCGTCCACCGCGCTGGTGGTGGTCGCGTTCATCGACGCCTGGAAGTGGAGCGGGTTGATCACCCTCGTCTACATCGCGGGCCTCAACTCCATCCCGCAGGCGCTGCTGGAGTCGGCGACCGTGGACGGGGCCGGCCCGTGGACCCGGCTCCGGCGGGTGGTGTTCCCGATGCTCGCCCCGGCGCTGACCTTCAACGTGGCGGTCACGCTGGTGGGCGCGCTCAGCGCGTACGACGTGATCGCCGCCACCACCGGCGGCGGGCCCGGCGACCACACGCGGGCGCTGAACGTGGTGATGCGCCAGCAGTGGGGACAGGGCTTCTTCGGCTCGGCCAGCGCGCTGGGGTTCACCGTGACGCTGCTGGTGATCGCCACCGCCGTGCCCCTGGTGTGGTGGCTGCGACGCAGGGAGGTGACGGGATGAGAGCGGCCCTCAAGTACGCGGCGCTGACGCTCTTCGCGATCCCGTGGGTGCTGGTGCCCGTCTGGCTCGTGGTCGTCAACTCCTTCAAGCCCGCGGGCGAGGCCGCCGAGCTCGGCCTCGGCCTGCCCAGGACGTGGGCGATCGCCGAGAACTACGGCATCGTGCTCGACCGCGGCGGCTACCTGACCGGGCTGCTCAACAGCCTCAAGGTGACGGTGCCGATCGTGGTGGCCGTGGTCCTCCTCGGCGCGGCGGCGGCGTGGGCCTTCGGGCGCAGCCGGTCGCGCTGGTTGCAGGCGGCCTACTTCGTGATGGGCCTGTCGATCCTGCTGCCGCCGTCCATCATCCCGACCGTCTACCTGCTGCGCGCCCTGTCGCTGGACGGCGGCTCGCTCGGCTACGTGCTGACGATGACCGGCTGCCGCCTGGGCATCGTGATCTTCCTGGCGACCGGGTTCGTCCGGGCGTTCCCGCCGGACCTGGAGCACGCCGCCGCCATCGACGGCGCCTCGCGCCCGCAGGTGTTCGTCCGCATCCTGCTGCCCCTGCTGCGGCCGGTGCTGTTCGTCGGCGGCGTGATCCTGATCATCAACGTCTGGAACGACTTCTTCTTCGCCCTCTTCCTGCTCCAGGGCAGCGCGAACGCCACGCTGCCGCTGAGCCTGTTCCAGTTCGCCTCCGGCACCTTGCAGAGCCTGAACTGGAACCTCGTCTTCGCCCACGTCCTGCTCACCACACTGCCCCTCGTGGCGGTGTACGTCGTCGCGCAGAAGCGCGTCCTGGCCGGCCTCACGGAAGGTGCACTGAAGGGATGACCACGCACGACATCGCGCTCGACTGGGTCAGGCGCGAGATCAAGGAGGGACGGCTGCCGTGCGCGGTGTTCGGCGCCGCCACCTCCGACGGGATCCAGGTGCTGGAGGCGTTCGGCGAGCACGACGGCCGCGCGACCAGGACCGAGGACCACTTCGCCCTGTTCTCGGTGACCAAGCCGCTGATGGGGCTGCTCGCCCTGCGCCAGGTCGAGCGCGGGCTGCTGTCGCTGCGCCGCCCGCTGCGGGACGCGCTGCCGAACTTCGCGCGGCCCGACGTGACGCTCTGGCACCTGCTCACCCACACCAGCGGCATCGCCGAGCAGACGCTCACGCCCGACGACCTGCTGGAGCACCTCGTCACCGCGCCGGCGATGTTCGAGGCGGGCACCCTCAGCCACTACTCCAACCTGGCCTTCGCCGGGATCGCGGAGATGGTCCGCGACGTCACGGGCCGCGACGTGGCCGACCTGATCGACTCCGACCTGAACACGCTGGTGCCGGGTGGCGGGCGCATCACGTTCGACCCGGCGTGCGAGGCGGCCGAGGTCCACGGCGTCGAGCTGCTCGGCCCCGGCTTCGACTTCGACGCGTTCGTCCGGCTCCGCCATCCGGCGGGGGCGCTGTTCTCCCGCGCCGAGGACCTCCTGGCGCTGGGCGGGGCGCTGCTGCGCGGCGACCGCGCGCTGATCCACCCGACCACGCTGGCCGCCATGACGACCCCGCAGACGACGGGCCTGGTCAAGCTCCAGCCCGACCCGGTCAACGCCGGGCAGGACTGGGGCCTGACCTGGAACCTGCGCCACTCGGCCCCCGGCCTGCTCGAACGCCGGCTGTACGGCCACGGCGGCGCCTCGGGCTGCCAGTGGTGGATGTACCCGGAGCAGGACGCGTGCTTCGTGCTGCTGATCAACGTGATGGCGCCGAGCCTGTACGGCGTCGACGTCGACGGCCTGCACAACGCCTTCACCACCGGGCTAGATGCGTGAACCGGGAATCGGGGGTTCAGGTCTCGGGCGCGCAGACGCCCTACATCCGTTCGGTCCCGCCCGGTACGCGGGCGGGCCTGACGTGTGGTCTGGCGGATCCGGTGGGCGTGGACGAGCCGTCGCCCCGGCTGTCGTGGGACGCCCGGCTGCCCGAGGAGGCCACCGTGGTGCTGTCCGCGGACGGCCGCGAGGTGTGGCGGTCGTCCGTGCCCGCCGGAGCGCACGGCGTGGACGTGCCGGACGAGCGGCTGGCGCCGCTGACGCCGTACACGTGGCGGGTGGACGGGCACGCGACCGGCGCGTTCACCACGGGCCTGCGGGCGCGCGGTGAGTGGGACGCCGCCTGGCTGCCGGGCGCCCCCCAGGCGGCGGTGGGCCTGCGCGGGTCGTTCACCTGGCGTCCCGTTCCGGGGCGCGCCTGGCTGGCCGCCACCGCGCTCGGCGTCTACCGGGCCCTGCTCAACGGGACGCGGCTGGGCGAGGAGGAGCTGGCCCCCGGCTGGACCGACTACGGCCACCGGACCCGCTACCGGCTGCTGGAGCTCACCGACCTGCTCGTGCCCGGCGAGAACGAGCTGGAGCTGTGGCTCGCTCCCGGCTGGTACGCCGGTCACGTCGCCGGCGGCGGCCCGCGCCGCTACGGCGACCGGCCCGCCGCCAGCGCCCAGGTGCTCGTACGGGACGACGACGGCCCGCGCCGCGTGTTCGCCACGGACGCCTCCTGGACCCGGCGGGACCTCGGCCGCCCGCGCGCCGACCTGGTGATGGGCGAGACCGTCCAGGCGCCTTCCCCGCAGGCCGGACCGGCCGGGACGGCGGCCGCCCCGGAGATCCTGGTGGAGGCCGACCCCGCTCCCCCGGTACGGGTGATCGGCACGGCGCCCGCGGTGTCGGTGACCGAACCCGCGCCGGGCGTGCAGGTGGCCGACTTCGGACGGAACGTCGTCGGGCGCGTCCGGCTGCGCGTCGACGCACCGGGGCCCGTGCGGATCGTGGTGCGGCACGGGGAGGAGCTGACCGCGACCGGGCGGCTCTACACCGACAACCTGCGCACCGCGGACCAGATCGACGAGTTCGTCCTCGGCCCGGGATCGCACGTCGTGGAGCCCGCGTTCACCCTGCACGGGTTCCGCTACGCGGAGGTCACCGGCTGGCCGGGCGCGCTGAGGCCGGACGACCTGGAGGCGGTGCTGCTGTCGTCCGCGCTCGCCGTCACGGGCTCGCTGACCGTGAGCGACCCCGCCGTACGGCAGCTCGTCGCCAACATCGGCGCGTCGGCGGACGGCAACCTGGTCAGCGTGCCGACCGACTGCCCGCAGCGCGACGAGCGGACCGGCTGGACGGCCGACATCTCGGTGTTCGGCTCGACGCTCAGCTTCCTGCGGCACACGCAGGCGTTCCTGTCCGGCTGGGTGACGACGCTGATCGACGGGCAGCGCGCCGACGGCGCGGTCCCGCACGTCGCGCCGGTCCTGCCCGAGTACGGATACGACTCCCCCGTGTGGTCCGACGCGCTGGTCGAGGTGCCGTGGCTGCTGTGGCGGCGCTACGGCGACGACCGCACGCTGCGCCGCGCGTACGAGCCGATGCGGCGATGGGCCGACTACTGCCTGGCCCAGTCCGAGGACGGCGTCAGACCGGGCAGGGCGCTGGGCGACTGGCTGGCCCCCGGCACGGTCGAGACGCCCAAGAACCTCATCGCCACCGCCGCACTGGCCCGCACCCTCCGCCTGGTCGCGCAGGCGGCCGACGTGCTCGGCGAGCCGCACGCCGTCGAGTACGGCGAGGCGTCCGCCCGCGTCACGGACGCCTTCCGGCGGGCCTTCCTCGACGGGCCGAAGCTGCGCACCGAGACGCAGACGGGCTACGCCGTCGCCCTGGCCTGGGACCTGGTCCCGCCCGAGGACCGGGCCGCGTCGGCGCGGGCGCTGGCCGAGCTGGTCCGCGCCGCCGGACACCGGCTCATGACGGGCTTCGTCGGCACCCCCCTGCTGCTGCCCGTGCTGTCGGAGACCGGCCACCACGACCTGGCGTGCCGGATCTTCAACCAGGAGGGTTACCCGTCCTGGCGCTACCAGCTCCGCGCCGGGGCGACGACCATGTGGGAGCGCTGGGACGCCTGGCACCACCGGTACGGCCTGCAGACCCCCGCCATGAACTCCTTCAACCACTATGCCTACGGCTGCGTGGGCGACTGGCTGTTCCGGCACGTGGCGGGCCTGGGCGACGACCCGCGCGGGACGAACGGCGGCTTCGGCGAGCTGCTGCTGCGTCCCGGGCCCGTCCCGCTGCTGCGGCAGGCGCACGCCCGCTACGACAGCGCGTCGGGGACCGTCGAGTCGGGCTGGCGGGCCGGGCCTGACGGGGTGCAGTGCACGTTCGCCGTCCCGGAGGGCGTGACCGCCCGCGCGGTGCTGCCCGTACGCGGCGCGTGGGACGGGATGGCCGTCAACGGCACCTTCCTCATGGGCCTCGGCGAGCAGCTGCCGACCACCAGGCTGGCCGACGGGGGCTGCGCCCTGGACCTGCCGCCGGGCCGCTGGTCGTTCACCGCCCCCGCCGCGGCCACGTCCCACCTGCTCCAGGACTGGGACGACCTGGGCCGGTGACCCGCACGGGCGCACGGCGTCCACGGACGTCAGCCCGTGAGGTCGCCCAGCCAGCGCAGCGCGGTCAGGCTCGGCATGAAGCCGTACTCGCCGCCACGCGTGACGACGAACCGCGGCAGGGATTGCAGGCGCCGCCGTACGGGACGCCGGGGGATGGTGAAGTCGCCGGAGCCGTCGGCGGAGCCGGTCAGGGGATCCCTGGCCGGGCCCGCGCCGAAGAAGACGCCGTCGTTCATCCATTCGCTCTGGACGAACTCGAACTGCCGTCCGAGATGGGCGCCGACGAAGGCGAACATCAGCCCCCGGTCGGCGCCGTCGTCGTCCAGGACGCCGTCGGGCAGCGGCGGCCCGTAGACGGTGCCGCGCCTGATCATGCGGTGCAACCTCGGGACTCCGGCCACCTCCGCGTCACGAGGGTTGGCCCGGCGGATGTGGCAGCCGCCGGGCGTGGTGAGGCCCGCGGGGTCGTCCCGCCGGTACAGGAAGGCGTTGCGGCGGGCGGCGTCGGCGCCGAGGCCGGGGTCGTCGTGGAGCGGGGAGAGCGCCAGCGGCGCGCCGCTGCGCCAGCGTCCCATGATCTTCGCGGCCAGCAGTTCCTCGTCCTCCGGGCCGGTGGCGTTGTCCTTGAGGTAGCGCCGGAACAACGCGACCCGCTGGTGGAGCTTGCGGAAGGCCACGTAGGTGCCGTTGCGTCCGAGCACGTCGGGTTGCGGGGCCTGGGTGCCGCCGAGCTCGTCGGGGTGGCCGAGCACGAACTCGCCCGCCTTGAGCGGCACCTCCAGGGGGTTGGAACCGGCGACGCCGCTGCCCTCGACGGCGGGATGGCTGATGCCGTCGCGGTAGCCGAAGGGCTCGGTCTCGGTGGGCAGGGCGTGGCAGTCCTGCCGCCAGATCGCCGTCACGCCGGGCAGGGCCTCGTAGGCCGGGCGGGCGCGCTCGATCGCGGCCCGCAGCTGCGCGCTGTCGGGCGCGACCGCCACCAGCACCACGTGCACGCCGGGGGTGCCGAGCGGCGGCTCCCAATGGACGGGGGCGCTGTCCCCGGTGTCCCCCAGAGCGGCGGCGCGGGCGGCCATGCCCTGCCTGAACTCCCACGCGAACGTGTCCAGCGACCGCCGGGGGACGCCGAGGGCGTCCAGCCCGTGGTAGGTGAGCGCGACGCTGACCCACGTCTCCCCCAGGGGGCTCATGGCGTCGGCGGCGGAGGTCACCACGGCGCTCACCCGCCGCATCAGCTCCCGGCCCTGCGCGCGGTCGTCGATGCGGAACAGGAGGTACGTCGCCGCGTACGGGGTCGGCCGCGCGCCGAGGACGCCACGCTGGATGTCGTCCAGTTCGAGCGGGACCCGAGACTCTTCGCTCACCGGATTGCGCCTTCCTGCCGTGCTACTTCGCTGTGACGAGGTTGTTCCAGAAGGCGCGCAGGCTGTCGTCCACGCCGAACAGCGAGCTGAAGATCGTGGAGTCGGCGAGGATCACGTCCCCGGCCCGGTCACCGCGCGGAGGCAGCCACAGGAACATGTTGAACTCGGTGTTCCCGGCCTCGACGAACGGGTGCGGCGGCCTGGTCAGGTCGACCGGCTGCCGGCCCAGCACCCGGACGGCGTCCGGGTCGTCGGTGGTCACGGCGTAGTGGGGAAGGTGCATGTGGAAGTTGAAGTGGGACACCCCGTCCAGCCACCCCCGGCTGTCCAGGTCCCTGGCGATGGTCAGCGGGGCGTTCGTGCCCGCATCCGTCACCGCGGGACGCAGGCCGTATCGGTTCTCCACCGGCACGCCCAGCCCTTCCATCAGCGACCGGGTGTACCTGCCGAAGCGCTGCTGGCGGGGCACGAGCGCGTCGCCGTGATGGTGGTACTCCAGGTCGCGCACCGCCATGTCGTCGGTCGCGCCGACGTCGTGATGCGGCCCCAGAGCCAGACAGGTCCCTTCACGCGTGAGGAACTCGCGCAGCGCCTCGATCTCCGCCGGCGTGGCCTCCTGTCCCGTGATCATGTGGTCCAGCCCCCACACGAACAGGGTGTCGGTGTCGGCCAGCACCCGTTCGTCCAGCGGAGTGTGGAACCCGGCCTGGTCGACGCGCTGATACACGGGCACCGGGTACCCGGTGGCCTCCCGGACGAACCGCTGGAAGGGCAGCCAGCCCCAGAAGAACAGTTCCAGCCCGCCCGCGATGCCCTGCTGGAAGCGCATGGGGTCCGACCACTGCGGGTCCTCGTAGGCCGGCCACTGCACGCGGCGCACCTCGGTCATCGTGGAGAACCGGTTGTCCAGCACGGTCACGTCCCGGCCCGCTTCGGCCGGGTAGCTCCATGCGACGTAGATGCTCACCCGTCGCCGGCCGGGGGCGTACGGGCGCGGCACGTGGTCCTGGTTGTAGGTGCGCGCCGTCTTCGACTCACTCATCTGATCTCCTGCGCCGTGCGAGGCCGTCACTGCAACTGGTCGAGCATCTCCGACAGAGCGCCCTTGATCCGCAGGGCCTTCTTGATCTCGTCGGCGGTGACGTACGGGTACTCGCCGTACTCGATGAAGCTCGGGCAGTGATGCGCACGGACGAACCTGACGAACGCCTCGGGGTTGGTCTTCCAGTCCTCCGGGAAGCCTTCGAGGTTCTCGAAGACCGTGCTCACCCCCGCCCGGGTGAACAGCGCGATGGCGTCCTCGGTGTACTTGTCGAAGTCGGTGTCGAAGATCCCCTGGTACATGAAGCGGGTGTCGTCGTCGAACAGCACCCAGCGCAGGTAGTGCAGTTTCAGGGGGGCCAGCAGGGTCGGGTCGTCCCGCAGCGCCTCGGCGAGCGTGTCGCCGTAGCTCCGGATCGCGTCGGCCCGGCCGGGCTTGACGCCGGCGATGATGGTGAAGCCGTAACACGCGGGGCCGCGCGGGAAGACGGGCCCGTACTTGCCCTGTTCCAGGTGGCCGGTCTCCTTCGGGATGACGACCGCCTGCGGCCTGATCTCCATGGCCGTCCTCTCCAACGTCGTGCTCGTGGGAGGAGGGCTGAAGCGACCTGACTGGCTCCATCGTCCCATAAGGGTGCGCCGCGTCGCGGTATCACACGCGAACGCCGGCCGCCGGATCAGCGCGAGGAGTCGGGGAGGTGCTCGGCGCGGCGGGCCGCGAGGCGGTCGGGGGCCGGCCAGCGCACGCCTTGGGCCCAGCCCGCCCGCTCGAACCAGCGGATCAGCCGCGCGCTGGGGTCGAGCTGGCCCCTGAGCACGCCGTGCCGGGCGCAGGCGGGCTCCACGTGGTGCCAGTTGTGCCAGCCCTCGCCGAGCGTCAGCATCGCCACCCACCACACGTTGGACGAACGGTCCCGGGTGCGGAACGGGCGGTCGCCGAAGGTGTGCGCGATCGAGTTCACCGACCAGGTGACGTGGTGCACCACGGCGTACCGGACCAGGCCGCCCCACAGGAGCCCGCTCCACGCGCCCGACCACGACATCGACCACAGCCCGCCGGCCGCGGCCGGGAGCGCGAACGACAGCAGGACGACCCAGGGGTAGGCGGCGTCGAAGCGGCGCACGTCCGGGTCGGCCAGCAGGTCCGGCACCCAGTGGCGGCGGCTGGAGCGCTGACGGGCCGTGTAGAACCAGCCGATGTGGGCGTGCAGCATGCCGCGCAGCAGCGCCGGGCCGCTGTCGCCGTAGCGCCACGGCGAGTGCGGGTCGCCCTCGCGGTCGGCGTACTTGTGGTGGCGGCGGTGCTCGGCGGCCCACAGCGTGAGGGGGCCCTCGACGGCCATGCCGCCGGCCAGCATGAGCGCGATCCGCAGCCCCCGGTTGGCCTTGAAGGCGCGGTGGGTGAACAGGCGGTGGTAGCCGATGGCGATCCCGAAGATGCTCACCAGGTACATCACGACCGCGATCACCAGGTCGCCGGGGCCGATGCCCCAGCCCCAGGCGGCCGGCACCGCGAGGGCCAGCAGCAGCACGGGCAGGACGACCAGGACGACCAGATAGGCGGTGCGGCGGCCGGTGGGGACCGTCACCGTCTCCGCCGTGCCCGGCTGCGGCATGGGTGACGTCACGTTTCCTCCGATGAGCGGCACGGGGCGATCAGGCTCCTTATTCAATGACCAGGCCCATGGACTGCGGCAATGTCCTGACAGTGACGGAGTAGTTACCGTGAGGCACCAAACAATGCACTCCCTCGTCATGAAGAAAGGCTGTGACGCATCCCTAGATTGTGATTGCGCATCGTGATCATCCCTGTGCGCTCCGACATCAGGTGGAAGGTCCGCGGAATGGGTGCTGTCGATCAGGCGACGACGGGCGGCTATCTGGAGAGGTACGACGAGGCCCTGGCAAGGGACCCGATATCCGCGTTCGGCCTGGTCCGGGAGTGGATGCGGACCGACTGGCGGAGCCTGTTCGCCGAGTTGCGCGAGCGGCGTCCCATCTTCGTCACCCCCGCCTTCACGGTCGTGACCCGCTTCGCCGACGTCGCCGAGGTGCTCTCCCACGAGCGGGTCTTCTCCGTACGCGCCTTCGGCCCGCGCCTGGACGCCGCGCTGGGCGCCCCGTTCATGCTCGGCAGGGACGCCACGCCGATGAACTGGCGGGAGAAGGGCCTGATGCGGCTCCTGCTCGCCCCCGAGGACGCGGCCGACGTGCGCGAGCTGACCGGCCGCCTCGCCGACGACCTGCTCGACGCCGCCCGGCCCGGCGGACGCCTGGAAGCGGTCCACGGGCTGTTCCGCCCGATCGCCCTCGGCGTGTGCGCGCGGTACTTCGGCGTGCCCGGACCCGACCCGCGGACCCTGGGCCGGTGGACGCGGGCGATCGTCGCCGACGGCTTCGCCAACTTCGCCGGCGATCCCGAGCTCCAGGCGGCCTCCGTCAAGGCGGGCGCCGAGCTGGTCGGACACGTGCGCGACCGCCTCGCCGAGCACCGCGCCACGCTGAGCGCCGGAGGCGAACTCCCCGACGACGTCTTCGCCCGCCTCGTCCGCACCTGCCTGCCCGCCGGGTCCGCCGTGACCGACGACCGCATCGTGGTCAACATGGCGGGGCTGCCGCTGGGCTTCGTGGAGAGCGCGCCCGGGGCCATGGTCGAGGCGGTCGAGCAGCTTCTGCTGCGCCCGCGGGTGCTCGCCGAGGCCATGGCCGTCGCCGCCGACCCCGGGCGGTTCGATCCGTACGTCTGGGAGGCGCTGCGGTTCAGCCCGTTCTTCAAGCTGCTTCCCCGGCTGTGCGAGCGCGACCACGTACTGGCCGCCGGCACCCCGCGCGCCACGACGATCCCGGCGGGCACGTTCGTGCTGGCGGCGCCGGCCTCGGCCATGTTCGACGACGCCGTGGTGCCGGAGCCCGGCGAGTTCCGCCTCGACCGTCCCGGCCATCATCGGCTGTTCTTCGGGTCCGGTCATCACGCCTGCCTCGGCGTGCACGTGGCCGACGTGGTGATCGCCGAGACCGTGCGCCGCCTGCTGCTGCGTCCCGGGGTGCGGCTGCTCCCGCCGCCGGCGGGCCGCGTCGAGCGCACGCTCGGCATCTTCCCCGACGCCTTCACCCTCGGCTTCGGCCCCGAACGCAAGGACGGCTGACGATGGCCCCCCGAGCACGCAGCATCGCCACGGACGGCCTGTCCAACCGGCTCAGGTTCCTGGCCCTGACCAGCGGCCGGCCGATCTGGGACCTGCTGCAGAGCAGCCGCCCGGTCCGCCGCCGGATCAACGCCTCGCTGATCGACCACGCGATCCGCGAGATGCCGCCGCGTCCCGAGCCGCTGAGCACCATGGCCGACTACACCTCATGGGCCTCCCTGACCGACCGCACCTACAGCGGCCGGCACCTGCCCCCGGTCGCCGTCGCCGAAGGGAGGCTGCCCGGCGCCGAAAGGGCCGCCGACCTGTTCACCCGCGGCGAGTCGATGATCCCCTGCCCGCGTTCCACGGTGCTGTTCGCGTACTTCGCCCAGTGGTTCACCGACGGATTCCTGCGCGGTGACACCAACGTCCCGCGCGATCCGCGCAAGAACAGCTCCAACCACCACATCGACCTCAACCAGGTGTACGGCCTCGACGAGGCGGCGACCGCCGCGCTGCGCGCGTTCGACGGCGGGCTGCTCAAGAGCCAGATCCTCAACGGCGGCGAGTTCCCGCCCTACCTGTGCGAGAACGGCAAGATCAAGCCGGAGTTCGCCCCGCTGAGGGTCGTCCGCTTCGACCACCTGTCCGACGCGCGGCGCGACACGCTGTTCGCCACCGGCAGCGACCGGGGCAACGGCCAGGTCGGCTTCACCATGCTCACGGTGCTGTTCCTGCGCGAGCACAACAGGGTGGCGCGGCTGCTGGCCCGGGAGAATCCGCGCTGGGACGACGAGCGGCTGTTCCAGACGGCCCGCAACATCCTCATCGTGCTGCTGATCAAGCTGGTCGTCGAGGAGTACATCAACCACATCACCCCCTACCACTTCCGGTTCACCCTCGACCCGTGGCTGCCGGCGCGCCTCGACCACGCGGCCTGGCACCGGCAGAACTGGGCCTCGGTGGAGTTCAACCTCGTCTACCGCTGGCACAGCCTGGTCCCGTCCCGCCTGTCGGTGGGCGGGCGCGAGCTGCCGATGGCCGAGACCTTCTTCGCCGGCGACCTGATCCCCGAGCCCGGCCTCGGGCGGCTGTTCGAGGACGCCTCCCGCCAGCGCGCCGGCCGCATCGGCCTGTTCAACACCGACCCCGTGCTGCGCGAGATCGACGTGGCCAGCATCGCCGACTCCCGGGCGCTCGGACTGGCGCCGTACAACGGCTACCGGGAGCACTGCCGGTTCCCCGCCGTGCCCACGTTCGAGCAGATCACCGGCGACCGGCGGGTCAGCGGCGCGCTGCGCGAGCTCTACCGCGACGTCGACGACGTCGACCTGTACGTCGGGCTGTTCGCCGAGGAACCCGGCTCCCCCGAGGCGATCCTGCCGCCGCTGCTGACCAAGATCATCGCCATCGACGCGTTCTCCCAGGCGCTCACCAACCCGCTGCTGGCCCCGCGCATCTTCAACGCCGCCACGTTCTCCCCGCAGGGCCTGCGGATCATCGCGGCCACCCGCACGCTGTCGGACGTCCTGCGCCGCAACACGCCGGAGGACCCGGCCCCCCGCCAGGTCGGCATGTCGCGGCGGCCCCGGCCATGACCGAGCGGGACGATCCGGCCGCCGGGCCACTGCGCGACCTGGCCCGCGAGCTGGTGGACGTCGCGGTCACGATCCAGGACGCGGCGGCGCACGCCACGGCCGCGCTCACCGACGACGCGCTGCTGCGCGCCCTGCCGCGTGCTCCCGGGGCGGCCCGGCCCGCCTACCGCGCGCTGCTCCGGGCCACGACGAACCGCCGGGGCCTCGGCTACTCCTTCGCCGGCGGCCGGCTGGCCACCGCGGCCGCCAAGGCCGGCGCCATGCTGGGGGCCGAGAGCCTGGCCGTACGGGTGCTGGCCACGTCGCTGCGGCTGCGCGTGGCGGCCGTGGCGGTCACCCATCCGGAGCTGACCGGGGACCCCATGCTCGCCCGGCTCATCGACGCGGCCGCCGCCGACCGCGACCTGGAGGCCGTCCGGGCCCTGCGCGCGCTGTTCAAGGACCGTGGCGCGGTGCGCGCGCTCAGTCAGCTCGCGCCGGTCTTCGGCGAGGTCCTCGCGCTGCGCGCGCTGCTGGACGAGAACCCGCTCAACGACGCCACCGCCTGGCTCATCGCGACGGGGAGGGGCTTCGCCACCGCCGATCCGGTCATCGGCCTGAGCAACAGGGCGATCGCCGTCCTCGACGTCGGGGAGGGCGCCGCGCGCCGGGCCGAGCTGACCGCGGCCGAGTCCGCCCGGCTGTGCACGCGCGGGTCGCTGCTCGGCTTCCTGGCCAACATCAGCACGATCGGCACCACCGGGCGGGCCCTCATCCAGAGCGTCGAAGGCCCCGACGGCGTGATCCGTCACGTCCTCCACGCGCCGGGCATGCGCATCGGACGTCCCGACGGCGAGTCGCCCCAGGACCTGCTCGGCGCGTTCAGCAGCGCCGTCCTGGCCGCCAGCCCCTACAGCCGCGCCCTGGCCCTGGCCGTCGCCGACTACGGGACGCCGCCGGGCGCCGAACTGGCGCTCGTCGGTCACAGCGCGGGCGGCGCGGCGATCATGAACCTGGCGCAGGACCCCGCCTTCTGCGCCCGGCACACGGTCACGCACGCCGTCGCCGTCGGCTCGCCCGTCGACTTCAAACGGCCGGCCGACCAGCGCACCTGGGTGGCCAGCATCACCAACCAGCACGACATCATCCCCACCCTCGACGGGCAGGGCGCCGGCACCTGCTTCGACCTGCACCCCGACTGGTACGTGGTGGACTACTGCGATTCCACCCACCTGTTCCCGCAATGCCACAGCATCGAGCGCTACCTCGCCAACATCGCCGACGACCTGCCCGAGGCCCGCGACCTCATCGAGGAGCGGCTCGCGCCGTTCCGGGGGCGGGTCGTGCGTTCCCAGGCGTACCTGCTGTTCGACCGGCCGCCCGACCCGGCGGAGTTCCCCTTCCCTGCCGTGCCCGCCCACGCCGTGGACGGTCCTGGGGGCACCGCCGGCCTGCCTGTCAGGTGTCACGACGGCGACGCCCTCTCGGCGTACTTCGCCGTGAGCCCGGTGGCGGCGGCCGGGCTGCTGGAGGGGACGGGGCTGGGCCCCGCCGTCCAGGTGGGGGGCCGCGCGCTGGTCGCCGTGCACGCCGCGTGGAACCGGCGGACCAGCGCGGGGGGTTACGCGGAGATGCAGGTCGGCGTGGTCGTCCCCGGCCCGTTCCGCGCCCGTCCTGGGGGGTTCCGCGCTTCCGCGCGGTCCGGGCCGCCCGGCCTGAGTCGGCGGGGTTCCGGCTGGCCCGGCGGGCTTGACCTGCTGCGGGAGGCCGGACACCGGCGCTCGGGAAGCCTTCTCGTCGGTTCCATGGTCGACTCCCCGGCCGTGCACGCGTTCGGCCCGCGGCTCTGGGGCGGCGAGACGTACCTGACGCCCCTGGAGCTTCGGCTCGGTGCCCGGACCGCCCATCTCGCCGCCGCGCAGGTCCTCACCCTGCGCGGACGGCTCGGCCCGGGGCTGTCCGTACGCGACCCCGGCCTGGTCGGTTACTCCGGCACGGCCGGTGACGTCCTGCGGTCCTGCGTACGTGCCCGCGGGCGGGCCCGGCTGCACCTGGCGCCGTCACTGCGGCTGACCGTCGAGCCCGGCTCGGACCATCCACTGGCCGGACGGCTCCGCGAGCTGGCCCTCGACGGCGCCCGCCCGCTGCTGTGCCTGTCGGCCACCACCCGCCGGACGCTCCGGGACGCCGCCGTCCCGGTGCCGCCGGGCTGACGGAGGAGCCATGTCCGCCCGGATCGCCGCGATCATCGCCCACGCCGAAGTCCTGCGTGCCGACGCCCGTGCCCTCACCGCCTGCGCCGAGCGCCTGCGCGCGATCGAGGCGGGGCTGAAGGCCGGCGACGGGACGCCGCCCTGGCTGCGCGCGGCCGTGACCGCCCACCTGACGTCCTGCGTCACGGCCGCCGCCGACCTGGAAGCCTCCGCCCAGCACCTGCTCCGCTACGCCGACCGGGCAGCAGCCGCCGACCGGCGTGACCCGGGACGCCGCCCGTGGTCCCCTCACACCTGAACCTCGGCCCGCTGGTCACGACGATCCGGGGTCACGGTTCCGCGCCGCCGACGCGGGCGGCGTACCGGCGGACCTGGATCACGAAGCAGACCAGCGGCGCGATCAGCACCGCCATCGGCCCGCTGAGCTGCAGGACGGCCTGCCCGGCACGCAGTAGGCCACATGCCCGGCCACCGCCCCAGCATCACCGGCAGCAGCGCCACCCCGGCGGCGACGAACCAGGCGATCATCATTCCGGTCCGTCCTGTCCTTCCAGCGCCTCGCGCAGCGCCGCGGCCACCTCGGGCGTCACCGTGCCGACGAACCGCTGCACCGCCGCCACCACGTCGCCGGCCTCCTCCAGCGCCGCGCGCATGGCCTCGGCGACGAAGGCGTCCTTGCCCGCGGTCGCCTTGTAGAGATGGGCCCGCCCGACGCGCTCACGGGCCACCATGCCCTTGTTCGCCAGGCGCATCAGCACGGTCAGCACCGTCGTGACGGCGGGACCGGAGGGCAGACCGGCCGCGAGGTCGTGCGCGAACATGCCCTCAGGATGCCGCCACAGGGCTTCCATGATCGAACGTTCGAGGTTGCCGAGCTGCACCCTCGCCCCCTCACCTTCTACCTGGAGTAGAAGGTTACCGTGACCGCGACCGGCCCGGCCGGGACGACTGATCCCGGCTCGGGCGTCCGTTCGTCAGAGGGCGCGGCGCGGGCCCGCCTGGGCGCGGATGGCGGTGGTCGCGGCGTTCAGTTCCTGCTCGTCCTTGATGGTGCGGTTCTCCTCGTACGTGACCCCGGGCGGCGGGGCGTCGTGGCCGAGCGGGTCGGCGTCCCAGAAGTTGCCCCGGTAGACGACGTTCTCCAGCGGCGGGCCCACGTGCAGCACCGCCGTGTTGTCGGCGCGCGCGACGACGTTCTCCTCCACCCGCACCCAGGAGGCGCCGTAGTCGGTGTAGAGCCCGAAGTTGTACGGCGTGCGGGTGTCCTTGATGACGTTGCCCAGCACCAGCGCCCCGTCGTCATGGGAAGCGCCCTGCGGCCCCGACACGTAAACGCCGCCGCCGTCGGCCAGCACCTGCATGGTGTCGGCGGTCCGGTTGCGGACGATCCGGGTGCCCTCGCCGGGCCCGGCGGTGATCCCGCAGTGCGGCACGTCCCTGACCTCGTTGTGCGCGACGACGCAGCCGGACGTCCCCATCACCGCGATGCCCGGTGAACCCGGGTATTCGAGCCCGACGCCGCGTACCAGGTTGTCCTCGATCACCGTGCCCCGGCTGCCCGTCACCACGACGGCCCCCGCCGAGAGCGTGTCGAAGTCGCAGCCGCGCACGACCTGTTCCTCGCCGCCGGACACTCCCAGCCCGAACGCCCCCAGCCTGGTGAACCGGCACCCCTCGATCACCACGTCCGAGCAGTCCTCGAACGTGACGCAGGCGGGAATCGTCACGGAAGCCGTGGGATACGTCACGGACGCCCCCTCGCCCAGCTCCGCCACGCCGACGCCGCCGCCCTCGTAGAAGCCGCTGCCGTGATAGTGCACGAAGCCCTCGGGACGGCTCGGGCGCAACCAGGTCGCCTCGGCGAACGTCAGCCCGCGGAAGGTCACCCGCCGCGCGCCGGACCCGCGTACCAGGGTCTCCAGCTCCGGGGCGACCACCCGCGTACGCTCCGGGTCCTCGCCGGGAAGGGGCAGGTAGCGCAGCACGTGGTGGCCCGGCCGGGAGCGGTCGAGCACGAACGTGCCCGGCTCGCGCAGGAAGCTCGGGTCGTTCTCGATCCTGGTGGGCAGGCCGGGCCCGGCGGAGGTGGTGCCCTCCCAGGTGGAGTTGTACAGCTCGGCGGCCCATCCGAAGGCGGGCGCCGCCATGGTGATCACGGTCCGGTCGCCGTCCTGGGCGACGTCCGCGACGGGCAGGCGGCCCTCGGTCCACGGGTACACGCCGCGGTGGACGAACTCCACGTCGCGCGGGCTGGTCCAGGCCAGCGGCGCGGCGCTGTCGGTGACGTAGCCGGTGGCGGTCGCGGCCGGGGACGAACCGGGCAGTTCCTCGATCGCGGCCCGGGCGGCGCGGCGGCCGTCCACGTAGAGCTGGCGGGTCTCCAGGTCGCCGACGTCGGCCAGCCAGACGCCGTCGCTCACCTGCCAGCCGGTGATCGTCCGGCCGCCGCTCAGCACGGCGTCCTCCTGGTCGGGGGTGCCGTGGCCGTACGCCTGGTAGACGGTGCCCGAGTCGGCGTCGGTGAGCTCCAGCGGCTCGCTCAGCACGTGGACGCCACCCCTGAGGTGGACGACGGGCTCCCCGCCGGACTCCCTGGCGGCCTCGCGGGCGCGTTCAAGGGTGGCGAAGGGGCGTTCGAGGGAGCCGGGCCAGGAGTCGTCCCCGCCGGGTGCGACATGGAAGTGGAACACAGGTTTCCCCTTTGCTGTTTATGGCGTACACGGAGTAATACAACATAAACGAGGGAGGTGCCAATGGCACGAGGTGTGGCGGGGGACCCGGACCACGGGGTCGAGCTGCTGTGGCGGGACGCGGAACGGGAGCCGCGGCCCGGCCTCAGCCTGGGCCGGATCGTGCGGGCCGCGGTCGAGCTGGCCGACGCCGAGGGCCTGGAAGGGTTGTCGATGCGCAAGGTCGCCGACCGGCTGGGCTTCACGACCATGTCCCTCTACCGCCACGTCCCCGGCCGCGACCAGCTCGTGGACCTGATGCGCGACGAGGTGCTGGGCGAAGCCCTCGTCGCCGCCCCGGACGCCGGCTCAGAATCCGCCCCGGACGCCGCCCCGGACGCCGCCCCGGACGCCGACGGCGGCTGGCGGGGGCGGCTGGAGGAGGCGGCCCGGCGGGCGTGGGAACTCCGCATCCGCCACCCGTGGCTGGCCGAGGTGCGCGGCTCCCGCCACCTGCCGGGCCCGAACGCGGTCGCCCACTACGACCACATGCTCGGCGCGCTGACCGGCACCGCGCTACGGCCGTCCGAGGTGGTCGCGGTGGTCGGCCTGCTCGGCCGGTTCGTGGACGCCGAGGCGCTGCTCCTGGCCGAGACCCGGCGCGAGGAACGCCGCAGCGGCGTGTCCGAGCAGGAGTGGTGGGGCGCCCGCGACTCCCTGTACGAACGCCTCGACCGCTATCCCGCCCTCTCGCGCCTGTGGGAGACGGGCGGCTGGGACGACCCGGAGGACTCTTTCACGTTCGGCCTGCGCCGCCTCCTGGACGGCGTCGAGGTGCTGATCCGAGAGCGTGACGAAAATCGTGATGAAAAGTGTCCCGAGTGCGGCACCCCACTGGAAACCGCCCCCTCGGGCCGCCCCCGCGTCTACTGCTCGCGGGCCTGCCAACAACGCGCCTACCGCAAGCGCAGGTCCACCGGCTGACCCAGCCCGGCGGCCGTCCCCGCCGACCTGCGACCAGGCCGCCACCCGGAGGCCTGGATCTCAGTCGTCGCCGGAGGTTTAGCGATCTCCGTGCATGTCAGGGGATAGGACATGACGGACGACTTACAGCCCATGCCCGATGACTGGACCAGAGCCCTGGCCGTCGTGGCCCACCCCGACGACATGGAGTTCGGCAGCGCCGGCGCCGTGGCCGCCTGGACCGGGGCCGGCAAGCAGGTCGGCTACCTCCTGCTCACCCGCGGCGAGGCGGGCATCGACTCGATGCCGCCGGAGCAGGCGCGGAAGGTGCGGGAGGAGGAGCAGCACGCGAGCGCCGCCATCGTCGGCGTCTCGTCGGTGGAGTTCCTCGACCATCCGGACGGCGCGATCGAACGTTCCCCCCGGCTCCGGCACGATCTGGTGGCGGCACTGCGCAGGCACCGGCCCGAGCTGGTGATCACGTTCAACCACCACGACCTCACCTTCACCGGCAAGTGGAACAGCCCCGACCACCGCGTCACCGGACGGGCCGTGCTGGACGCGGTCCTCGACGCGGGCAACCGCTGGATCCTGCCCGACGCCGGCGCCGAACCGTGGGACGGCGTCAAGTACGTGGCGATCGCCGGTTCCGTCCGGCCGACGCACGCCGTGGACGTGACCGGGTACCTGGACGCGGCGCTGGCCTCGGTCGAGGCGCACGCGGCGTACCTGTCGGCGCTCGGGGTGCCGCCGGGCGGGGCGCGGGTGCCGCTGGAGGGGTTCGTGAACGCCGCCGGTCAGCGGTTCGGCGGCCGTCCGGCGGTGCCGTTCGAGCTGATCGCCTGCTGAGCGGCCCCCCGGCCCGGCTTGTCACCGCCGGGCCGGGGGCGGCCCCGTCAGCCGACCTCGTCGACGTATTCGGCCAGGCGTTCTTCGTTCACGACCAGGAACGGGTCCGAGGTCGGCAGGACGAGGCCGGCGTCCTTGAAGCGTTTGAGAAAGAATCCGACGCGCGACCGGGTGGTGCCGACCATGCCGGACAGTTCTTCCTGGGTGATGCGTTCCTCGATGGCCCGCACATTCGGGGCACGGCGCTTACCGATCTTTCTGGATAAGCGCAGAAGAACGGAGGCGAGGCGCTGCTCGCTGTCCATCGTGACCATTGTCGCGATCACTTCCTGCTGTTCTCGCAGGCGTAACGCGAGATAGTCGATGAACCCGTCCATGAGCTCGTTCTCGGCCATGGCGGCGCGGAAGCGGGCGGCCGGGATGCGGCGAACCCAGGTGGTCCGCATGGCGGTGGCGGTCTCGCTGCGGTCGGCCCCGAGCAGGGAGGACTCGCCGAAGATGTCGCCGGCGGTGAAGATCGACAGCAGACACTCCTTGCCGCAGCGGGCGTACATCTGGGTCTTGATCTGACCGCTCTCGATCACGTAGATGTTGCTGTCGCGCTGGCCGCAGTTGTAGATGTTGGCGCGTCTCGGCACCCGGATCGAGCAACCGCCGGACGTTTCCTGCGAGACGAGGGAGCGCAGTCCGGATCTAAGTCGCGCGACGTCGGATGACTTCATTTTTCCGCCCCTCGGCTTTATTTCATGTCGCCGTTGCCTCTACCCATCAATCGACTGATTAACAAGGCGTACCACAATTCTCTGACATGTCCGGAGAATTGCCTGGAGGCGGATTTCGGTCTTTATCGGGCCGTCGCGGAATCAATAAAGTCGCGCGCCATATCCATCAACTCCGGGTCACCCTTGAACAGCGAGATGTGATCGCCGTGCGCCCGGAGATGCAGGACGGCGTCCGGCAGCGCGGCCGCCACCGCCTTCGACCCCGCGGGGTGGGCGGTCTCGTCGTCATGGCTGGAGACCACCAGGACGGGCTGGTCGATCGCGCCCAGCCAGGGGCTCACGTCCGTCGTCATGATCTCGCCGTTCAGGCGGCAGTAGCGGTGCAGCAGCTCGGGCGTCGCGTACGGATAGACCACCAGGTGCGCCAGGTCGGGCGGCACCGAGGCGAGCATCGTCTGGCAGAGCACGGGATGGATGGCGGCGGCCCGGTCGGGGCCGGTCGCGGCCATCTCCATGAGCGCCACCAGGTTCTGCTGGTGGTGGGTGCGGTCGGCGCCCTTCACCGCGGCGAAGTCGCCGTGCCAGAGGCTGAGGGACTCGACGCGGCCGGGGTCGAGGTGCGCGGCGGCCAGGCCGATGACGGCTCCGCCGCACAGGCACATCACGTGAGCGCGGCGGACGCCGAAATGGTCCATGACCGCGAACAGGTCACCGGCCTGCGCCGTCACCCCCACGTCGGGGACATCCGCCGACGGGGCCTGCCCGAACAACGCGCGGGTCTCCCAGGTCAGCACGCGATGGGTGCGGGACAGGAAACGCATCCACTGCTCGCACAGGCGGGCCGGCATGCCGCAGGCGGCCACGATCACGACCGCCGGGGCCGCCGGGTCGCCGGCCGCGTAGGCGGGCAGCGGCGGGCCTCCGTCCGCCGGTGCGACCTCGTCGCGGACGCACAGCCCCTCGAAGCCGCCCCGCGCCGCCTCGTCCACGACCTCGTCGGCGACGGCCGGCGGCAGGTCCTCGCCCATGCCGTCGCGCAGCGCGAGATGGTCGCTGACCAGGCGCTCGAAGGTGTCGAGCGAGCCGTGGTCGTCCAGTGCGAACTCCGGTGCGCCCAGCCGTCGGGTCACACGGCCCAAGAGGGAGGCGAGGCCGGGCGGGCCGGCCAGGCGCACCGGATGCCGCAGGACGTCCACCAGCGGGCGCGCCTCCTGCACGGCCCGGGTCAGACGTCTCAGTTCGGCGGCCACGAGATGATCACCGCATTCCGTGGGTCGGGGAAGGCCGCGCGGTCGCCGCGCGACGGGGACAGAGACGGGGAGAGACCACCGGGGGCCTCATCGGGTGGTGAAGGGGTGGCCGGTGGTGGTCGCCGTGGCGATCCGGTTGCCCGGGTTGGTGTTCCGGCCGGTGACCAGGACGGCGCCGTACCGGTCCAGGCTGACCCGGCCGCCGTACTCCTCGATCTCGTCGGTGTCGGGGTAGACGTCGACCTTGGTCGGGACGTACCTCGCGGCGAAGCCCAGGCGCATCTCGTCGGTCAGGCCCTTGTGCGGCAGCGAGGCGTGCATGAGCGTCGACCAGAACAGGATGGCCTCGCCCGGCCGCATCACCATGGAGACGGCCTGCGACTCGTCGGGCTTCCAGTCGGGGTCGATCTGCAGGTCGCGGTAGTCGTAGCCGAAGAAGCCGCGCCGGACGCCGTCCTTGTCCTCCTGGTTGATCTTGTTGGGGTCGTAGTGCATGCGCTTGGTCTCGTCGTAGAACATCGTCTCGTGGGTGCCGGGGATGAACTGCAGGCACCCGGTGTCCTCGTTCGCCTCGGTGAAGGCGGTCCAGACGGTGATCGTGCCGCCGAACTCCTCCGCCTGCGGCCAGACGATCTGCGGCTTGCCGGAGGCGTTGGCGAAGGTGTCGGCCTGGTGCCAGTCGGTGCCCTCGTCGCCGGGGTACTTGGGGAAGAACTCGGTGCGCCAGCAGAGCACGTCCGGGCCGAGCACGCTGACCACGCGGTCCACGATCTGCGGCCGGCTGATGTGGTCGGCCAGGAAGGCCGAGTCCAGGTGGCGGTCGTAGTTGGAGATGTTGGTGTTGCCCGAGGCGGCGTCGTCGCGGTAGACGGCGTTGCTCCGGTCCATGAGCCGCATCCGCTCGCGCCGCCAGTTCTGGCGCATCTCGTCGATCTCGTAGACCTTGAACGGGCCGAAGTAGCCCTGGGTGTGGAAGGTCTTCAGCTCCTCGGGGGTCATCGAGTGCTCGCCCCGGAGTGTGGTCTCGTGCATGGTCTATCCCCTCACGGTCAGTCGTTCCTCGACGCAGGAGGCCAGGGCGGCGACCGACGCCTCCTCCTCCAGCTCGCGTCCCGTCAGCTCCAGCCCGAAGCGCTCGTTCACCTGGGCGATGATGCGGGTCATCGCCAGCGAGGTGGCGCCCAGGTCGAACAGGTCCACCTGTGGTGGCACCTCGTCGCGTTCGAGCACGTCCTCGGCGATGCGCTGCACGACCTTGGCGGCCGACGATGCCTGCGCGGACCTGGCCAGAGCGGCGCGGTCCGCCTTTCCCTGCGGCGTCATGGGGATCTCCGACACGATGTGGTAGGTGGACGGGCGGGCGTGCGCCGGCAGCCGGCTCGCGGCCCGCTCGGTGAGCTGCTCGATCAGGTCCGGCCCCGCCTCGCCGTCGGGGACGACGAAGGCCAGCAGCCGGACGTCGCCCTCTCCGTAGTCGCGGTGGGCCACCACCGCGTGGGCGACCCGCGGATGGCCCAGGAGGCACAGCTCGATCTCCCTGGGCTCCAGGCGGAACCCGCGGACCTTGATCTGGTCGTCGGACCGCCCGAGGTAGGCGTACTCGCCGCCGGGCAGCCGGGTGACGACGTCGCCCGAGTCGTAGCGGCGCCCGCCGTCCGGCAGGGCCCTGAAGCGCTCGGCGGTCAGCTCGGGCCGGTCGAGGTAGCCGCGGGCGAGCCCGGGGCCGGAGACGTGCAGGTTGCCGGTGGTGGCCGGGCGTCCGTGCTCGTCGAGCACGTCGAGGCGCAGGTCCGGGATGGGCACGCCGATCGGGCTCAGCTCCGGGTGGTCGAGGTCGGCCGCGCGGACGCGGCGGTAGGTGACGTGGACGGTGGTCTCGGTGATGCCGTACATGTTGACGAGGTGCGGGCGGTCGTCGCCGTAGCGGTCGATCCACGGGGCGAGCAGGTCGACGTCCAGCCGCTCGCCGCCGAAGACGACCCGGCGCAGCCGGTACGGCGAAGGCCGCTCCTGCCGGGCGTCGGCGGCCACCAGGTGCCGGAACGCGGAGGGCGTCTGGTTCAGCACGGTGACGCCCTCGTCCAGCAGCAGCCGCCGCAGCGACTCGGGCGACCTGGCCACCTCGGCCGGGACGATCACCAGCCGGCCGCCGTACAGCAGCGCGCCCCACAGCTCCCACACCGAGAAGTCGAAGCTGACGGAGTGGAAGAGCGTCCAGACGTCGTCGTCGGTGAAGCCGAACCACTGCTCGGTCCGCTCCAGCAGGCGCACGACGTTGCGGTGCTCGACCAGCACCCCCTTGGGCGCGCCGGTCGAGCCCGAGGTGTAGATGACGTAGGCCAGGTCCTCGTCGCCGGCCGTGGCCGCGGGACGGCCCTGCGGCGGCTCGGCGTCGGCCAGCACGACCTCGCCGGGCAGGACGCCGCCGAGCCGGGCGGCCACGCCGGACGTGGTGACCACCGTGCGCACCCCGCTGTCCTCCAGCAGGTACGCGATCCGCCCGGCCGGGTAGCCGGGGTCGATCGGCACGTACGCGCCGCCCGCCTTGAGTATCGCGAGCAGCCCGGCCACCAGGTCGATGCCGCGGTCCGCGCACAGCCCCACCAGCACGCCGGGGCCGGTGCCCGCGGCCTGGAGGAGGCAGGCCAGCCGGTCGGCCCGGTCGTCCAGGTCCGCGTAGGTGATCTCCTCGGTGCCGCAGGTCACGGCGATCCGGTCGGGGGCCTTCGCGGCGCGCTCGGCGAAGATCTCGTGCAGGCAGCGGCCGCTCATGTCGCGTACATCCCCCAGTGGTGCGGGGTGAGGCCGGTGTCGGTCATGCTGCCGGGCACGAACATCCTGGCCCAGGTGCCGCCGCCGCGCTCGGGCGCGATGCGCTGCTGGAAGTACAGGTCCCGCACCTTCTCGTCCTTCACGTGCAGCGCCAGGACCTTGTAGTAGGTGCTCAGCGACTTCATGTGGATCAGCCAGTGGATGCGGTCGGCCGCGCCGAAGGCCTCCTCGTAGACGAAGACGGTCGCCTCGCCGGGCAGGTTCTCGTTGATGGACTCGGCGGCCTCGCGGGCGAACGTGCGCCCCTCGGACCGGAAGTCGTAGTCGAGCTGGGCGGTCCGGTGCAGCAGCAGGCCGCAGTTGCCCGAGTGCACGAGCTGCTCGTAGGGCTGCGGCACCTGCTCGCGGGCGCCGGGCAGCCCGGTGATCTCGCCCTCCTGGAGGTAGACCGTGGACTGCTTCTCGCGCTCGCCGTCGACCGCGGTGCCGTACATGCCCCAGAACTGCGGCAGCAGGACGGTCTCGGTCATGCTGCCGTCCACGAAGATCTCGTCCCAGCCGCTGTCGGCGGTGTTGTCGCGGTACTCGCCGTCGGAGGTGCCCATGTGCACCATCTGCTCGTACGCGTGCAGCGAGCTGAGGTGGATCAGCCAGTGCAGCCGGTCCTTGGTCCCGAACGTCTCCTCGTACAGGAAGACGCTGGCGACGCCGACCTGCTTGGCGGTCACCATCTCCGCCATCATGCGGGCGAACTTGCGCCCCTTGGCGTGGGAGCCGTTCCTGACCTGCGCGGTCCGCTCGACGATCACGCCGGCCGTGGCCGAGTTGATCAGATCCGCCGCGGGTACCGAGGTCTGCTGCTCGGCCGGCGGGATGACGGGATTCGGGTTGGTCATCGTTCCACTCCGTCTGTCGGCTTGTTCGTCACGCTAATGAGGGGCCGCCGTGCTGCCTGCTCAATAGTGAGCAGGGGCTTCACAGCGGGATGTTGGTGTGGTCGCCGCGCAGCGGCACGGCCTTGAGCAGGGCTTCGGCGAGCCTCAGCCGGGTGCCGGCGGGCTCGATCACCTCGTCCACGACGCCGATCTCCACGGCCTTGCCGACGCCGCCGGCCTCCCGTTCGTGCTCGGCGACGAGCCGGCGGCGCAGTTCCTCGCGGCCGTCCTCGGGGCCGTCGCGCAGCTTCCTGCGGTGCAGGATGTCCACGGCGGCCTCGGCGCCCATGACGGCCACCTCGGCGGTGGGCCAGGCATAGACGGCGGAGGCGCCCAGGGCTCGGGAGTTCATGGCGACGTACGCGCCGCCGTAGGACTTGCGCAGCACCAGCGTCACCCGGGGCACGACGGCCTCGGCGAAGGCGTGCAGCAGCTTGGCGCCGCGCCGGACCACGCCGTCCCACTCCTGACGGACGCCGGGCAGGTAGCCGGGCACGTCCACGAGCACCACGAGGGGCACGCCGAGCGAGTCGCACATGCGGACGAACCGCGCGGCCTTCTCGGCCGCCGCCGCGTCGAGGCAGCCGCCCTTGCGCAGCGGATTGTTGGCGATGACGCCGACGGTCCTGCCGGTCAGCCGGCCGAGCGTGGTGACGAGGTTGGGCGCCCACTTCGGGTGCAGCTCCTCGCCGGGGCCGTCGAGCAGGCGGGCGACGATGGGGTGCACGTCGTAGGCGCGGTTGGCGCGTTCGGGGAGCAGGTCGCCGAGCCCGGGGTCGGCGCGGGCCTCCCAGGGCCGCAGCTCGCCCTGGCCGCCGAGCAGGGCGGTGATCCGGCGGGCGGAGCCGATGGCGCCCTCGTCGTCCGGGGCGGTGAGGTGGGCCAGGCCGCTGCGCCTGCTGTGCGGGACGGGGCCGCCGAGTTGCTCCATGTCGACGTCCTCGCCGGTGACCTTGCGGACGACGTCCGGGCCGGTGACGAAGACGCGGCCGCTCTCGCTCATGATCACCACGTCGGTGAGCGCCGGCCCGTAGGCCGCGCCGCCGGCGGCCGGGCCGAGCACGACGGAGATCTGCGGGACGACGCCGGAGGCCCGGACCATCGCGGCGAACACCTGCCCGACGCCGTCGAGCGCGGTGACGCCCTCGCCCAGCCGGGCGCCGCCGGAGTGCCAGAGGCCGACGACGGGCGCCCGCTCCCGGACGCCGAGGTCGATCGCCCGGACGATGCCGGCGCAGCCCTCCGCGCCCATCGCGCCGCCCATGCGGCCGGGGTCGGTGGCGTAGGCGACGGCCGGGCCGCCGCCGATGCTGCCCCGGGCGGCGAGCACGCCGCAGCCGTCGTCGCCGGGCAGCGGCCGGACGGTGCCCGGGTCGAAGAGCGCGCGGACCCGGTCCCGCGGGTCGCGGCTCATCCCCAGGTCACCGGGAGCGCGTGGACGCCGTACACGAACATGTCGGAGCGGAAGGGCACCTCCTCCAGCGGCACCGCGAGGCGCAGCCCCGGGAGCCGGGCGAACAGCGTGGACCAGGCGACCTCCAGCTGGGCGCGGGCCAGGAGCTGGCCCATGCACTGGTGGATGCCGAAGCCGAAGGACAGATGCTCCTGCCGGTCGGCGACGTCGCCGAAGCGGCCGAAGTCGAGCCGGTCCGGGTCGGCCCAGACCTCCTCGTCGCGGTTGGCCGCGGCCAGCACCACGACCACGCCCTCGCCCTTCCTGACGAGCCGGCCGCCGACCTCGACGTCGGCGGTGGCCGCGCGGCGGGCGCCGTAGTCGATGACGGTCTGGTGGCGGATGATCTCCTCGATCGCGGCGGGCAGCGCCTCTGGGCGTTCACGCAGCTCGGCCAGGCGGGCGGGGTTCTCCAGCAGCGCGACGGTGCCCACGCCGATCTGATTGGCGATGGTCTCGTAGCCGGCCACCATCAGCAGCGTCGCGATGCCGACGACCTCCTCCCGGCTGACCTTGGCCGCCTCGCGGTGGGCGCCGAGGCGGCTGAGCAGGTCGTCGGCGGGCCGCTGCTCGCGCTCGGCGACCAGCCGCTCCAGGTAGTGGCGCAGGTCCTCGCGGACCTTCATGCGCTGCTCGGGCTCCACGTTGCGGTCGCCGATGACCTTGGTCGTCTCGTGGAAGTAGTCGCGGTCCTCGTACGGCACCCCGAGCAGCTCGGTGATGACCTGGGACGGCAGCGGCAGGGCCAGCGTCTGGACCAGGTCGGCCGGCGGGCCCTGGGCGGCCATCTCGTCGACGAGCGTTTCGGTGATGCGCCGGATGGCCGGGCGCAGCGCCTCGACGCGCCTGCGGTTGAACTCCGGCAGCAGCAGGCGGCGCAGCCGCGAGTGGTCGGGCGGGTCCATCCTGATGAAGGTGCCCGGCCCCGGGGGCTGCGAGGTGAGCCGGGCCGGGAAGCCGGGGGTGGCGAAGTCGGAGCTGAAGCGGGCGTCGCCGAGCACGGCGCGGGCGTCCTCGTACCGCGTCACCAGCCAGACCTCGCTGCCGTCGAAGTCCAGCCGGACGCGCGTGATGGGCCGCCCCGCCTGAAGGTCCCGGTACTCGGACGGCGGGTCCAGCGGGCACGTCCTGGGGAGGGGGTAGGAGTCCATGCCAGCAGCCTCGCCCGCGCGCCCGCGCCCGTCTGCTCAACTGTGAGCAGGCCCGTACGAGCGGGCCCGTGCGGACGGACATGGCGGGCGGACATGGCGGGCGGACATGGCGGTGGCGGGGCCGCGCACGGCCCCGCCACCCGGTGGACCGGGGTCACGCCCTGGCGGCACGCCCCTGGTTGCGCGCGGCCTGCTGGTCCGCCTTGCCCGCCTTCGACCTGCCCATGGACATGTCGCGCAGCGGGACCTCCTTCAGGAACAGGCTGGCCACCAGGCCGATGCCCACCGCGATCGCGCAGGCGAGGAACAGGTCGCCCAGCGCGTCGGCGAGCACCGCCGGCGCGACGCCCTCGCCGCCCTGACCGGCCACGCCGAGCCGGGACGACATGATCGAGCCGAGGATCGCCAGCGAGACCGGCCCGGCGATCATCCGCCAGAACTGGATCTGGCTGGTGCCGACGCCCACCTGCTCCATCGGGATCGCGCTCTGCGTGACGGCCGTGGCCATCGGGAACGCGATGCCGATGCCGACGCCGATGAGCACCATGGCGACGATCGGCAGGCCCTGGCCGCTGTCCGGCCCGACGGCCGACAGGATCAGCAGCCCGGCGACGATGGCGGCCATGGCGAACACGCCGAGCAGCCGGTAGCGCGGCATGGCCGTCATCGCCTTGCCGGCGATCGGGGCCATGAGCATCAGGCCGAGCATCATCGGGATCAGCAGCGTGCCGGAGTGGGTCGCGCTCACGCCGAGCACGCCCTGGTAGAGCAGCGGCACGTAGAAGGCCGTGCCCATCATGGCGAACGCCGAGAAGAAGGCGATCACGGCCATGACGGACACCTGGTTGCTGCGGAACAGCGCGAACGGCACCAGCGGGTTCTTGGCCACCCGCGTCTCGACGAAGTAGAACACGACGAGCAGCACGGCGCCGCCGACCAGCAGCGCGAGCACCTCGGGCGAGGTCCAGGCGTGCCCGTCGCCGGTGAGCGTGAGCCCGACCAGGATCGGGACGAGCCCGGCCACGAGCGTGACGACACCGGCGAAGTCGATGTCGCGCCAGCTCGCGCCGCTGCGCACGAACGGCACGCCGATCAGCACGGCGGCGATCGCCAGCAGCCCGACGGGCACGTTGACGTAGAAGACCCAGCGCCAGCTCCAGTTGTCGGTGATGAGCCCGCCGAGCGGCGGCCCGATCACCATGCTGAGACCGGAGAAGCCGAAGAAGACGCCCTGCATCTGGGTGCGGCGCTCCGGGGTGTAGACGTCGGCGAGCAGCGTGAAGACGTTGGCCATCAGCACGCCGCCGAACAGCCCCGCCAGCCCTCTCGCCCCGACGAGCTGGGGCATCGTCTGGGCCGCGCCGCACAACCACGACGCCACCAGGAAGCCCGTCAGGCCGACGAGGAGCACCGGTTTGCGGCCGAACATGTCGCCGAGCTTCCCCGCGATCGGCACGACGACGGCGGCCGCGACGGCGTAGGAGACCCCCACCCACGCGTACATCGACAGCCCGTGCAGGTCGGCGGCGATCCGGGGCATCGCCGCCCCCACCACCGAGACGTCGATCGACGCCAGGGCCAGGGCCAGGAGTGCGCCGATGGTGGCGAACAGCTGGCCGCGCGTACTCGAACCGGTTTGGTTCATGTCATCGCCTCCCTTGTTCTTGGCAGCCGTCCCACTTCTTCGCGGACCCATGCCGCATCAAGCCCACACGAGATCGCCCTCCGGGTCTGCTCAACACTGAGCATCCGGGGAGCGCCGGGCTTCCTACCATCGGCCGCATGACGACGAACCCGGCAGAACTGGTCAGCGCCCGTGCGGGCGATCACGTGGCACTCGTCGTGGACGGCGAGCGCGAGCTGCGGGTGGCGGACTGGACCGCCCGGTCGGAGGAGCTGGCCGCGCGGCTGGCCCCGGTCCGGACGGCGCTGCGGCACGACGACTGGATCGAGCACGCCGTCGCCGCCGTCGCCGTGCACCTGGCCGGCGGCACCGTGCTCGGCCTGCCGCCCGCGCTGCCGGAGGACGAGACGCGGGCCCGCCTGGCCGAGTGCGGGGTGGGCCAGGTCCTGCCCGGCCCCCTGGGCGACGCGGCGGGCGCGCGGGACGACGACGTCGCCGAGATCCTCTACACCTCGGGCACGACCGGCCGTCCCAAGGCCGTGGCGGTGCCCGTCGCGAACCTCACCTACGGCCACGAGGGCCGCGGGAAGCTGTTCACCGGCGTGGACGGGGTGCTGGCGGCCGTCCCGCTGGGCACGAACGCCGGGCACAGCGCGCTGATGACGGCGATGACCGCCCCGGCGACCACGCACGTGCTGACCGACCTCGGGCCGGAGAACGTGGCCCGCATGCTGGACAAGCTGCGGGTGCCGATGGCGATCGTGCCGCCGTCCACCGCGACCCGGATGGTGGCGCACGGCTGGCACGAGCGGTACGACCTGTCCGGCCTGCGGGCGCTCATGCTGGGATCGGCGCCGGTGCCGATGGCCACGGTGGCCCGGCTCATGGAGGCGCTGCCGGGCGTGCGGATCGTCATCGGCTACGGCTCGACGGAGTCGGCCCCCGCCTTCGTGCACCGCCCGATCGAGACCGCGCCCACCGAGGCGGACGAAGGGCTGCTGGGCCTGCCGAGCGCGGGCACCGAGGTGAAGATCACCGACGCGGGCGAGATCTGCCTGCGCTCGGCCGCCCCGCGCCGCCGCTACCTGAACGACCCCGCCGCCGACGAGAGCACCTTCCGCGACGGCTGGACCCACATGGGCGACCTGGGCGAGCTGGACGGTGAGGGCCGGCTGCGCGTCTTCGACCGCGCCGCCGACGTGATCACCGCCGGCGGTCGCCGGATCTCCTCGCTGCGGGTCGAGCACGCCCTGCACTGGCATCCCGAGGTGGTCGAGGCCGCCGCGTTCGAGGGGCCGGAGGGCGTCACGGCGGCCGTCGTGCTGCGCTCCCCCGTGCCCGAGGACGAGCTGCGCGCCTTCGCCGCCGACCGGCTGGAACCGGCCGAGCGGCCGGCGCGGTACGTCGTCACCGGGTCGCTGCCGCGCGGGCCGATCGGCAAGACGCTCAAGCGCCTGCTGGCGGGTTAGCCGGCGGCCAGTTCGTGCAGCTTGGAGACGGTCTTCCAGTTGCGGGCGGTGGCGGTCACGCCGAGCTTCTTCTCCCAGAAGGAGTAGGACAGCTTGGTGTTGCGCACCCCGTCGGGGCACCAGACGTAGATCTCCCTGCCGACGTGCCGGAACACGTCCGGCTTGAAGGCGTCGGGGTCGAGGGCCTTGATCGGCTTGCCGTCGGGCCTGCTCGACAGGAACGTGACGAGGTAGAGGGCGTCGTCGGCGGCGACGTCGCCGAGCGGGTTCGCCTTGAGGATCTCGCCCAGCTCGGTGCCCGTCCTGGCCAGGACGGGCACCTGGACGCCCAGGTCGCGGGCGAGCGTGGCCCGGATCTCGGCCGCCGCCTCGTCGGGGCTCTTCCCGCTGGTGTAGACGACGTTGCCGCTCTGCAGGTGGGTTCTGACGTCCTCGAAGCCGAGGCCCTCCAGCAGCTCGCGGAGCTGGGCCATGCTCACCATGTTCCGGCCGCCGACGTTCACGCCGCGCAGCAGCGCCACCTGCCTGGACATGTCGCTCAACCCCTTCTGCCCGCCACCGCCTGGGGACGGAACTGCCTGATGCGCTCGACCAGATAGGCCGCGTCGTCCTTTACCCACCAGATGAGCGCCGAACCGTAGGAGTGCTGGCACTGCATGCCGAGGACGTACAGGCCGGGGGCGGCGGTCACGCCGCGGTCCTGCTCGATGCCGCCGCCGTCCGCCACGACGGGCGCGTGCACCCAGGAGTAGTCGTAGCGGAAGCCGGTCGCCCAGACGACGGCGTCGACGTCGGCCGAGCGGCCGTCCTCGAAGCGCATCGTACGGCCCTCGGCGTCGACCGTACGGCCCACGAGCTCGAAGCGGTGCCGCTTGGCCAGCTTCTTCAGGCTGGGCCCGACCAGGATCGTCTTCTTGTGCAGCCGGTCGCGCTCGCCCATCAGCGGCTTGGCGATCAGCCCGAACTTGTCGCCCCACCAGTGCAGCCCCTTGCCCAGGAAGCGGCGGCCGAAGTGCGGCAGCGGCGAGCCCTGCGACAGCAGGACGCGGCGCCCGGCGGCCAGCTCGGGCGCGATCTGGGCGCCGGAGTTGGCGGCGCCGACCACGACGACGGTCCCGCCCGGCACCTGGGACGGGTTGCGGTAGCGGCCGGTGTGCACCTGGAAGACCTCGGGGTCCAGCTTGCCGGCGAGGTCGGGCAGCTTCGGCACCCGGTAGGCGCCGGTCGCGATGATCACCTGCGGCGCCTCGTACGTGCCCTTCGTGGTCTCCAGCCGGTAGCCGCCCTCGATCGGCTCCAGCGACGTGACGCGGGTGCCGAGCCTGACCGGCAGGTCGAACTGCTCGCCGTACGCCTCGATGTAGTCGGCCATCTCCTCTTTGCTGGGGAAGCGGTTCTTCCCGCCGGGGAAGCGCAGGCCGGGCAGGGCACAGTACTCGGCGATCGTGAACAGCTCCAGGGAGTCCCAGCGCTGCCGCCACGCCGCGCCGAGGCGGGGTTCCTCGTCGAGGATGACGAAGGGGATGCCGGCCTGCTTCAGGTAGTAGCCCGCGACGAGCCCGCTCTGGCCGCCACCGACGACGATCACTTCAGTGTCCATGCGGCCATCGTCGCGCGCGGGCGCGAGGCGGTCTGCTCAACACTGAGCAGATCCTGACATGCGAGTACGCGGGGCCCCCGGCCCCGCGTACTCGCATGTGTCGGCCCTACTTGAGGTTGAAGTTGAGGGTGACCTCCGCCGAGCCGTCGGTCTTGGAGACGTATCCTCCCTTGCCGCTCAGGCCCTTCAGCTCGTCGGTGCCGGAGTTCGGCACGACGGACCAGTCGGCCTTGGCCACGCCGCCGTCGAAGGTGCCCGTCGCCTGCAGCACGAAGGAGCCCTTCTTGCCGCGTACGCTCCCCACGACCTTCTGCAGGCCGACGAAGCTGGCCTCGGTGTCGCTGGCGTAGGCCATCAGGTACTCGGCGTGGCCCTCGCCCTCGATGTCACCGCTCCAGGCGTTGGTGACGTGGGCCTGACTGAGCTTGGGCTGGCCTTTCTTCTCCTCGTAGGGCTTCTCGTCCCATCCGGTGATCTGGTACGAGCCCTTACCTTGGGTGGTCATGTCAGCTCCCTTTTTTGCTCTCTTTTTCGCTACCCCTGACCCTGGGCGCTATGCGTCGGCCGTCGGTCAACGCTCACGCCCGAGGACTATGCAGGTGTTGAAGCCGCCGAACCCGAAGCTGTTGGACAGCGCGTAGCGGATGTCGGCGGCGCGCAGCCTGCCGGGTGCGAGCCGGCAGTCGCGGTTGATCGGATGGCGCAGGTTGAGGTTGGGGTGGACGAAGCCGCGGCGCATCTGCACCACGGTCGCGATCGCCTCCACCACGCCGGCCGCGCACATGCAGTGGCCGACCAGCCCCTTGGTGGAGTTGACCCACGGCCGGCCGAAGCTGTCCCCCAGCGCCCTGCGCAGCGCGGCCAGCTCGGCCACGTCGCCGCTGGGCGTCGCCGTGGCGTGGGCGTTGACGTAGTCGATGTCGCGTGGCCCCACTCCGGCGTTGGCCATGGCGTTGACCATCACCTTGGCCTCGCCTTCCTCGCGCGGGTCGGGCAGGCTGTTGGCGTCCAGCTTCAGGTCGTAGCCGCACAGCTCGGCCAGCGCCGTCGCGCCGCGGGCGGCGGCCGAGCGGGCGCTCTCCAGCACGACGCACCCGGCCCCCTGACCCGGCACGAACCCCTCGTGGTCCTCGTCGAACGGCCGGCACCTGGCCTGCTGCGGCTCCTCGACGCCCGCCACCGCGCCCAGCGTGGCCAGGCCGCGCTTCTCCATCGGCGACAGGTCGGTCATGGCGCCCACCACCAGGCAGACGTCCACGGCCCCCGACTCCACCAGCCGGCTGCCGTTGATGATCCCCACGTTGCCGCTGGCCGAGGCGCCACCCACGGTGTAGCCCTCGCCCCTGATGCCGAACACCTGGCTGAGCGTGCCCACCCGGTCGGTGTCCATGAAGTGCAGGGCGAACCTGGCCGGCAGGTGGGCGGGGTTGTCCTCGTACTTGGGGTGCAGGTCGTGGGCGTAGCCGGAGCTGAGGTTGTGCCCGGCCACGACCAGGCCCATCCGCTCCGGGTCGGCCCGCGCCTCGTGCAGCCCCGCCTGCTCGTACGCCTGCATGGCGGCGACCAGGTCCATCTGCAGCGGCTGCGGCGAACGGCCGGCCGCGCGCAGGGCGCTGCGCGCGATCTCCTCGGGCAGGCGGCGGGCGGCCACCGCGTTCTGGAAGCGGAAGCCCCTGACCAGGGCGGCCAGCCGAGGGCCGCCGTCGCCGGGGTCGGGCACCGGCCCGATCCCGCACCGTCCCGCCCGCAGCGCCCTGGTGAACGACGGGACGGTCGAGGCGATCGAGCAGACGACGCCCATGCCGGTGACGACGACCCTCATGCGTGCCTCGCCAGCAGGTCCACCAGGGACCGGATGTCGTGCACCTCCTGGAACTCCGACACCGGCACGGTCAGCCCGAGGTCCTCCATGCTCATGGTGACCACGTCGGCCCGGTCGACGCTGTTGGCGCCCAGGTCGGTCAAGGTGCCCTCGGTCGTCACGTCGCCGGGCCGCAGGTCCGGCAGCACCTTCAGGACGTTCTGCTTGACGGTCTCGAAAATCTCCGTGTCGGTCATGGTGCCAGCCATTCGTAGGTTCGGTGGTAGTCCTTCGTCCCGGTGTTCACCAGGAGGTCGCGGTCGAAGCGGGCGCGGCTGAGCAGGTGCTCGTACGCGCCCACGTCGACCTGCCTGTCCCGCTCCGGCACGAGACAGGTGAGGGTGTCGGGCAGCAGCGCCGCGTACTCGTCGAAGCCGAGCTCGCAGCGGCCGTCCAGGTGTTCGCCGATCCGCATCCCGGCCAGCGTGCTCGCCGACTCCTCGTCGACCAGGCCGCTGAAGAACTCCGACGAGCAGCCCGAGCCGTAGGAGTAGAGGCCGACCCGGGCCGGGCCGTCCAGGGCGGCGTGGTCGATCAGGCTGGCCAGGGCCAGGTAGACCGAGCCGGAGCAGAGGTTGCCCACCCGTCTCGGGTAGGCGAGCGAGGGGAGCACCCGCCGCTCGAAGTCCTCCTCGATCGACGCCGTGCCGCCGCCCGACTCGCGCATCAGCTTGCGGTGCGCGGCCTTGACCATCCCGGCGAACGGGGTGTGCATGGCCAGGTGGTCGAAGGTGGTGGCGAAGTCGGCGTCCTCCACCCTGGACCGGTAGCCGGCCAGGCAGCTCGTGAGGCAGTCGAGGTAGGCGAACAGCGAGCGGTCGGAGTCGGCGATGTCGAACGTCGGCCCCGGCCGCGCCGAGTCCATCGTCTCGTAGCTGTGGTTGCCGAACGCCCCCAGATCCAGGTCCAGGACGCGCGGCCGGTCGCTGATCAGCACGGCGGCGGCCCCGGCGCCCATGGCGGGCTCGGCGTAGGCGGCCCGCTCGTCCACCAGCGCCACGTCCGTCGCGATGACCAGCGCCTTCGCGCCGGGCGACACCCCCGAGGCGACGTACGCGGCGGCGAGCTGGACGGCCGCCGTGGCCGCGTAGCACGCCTGCTTGACCTCCACGACCCGGCAGCTCCTGGGCAGGCCCAGGTACTCGTGCACGTAGGAGGCCACCGACTTGCTGTAGTCGAGCCCGGACTCGGTGGAGGTGATCAGGATCTCGATGCGGTCCTCGCCGGCGGCGATCGGCCGGGCGGCGTTGACGGCGTTCGTCACGGGGTCCTCGAAGGGCAGGCCGACCGAGCGGTTGCGCATCATCAGGTTGCCCAGGCGCTCGGCGTCGAGCCCGCGCCCCTCGAACAGCTCCGGCACCGGGATCTGGGCCAGGCCGCAGTAGACGTTGAGTGCCTCGATTCCGACGTTCACCTCACACGCTCCCACAGGAAGTCGACCAGGGCGTCGACGCTGGGCACGCCGCCGAAGGAGGACAGCGGCTCGCGGACGCCGAGCCGGTCGAGCACGGCCATGATGATCTCGACCCGGTCCACGGAGTCCGTGCCCAGGTCCTTCAGGTGCGCCCGGCCGTCGATCTCGACGCCGGGCAGGATCTCGTCGATCGCCTTGTGCACGACGCCCTCGACGTGTTCACGCGTCGCCATCGGTGTCTCCCCTCCTGAGCACGCGCAGGGTGCTGACCGCGATCACGCGGCCCCGGTCCTCCATGACGAGGTTGACGATCTCCTCGTCCTCGTCCTCGCCCTCGCCCTCGCCGTCCGGCGCCGGCCAGCACTCCAGGCGCAGCCGCAACACCGAGTCGGCGTTCGCGTTGCCCAGGTAGCAGAGCCGCTGGTCCAGGACGACGCGGCGGAGGAAGTCGGCGACGCCGAGCCCCCTGTGCCGCCAGAAGCGCAGCAGCACCCAGTCGACGATCGCGAAGTAGGAGGCGAAGTAGAGCAGGCCCACGCCGTTCAGGTCCCTGGACGGCTCCACCGGGTAGTCGGCGGTGAACGTGACCGGATCGTCCGGTTTGCGGGCCAGGAACGTGCCGGTGCTCCTGGCGTGGCCGTACACCTTCCTCGGCGAGTACGCGCCGGGCAGCGTCGGCAGGTGCTCGTGCCTGAAGTCCACCGGGGACGACTTGACCAGCCCCTCGTTGCTGCCGGGCGCGCCGCGCGAGATCCACCGGTTGAAGGTCTCGACGTAGATGCAGCCGGGGTCGTCGAAGGCGTAGAAGCGGTCCGGGTCGAGCTCGCCCGTCCGGCCGCCGCCGCGGCCGATGCGGTGCAGGGCGAGCACCGACTCGCTGCCGAAGCCGAACAGCCTGGACGTGACCGCCAGCTCGTCGCCGAACGTCAGCGCGTTGACGTGCAGGTCCCGGCTGCCCCTGACGTGGAAGTAGTAGAACGACAGGTACGTCGGGTCGCCGGCGGCGTTGCGCGCGTCGAAGGCGTTGGTGCCGCACAGCGCGCTGACCGTGTCCCAGGTCCAGTCGCCGACCTCGCCCATGAACAGCGAGCTGGGCCCGCACATGCCGGGCTTGACCACCTCTGTCCTGGTCACGGTGCTGTCGTCAATTCGTTTCATCATGGAACTCGCAGATCAGCCGGTTGACGTGGTCGGGGCTGGTGAGCTGGGGGAAGTGACCCGCGTCGGGGATCTCCTCGTAGCGTGAGTCGGGGATCATGGCGTGCAGCAGGTGCGCGGTCTTGGCCGGGATGACGGTGTCGTACCGGCCCTGGACGATCAGCGTGCGCGCCCGGATCTCGGCCAGCCGGTCGCCCAGGTCCGGGCGTTCGGCGAACACGTCCAGGTAGCGCAGGCCCACCTGCGGGGCCATGCTCTCCGCGCGCAGCAGCAGCCGCATCAGGCCGGCGCGCCGCTTGCGCAGCCGCTTCGATCCGCTGCCCTCGACGACCCGGTCGAAGTCCTGGGTGGCCACCACCTCCAGCTTGTCGATGTCGCCGACCCGGTTGCCGATGCGGCAGGAGCTGCCGATCAGGATCAGCGACTCGGTGTCGTCCGGGTGGTCGAGCGCGTACGTCAGGGCCACCAGCCCGCCGAACGACGCCCCGGCCACGTGCGCGGGGCCGCCCGCCACGTCGTGGCAGAGCCGGGCCAGGCCGCCGAGCGACAGGTCGGCGGCGGCGGTGGTCGCGCCGACGCCCGGATGGTGCACGGACGTCACCCGGTAGCGGTGGGCCAGGCCCTTGAACTGGGCGGCGTAGACGCCGGCGCCGATGTTGAACGGGTGCATGAGCAGCAGCGGCGGTCCCGAGCCTGCGCTGAACAGTTCGACGTCGCCGTCCGGGGTGGTGAGGATCTCCTGTTCGACGTCGGGGTTGTGCTCGCGCAGGATCGCCAGGTTGGGGTTGCCGGCGTCGCCGCGGCGGGCTCCGGGTCTGCCGCGGGTTCCCCGGGGGTTGTCGGCGGCTTCGGGGGTGGTGGGGGCCAGGAGGGCAGAGAGGCGGGCGGCGGCGTCCTTGGCGTCCTCGACGCTCAGGCCGACCGGCACCGCCAGGCGCACCACGCCCTCGCGGCCGAAGTGCGGAGCGCCCCTGATGCCCGTCTCCCGGAAGATCCGTACGTGGTCGGCGTCCTTGAGCAGCACGCAGTGACCCCCGGGCGGGCCCTCCAGCGGAACGCCCGCCTCCGACAGGCCCTGCCGCAGCGCCGCGACCGCGTCCCCCCGGGCGCGCACCTGCTCGGCCACCGTCTCGCGGTCCTCCAGCGCGGCCGCGATGATCCGGCGGTTGGCCAGGCCGACGTCCCTGCCCCAGGTCTCCAGCCGTTCGGCGACCCGCTCGCGCAGCGCGTCGTCGCGGGTGGCGAGCAGGCCGCCGAACGGCACCCCGAAGTCCTTGGACAGGCTGATCGTGGCGCTGTCGGCCAGTTCGAGGATCTCGCGGACGACCTCCCACACGTCCCGGCCGTCCGCGACCGCCACGGCGTTGTCCACCACGCGGGCGCCGTCGACCACCAGCGGGACGCCGTGCCGGGCCGCGGCCTCCTTGACCGCGCGCAGGTTCGCCAGCGACGTCGGCGCGCCGCCGGCCGCGTTGTTCCCGACCTCCACGCAGACGAACGACACCGGCTCGTCCCCGGCCAGCTCCGCCCGCAACGCCTCGACGTCGACCTCCGGGCCGCCGGGGAGCTCGACCGGCTTGAAGCCGTGGTCGGCCAGGTTCAGGAACCACGTCGGGAACAGGCCGTTGTGCAGCACGCGTCCCGGCCGGCCCGGCCAGGACCGGCACAGCAGCGCCTCGGCCGCCCGGCCGGAGCCCGTCGGGACGATGCAGGGGAACGGCAGGCCCGTGATCTCCGGGTCCGGGCGGGCGGCCGACCGGTCCGTCAGCCGTCGCAGCCGCTCGGCGATCCAGGGGGCGTCCAGCTCGGCCCACGAGTCGGTGATCAGGTCGGTGGTGACGTGGTGGGCGGGGACGCGGGCCGGCTCGCCGCCGTACCGGGCCAGCAGCTCGACCCGGGCGGGCTCGGCGTCGGCGGGCTCTTCGTTCGCAGACCCTTTTTCGGTGGGTTCGTTGTCGGTGGGGGTTGTGTCGGTGGGGGTTGTGTCGGTGGGGGTTGTGTCGGTGGCGGGGCGGAGGTCGGGGTCGGCGATCATGAGGATGATCTCCGACACCGGCGTGCGGTCCTCCCCTTCCGGCTGGCACAGGTAGATGGGGACGTTCACCGGCCGGAACTTGTTCTTGAACTGGAAGTTCCCCTCGCCGAATATCCCCGCCGACCGCAGCTCGTCCAGCGCCTGCCGCACGTCCGGGGCGGCGTTGGCCGACTCCTCCGTCTCCACGCCGAAGCTGGCGCCGAAGCTGAACATCGAGCATCCCTCGTCCACGAGCTGCTCGATGATCTGCACGATCGCGAACTCCAGCCCGCCGAGCGGCATGCCCTTGGGGTAGAACTCGACGTCCAGCAGGTATCCGTTCTCCGACGGGATCTTCGTGATGACGACCGCGTTGGCCACCTCGTCGTCCAGGTAGGTGACGAAGACCCGGTGCCTGCGGTCCAGGCGGCCCTCCTCGATCTCCCGCCGGACGACCGACACGTACGGGTTGACCATCTGCTTGCGACCGGCCCACTCGTCCACCAGCCCGGCCAGCCTGCGGTCCATCGCGGGGTCCTCGCCCGAGCGGTACTCGGCCGTCCGGCACTCGCCCGCCTTGCAGAAACGCCGGACCATGTACCGCAGGCGTTCCATCCGCCCGCCCTTCAGCGTGAAGGACCCCAGGTCCTCCAGCCGCTGCACGGCCCCGAACGGCGTCGCGCTGTACGGCTCCCCGCCCACCTCGCGCACCGGCAGGAGGGACAGGAAGTTGGGCCGCAGGCCGCGCGCCTTCGCGTAGGCGGTGTACTCCTCGACCAGCTCGTGGAAGTACTCCTCGGAACCGGCGTAGCTCCAGGCCAGCAGGTTGCCGGCGTTCTCGGAGACGTGCAGGTAGCCCTTCCTGGCCGAGCCGATGAAGGCCAGGGGCGCGATGTCACGTCCGGCCAGGCCGCCCTCCTTGGCGTGCCGGCGGTCGATGTCGGCCACCAGGTCGCGCAGGTCCGGGTGCCGGTGCAGGTCCCGCTTCAGCAGCACGGCCGGCTCGCCGTCGCGTGCCCGCGTCTCGTGCGTGGCGAACCCGTCCTGCTCCTGCGGGGGGTGCACGGACTCGACGCCGCGCTCGTCGTGCAGGTGCGCGGCCAGGTCGGCGAGCGTGGGATGGTCGAACAGGAGGGTCTTGCGCAGCGCGCCGACCTGCTTCTCCAGGACGCTCACCACGCGCAGCATCTCGAAGGAGGTGAGGCCGTTGTCGGCGAAGCTGCGGCGGGGGTCGAGCGGGCGCTCGGTGATCGCGCCCACCAGCTCCGCGAGCCGGCCCTCCAGGTCGGACGCCTCCTGTCGCGCGGGTTCCGGGGGCTTCCGTCGCGTGGATTCCGGAGCCTTGCGTTGTGCGGGTTCCGGGGCCTTGCGTCGCGCGGGGTCAGGGGCCGGTTTCCTGGTGGGCTTCGGGGCGGGGTCGGGTTCTCGGGTGGGGGCGGTGGATTCGGTGATGGCTGATTCCACGGCGCGGGCGAGCCGGTCCACCGTGTCGTACTCGTACAGCTCGGCTGCCTGGAGGTCGAGGGAGAAGGCGGTGTTGATCGCCTTGACCAGTTCCATCCGGAAGATGGAGTCGAGCCCCAGCTCCTCGAAGGGGGTGTCCACGTCCACGCCGTCGGGGTCGGCGTCCAGGATCGTGGAGAGCCGCTCGCGCAGCATCTCCTCGACCCCGGCGGGCCCTCCGGCGGGCCCTCCGGCGGGCCCTCCGGCGGGCGCGGCCGGCGTCTCGTCCGGCCGCGTGGCCTCCGTACGCGCGGCGGGGGCGGGCGCGTCCGGCGTCCTGCCGCCCTTGGCGGCGCGCAGGCGCACCTTCCCGTCGCTGGTCCGCCGCACGGCCCCGCCGTTCCGAGCGACGGGCGGCGCGGCCGGCCCGACGGTCCCGGCGTCCTGGACGGCGGGCGACTCGGGGGCGGTGAACCAGTGCTCGACGCGGGCGAAGGGCGGGCCGGGCAGCGAGACCCGCACCGGGCGCGGGCCCTGCCACAGCCCCTGCCAGTCCACCTCGCTGCCGGAGACCCACGCCTCGGCCAGGTCCTCCGGCCCGGTCCCCCACGGCGCCGGGGCGTCCCTGCGGGCGGTGCCCCTGTGCACGCCCGCCGGCTCGCCGCTCAGCGCCCGGACCGCCTGCTCGCGATCCGTGACCACCACGGCCATCCGTTCGGCCAGGTGGCGGCGTCCGTTCTGGAGGGTCCAGGCGATGCGGTCGAGGCCGATCTCCGGATGTTCCCGGATGTGACGGGCGACGTCCCGCGCGTACTCCTCCAGGGCTTCGCGGCGGCCCGCCGACAGGACCAGCACCCGCGGCTCCCCTGCCGTCTCCGCCGGGATCGGCTGCCGGTACGCCTCCAGCACCACGTGCGCGTTCGTGCCGCCGAAGCCGAACGAGCTCACCCCGGCCACCCGGTCCGCCCCGTCCCACGGCGTGAGCCGCGTGTTGATGGTGAACGGGCTCCCCTCCAGCCGCACGTACGGGTTGGGCCGCTCGTAGTGGATCGACGGCGGCAGGGCCCCGTGGCGCATGCAGAGCAGCACCTTGAGCAGCCCCGCGATGCCGGCCGCCGCCTCCAGATGGCCGATGTTGGTCTTCACCGTGGCCAGGGCGACGTGCGGGACGTCCGGCGCGGGCCGCCCCCGGTCGGCGTACAGGCGGGCGAACGCCTTCTTCATGCCCTCGATCTCGATCGGGTCGCCGAGCCTGGTGCCGGTGCCGTGCGCCTCGATGTAGGTGACGCGGGAGGGGTCGACGTCCGCCTTGCGGTATGCGTCGACCAGCACGCGCGCCTGCGCCTCGGGGTTGGGCGCGGTGAGCGAGCTGGCCCGTCCCCCGTGGTTGACCGCGCTGCCCCTGATCACGGCGAGGATCTGGTCGCCGTCCTCCAGCGCCGTCTTCAGCGGCTTGAGCAGGACGGCTCCGCAGCCCTCGCCCCGGCCGTAGCCGTCGGCGCGCTCGTCGAACGTCTTGCAGACGCCGTCCTCGCTGATCATGCCGGACTTGGCGAACGCGATGTAGAGCCCCGGGCTCAGCGTCAGGTTGACGCCGCCGGCGATGGCCGCGTCGCACTCGCCGTCCTCGATGGCGCGGACCGCGTGGTGCAGGGCGACGAGGGAGCTGGAGCAGGCGGTGTCGACCGCCTCGCTCGGGCCGCGCAGGTCCAGCAGGTGGGAGACGCGGTTGGCCAGGATGCAGTCGGCCACGCCGCTGGCCGTGTGGGCCTCGACCGGCACGCCGTACTCGCGCAGCAGGTCGTCGTAGTCGCACGCGGACACGCCCGCGAACAGGCCCGTCCTGGTGCCGGCCAGGTCGGCGGGGCGGTGGCCGGCGTCCTCGACGGCCCGCCAGACGGTCTGGAGGAACAGTCGCTGCTGCGGGTCCATCATCGCCGCCTCCTTGGGCGAGATGCCGAACAGCGCGGCGTCGAAGGAGCGGACGTCGTCGAGGAACCCGGCGCGGACGTTCGCCGTCTCGGGGTTCTCGCGCAGCTCGCGCCGGTCGTCGGGGACCGGGCGGGTGAGGTCGTGGCCCTCGGCGAGGTGGCGCCAGAAGTCGTCCAGGTCGGTGGAGCCGGGGAACAGGCCCGCCATGCCGACGATCGCGATCCCGCCCGTCACGGCCCTCTCCGTCACGGTGCTGTCTGTCGCGGTGCTGCCCGTCGCGGCCCTCTCTGTCGCGGTGCTGTCCGTCGTGGCCGGGGAGGTCCCGGCGCCGGGGGGTGGGGGCGTGGTCACGGTCTCCGGCGCCGGGCCTGGCTCGGCGTCCTCCTGCCGCGCGGCAGGGGCGGCGGGAGGTTCTTCGGCTGGCTTCTCGGGAGGGCTGGGTGAGGTGTGGGCGGCGGCGAGCTCGGCCGGGTGCTCGGCGAGCAGGTGCTCGCAGAACGTGGCCAGGTCGGTCGCCTCGAAGAGCACGGTCGGCAGCAGGTCCAGCTTGTACCGTTCGTTCACCTGGTCCACCAGCTCGGCCATGGAGATCGAGTCGAACCCCATGTCCATCAGCTCGGCGTCGAGGTCCACGTGCTCCTCGCCCACCAGCAGGAATCCGGCCGCCGCGCGGCGCAGCTCCGCCCGGACCGCCTCGGTCAGATCGTCGTCGGGCCCGGTCGTCTCCGGCGCGGACATGGGCTCACTCATCTCCATAACCTCGGATTCGGGGGTCGCGGGCGGCTGGGAGCGTTCGGGGGCGGGCTCGGAGGAGCCTTCGACGACGGCGAAGCTCGTCTCGGCCCCGGCCAGCCCTCTGGCGAAGGCGGTCAGACCGGCGGCGGTGCTCATCGGGACGCTGCCCCAGCGGCGTGCGAACAACCGGCGGGTGGCGTCGTCCACCTTCATGCCGCCCTCCTCCCACAGCGGCCAGCCGACGGCGAGCGTCCTGCCGTGCCCGAGCCGCTCGCGCAGCTCGGCGAAGTGGTTGAGGAAGGCGTTGGCGTAGGCGTAGTCGATCTGCCCGATGTTGCCGGTCTCGGCCGCCACCGACGAGAACAGCGCCAGGAAGTCCGGCGACTGCCCGCGCAGGGCCTCGTCGAGCAGGACGGTGCCGAGGATCTTGGGTCCCAGCACGGCCCGCGTGTCCTCGGGACGTTTGCGCACGGCCCGCGCGTCCAGGTGGATGCCGGCGGCGTGGATGACGCCGTGGAAGGGGCCGTACCGGTCGCACAGGTCGCGCAGGTCGGCGGCCGAGCAGACGTCGGCGCGCACGTACACGGCGGGCAGTCCGGCGATCCGGCGCGCGATGTCGTCGCCGGGGTCGGACCGGCCGGTCAGGACCAGCTTCGCCGCCCCGCGCTCGGCGAGGAAACGGGCGAACGCCAGCCCGATGGCCCCGGCGCCACCGGTGATCAGGTACGTGCCGTCCGGTCGGACGTCCAGCCCGGGTGGAGGCGGCTCGTACGGTTCCATGCCCTTCAGCAGGCGGGCGCCGTCGCGGTAGGCGACCTCGGAGACCCGCTGCTCGGGGGCGGTTCCGGCGGCGGGCGCGCGCAGCTCGGCCGCGACCTGCGCCGGGGTGGCGCCGGTGACGCACACGCCGCTGAATCCGGTGTGCTCCAGGGCCAGCGTTCTCAGGGCGGCGGCCAGGGCGGTGTGGTGAGGCTCGCCGGCCTGGACGGACACCACGACCCGGAGCGGGCCGCCGTCTCGCAGGACGGCTGTGGACGTCCGGAGCAGGGCCTCGAAGGCGGCGGTCCCGGGGAACGGGTCGGACGGGGCGATCACGATCGCGTCCGGGGCCCGGCCCAGGTCGCCGACCGAACGTCCGCCCCTTGCGGCGTCCGTCGGAGATGCGTCGCCGGGGTGGAGCCGGAGGCCGCCGAGTGCTTCGGCGAGCCGGTCGTCCTCGGTGAGCACCAGGAGCGCTTCCGGGGCCCGGGTTCCTTCGGGGAGCGGGGTGGGCGTCCAGAGGGGGCGCAGGTAGGTGCAACGCCCGTCAGCGGCTCCCGTCTCGCTCGGGGAGCCCTCTCCAGAGCCCGGCTCGGGGGCCGGACCGGCGGCCGTCGCGGACGTCAGCCCAGAGACGGGCTCCGGAGCAGGCGCGGCGGCCACCCCGGAGCCAGGCTCGGGGGTCGGCTCAGGGGTCCGAGCGGAGGTTGCCGTGGACAGGCTGGGGGTGGGGGTTTGGTCGGAGGTGGGGGTGGGGGTGGAGGTGGAGGTGGAGGTGGAGGTGGAGGTGGAGGTGGAGGTGGAGGTGGAGGTGGAGGGGAGCCAGTAGGGGCGGTGGTCGAAGGGGTAGGGCGGGAGGGTTACGCGGCGCGGGTGGGGGGCGGGCCATTTGCTGCCCCAGTTCACCCGGGCGCCCGCGACCCACCCCGCCCCGAGCCCCTCCGCGCCGTCCTCCGGCGGAGGCTGGTCGGCGCCGGTCTCCGCCGTCCCCACGAGGACGCCGTCCGCCTCGCCGTCGTCGGCGAAGGAACGCAGCCGGGCGGCGAGCTCGTCCAGGGTGGCTGCCCGGACGGCGAGCCGTTCGGGCAGCTCGGCCCGGCCCACCTGGGTGGTGTAGGCCAGTTCCGCCAGCCCGGCCCGTCCGCTCACCGCGACGTCGGCGACCCGGCCGGCCATGGCGCGGAGCTGGTCGCGGGTACGGGCCGACAGCAGGATCACCTGCTCGGCGGCGTCGGCGGGCTCGGACGGCGTCCCGGCGGTGGGCACGTACTCCTCCAGGACCACGTGCACGTTGGCCCCTCCGGCGCCGAACGAGCTGACCCCCGCGCGGCGCGGGAACGTCTCGCCGTCGAGGACGGGCCGCCGCCAGTCGGTCAGCCGGTCCGGCGGCCGGAAGGGGGACGCCGAGAAGTCGATCTTCGAGTTGGGCGTCTCCAGGTTCGCGCAGGGAGCCACCTGGCCGTGCTGGAACTGCAGCAGCACCTTCGTCAGCCCGGCGATGCCCGCCGCGCCCTCCAGGTGCCCGATGTTGGCCTTGACGGAGCCGACCAGCCGGTCCACGCCGTCCCCATCCCCGTTCCCGGCCTCGTTCCGGGGAACGTGGGAGGTGAAGGCTCTGGTCAGGCTGGCGATCTCGATGGGGTCGCCGAGGGCGGTGCCGGTGCCGTGCGCCTCGACGTAGGAGATGGTCCGGGGGTCCAGGCCCGCCCGCCGGACCGCCTCGGAGACCAGGTCGGCCTGCGCGCTCGGATTGGGCACGGTGTATCCGGCGGTCTTGCCCCCGGCGTTGGCGAAGGCGCCCTTGATGACGCCGTAGATCCGGTCGCCGTCCGCCTCGGCGTCGGCCAGGGGCTTGAGCAGCACCGCCCCGACGCCCTCCCCCGGTACGAACCCGTCCGCCGCCTCGTCGAACACCTTGCAGGCGCCGTCGGCGGCGAGCATGTTCAGCGAGCAGAGCGCGACGAAGTGGGCGGGGTGCAGGATCAGGTTGACGCCGCCCGCGATGGCCTGCGCGCACTCGCCGCGCCGCAGGCTCTCGCAGGCGAGCTGGAGGGCGGTCAGCGACGACGAGCAGGCCGAGTCGACGGCGAGGCTCGGCCCGCGCAGGTCGAAGAAGTACGACACCCGGTTGGCGATCGACCAGTACGCCGAGTGCGCCCCCGCGTACCTGCCGTCCGGCCAGCCCTCGGCCGCCGCCATGCGCCCGTAGGAGCCGTACATGGTGCCGACGAAGACGCCGGTGCTCGGCTGCCTGGTGTGCTCGCTCAGGTAGCCGGCGTCTTCGAGCAGGGTCCAGGCGGTCTCCAGGAACAGGCGTTCCTGCGGGTCGGTGATCTCGGCGTCGCGCGGCAGGATGCCGAAGAACGGCGCGTCGAACTGTTCCACGCCCTCGATGAAGCCGCCCCACTTGCTGTAGGTGCGCTGCTTGCGTCCGCGTTTGGGGTCGTACAGGGCGTCCAGGTCGAAGCGGTCCGCCTCGGTGATGCAGTTCGCGCCCTTCGCGAGGTTGCTCCAGAAGGCGTCCAGATCGGGGGAGGCCGGGTAGCGGCCGGTCATCGCGACCACGGCGATGTCGAGGGCCTGCGTGGCGGGCTCGCGTCGCGTCGCGGCCCGCGCCGGCTCCTCCCGCGCGGGCTGGTCTCCCAGGGCCGCGCGCAGGCGCTCGCCGTGCTCGCCCTCCAGGTACGCGGCCAGCTCCTCGATCGTCAGGTTCTCGAACAGGAGCGTGGACGGCAGCGGCCCGAGGTCCTGCTCGAACCGGTGGATGACGTTCTGGCTCACCAGCGAGTCGATGCCGAAGGTCTCGAACGTGGCGCGCTCGTCCAGGTCGGTCGTGCCGTACTTGAGCACCTCGGCGAACACCCGCTTGACGTAGTCGCGCGCGCCGGTGGCGGCGGTGGTGGGCGCCGTCTCGCCCACCAGGACGCACTGGTCGAGCTCCTCGACGGGCGTGCCGGGGATGCCGAGGGTGCGGGCGGGGGTGAGACCGGCCTCCCTGAACGCCCGCTGCCACTGGACCGCGCCGAGCAGCGGGCTGTGCGGCAGGCGCAGTTCCTCGTCCGTGAAGCGCCACCATCCCGGCGTCAGCCCGAACGTGAGGGTCAGGAAGTCGGCCGCCCTGGTCACCTCGTTGACCAGCAGCCGGCCGCCGGGACGCAGCAGCGCGGCGGCGTTGCGCAGCGTCCGGCCGACGTCGGCGGTGGCGTGCAGGACGTTCGTGGCCAGTACGACGTCGTAGGCCCCGGTCTCGAAGCCCTGCTCGGCCGGGTCGCGTTCCACGTCGAGGAGGGCGAGGACGAGGTCCGGGCGGCGTCCGGCGAACTCGCGCTCGCCCTGGCGCAGGAAACCGGCCGAGATGTCGGTGTAGGTGTACTCGACGTCCTGGCCTTCGAGGGCGTCCAGGACGAAACCGGTGCTGGCCCCCGTACCGGCCCCGATCTCCAGGACGCGGCGGGGGCCGCCGCGGGCGGCCTCCTCGGCGAGCAGGCGGTTGAAGTGGTCCGAGACCGCCTGCCCCTTGTAGACCTGCTCGACCAGGCTCATCGAGCCGCCGGGGAACAGCACCTCCATGGGGTCGCGCTCGCCCGCCAGCACGAAGGGCAGCGCCTCGACGCAGGCGGTCAGCAGCTTGACGTGCGGCTCCAGGTCGGGGAACCGGGCCAGCACCTCCTCCGGCGACGCCTCCCGCGCGGGCCGGTCCAGCAGGTCGAGGACGGCGGCACGCAGCCGCCGGCGGTCCTCGCGCACGTTCCCGACGGCCCTGACCCGGTCGGCCGACCGGCGCAGCAGCCCGCGGGCCAGCTCGTCCAGCTCGGCGAACGCCGCCCGCGCCCGCGCCAGCTCCCCTCCACCGCCGGTCCGGGAGTGCTCAGGAGTGAAGTCCGGGGTGCGGACGCCGATGTGGGCCAGGCCCTTCGCGTCCGCCTTGACGACGAGCGCCTGCCGCGCGCCCGACCTCAGGACGGACTCCAGCGCCGCCATGCCCTCCCCGGGCTCGATCGAGCCGATGCCCAGCTCGGCGAACCGGCCGTCGTAGCCGCCTCCGGAGACCGCGCCGACGCTCCCCCAGTAGCCCCAGTTGATCACGCTCACGGGCCGGTCGCGCAGGCTCAGCGCGTAGGCGTCCTCGAACGTGCCCGCGGCCGCGTAGTTCGCCTGCCCGCCCACCTCGACGAACGAGGCCGCGGACGAGAAGTAGGCCAGGAAGTCGAGCGGCAGGCCCGCCAGCGCCTCCGCGAAGACGGCGGCACCGGCGACCTTGGGCGAGAGCACCTGGGTGAACGCGTCGTCGTCCATGTTGGCGAGCGTCATGTCGCGCAGCACCAGAGCGGCGTGGAAGGCGCCGTGGAGCTCGCCGAACCGCTCCCGCGCGGCCTCGACGGCCCCGCCGAACGCGGTCCGGTCGGCCACGTCGGCCCGCAGGTACACGGCCCGCCCGCCGAGCGACTCGATCTCGGCGAGCTGCTCGCGGATCTCCTGAGTGATCGCCCGCCGTCCGACCAGCGCCAGCCGTGCTCCCACGGTGGCGGCCAGATGCCTGCTCAAGGTGCGTCCGAGCCCGCCGGTCCCGCCCACGATCAGGTACGCCCCGCCGTCCCGGTACGGCCCGTCGCCCTCGGCGGGCAGGGGCAGGGGTTCCAGGGTGCGGACGTGGCGGTGGCCGTCGCGGAGGGCGACCAGCTCGTCGGCGCAGCTCTCGGCGCGTACCAGGCGGGCGAGGTCGGCGGGCGGCCATGGCCCGGTGCCGACGTCGATGGTGGCGACCGTCCAGTGCGGGTGCTCGGCGGCCAGAGCCCTGGTCAGGCCGATCACGCCGGCCGCGTGCGGGACGATCTCCTCGTCCCCGGCCCGCACGGCTCCGGCGACGACCACCTTCACCGTGGGCGTCCACCCGCCCCGGCCTCGCTCGGAGAGCCGCTTGACCAGGCGGAAGACGTCGTGGGTGGTGGGGTCGTCGGCGGGCGGGCCGTCCGGGCCGGTCAGGGCGAGGACGTACACCGTGTCGTACCGTCCCTCCGGCGGGGCGGGCGGGGCCAGCGGCGCCAGGCGCCCGTCCTCGTGCTCGTCCAGCAGGGCACGGGCCAGCGGTTCGGCGGCCGGGGTGTGCAGGACGAGCGCCCGTCCGCCACCGGCCTCCGCGGAGGCGACGGCGGGTCGCGTCCTGTGCCAGACCGGGGCGAAGGTCATGCCCTCCGCCGACGGACGAGCCGGTCGGGCCGGTCGGGTCCGCAGGACGACCCCGCGGAACTCCGCCCTGACCTGCCCTTCGGCGTCGGCGAGGCGGACCGTGTAGCCGTCCCGGCCCTCGTCGGTGACGTGGGCGTAGGAGGGGCCGGTGATCGGGCCGTCCAGCTCGGCCGACTCCACGCTGAACGGCATCGCGGGCTCGCCGCCCTCGGGACGCAGCGCCGCGACGGTCTGGAGGGCGCCGTCCAGGAGCGCCTCCCAGCGAGCGCCGTCGCGCAGCACGCCGAGCGCCTCGCCGTCGCCGACGCGGACCTCGCGCAGCACCCGGAACCCGGGCCCGTAGTGGAGCCCGGCACGGTCGAAGGCGCGGTAGAGGTCGTCGGCCGGTCGACTGTCCGCGCAGCGCGCCCCGATCGCCGCGACGTCCAGCGGGCGCAGTGCGCCGTCGCCGGTCCGCAGGGTGCCGCGCGCGTGCCCGTCCAGCTCGAAGCCGCCGTCGTCGTGGACGACCACGTCCAGGGGACGGGCCTCGCGCACCTCGAACGGGCGCAGCCACCGTACCCGCTCGAACCGCACCGGACCGGACAGTCCGCCGCGCTCGGCGGCGATCGTCATGAAGGCCACGCCGGGCAGCACGGGGGTGTCGCCGATCCGGTGGTCGGCGACCAGCAGGTCGTCGGGGCGGATCCGCGTGTCTCCGGTGGGCGGGGTCGGGTGGCCGTCGCGGCCCACCCAGTGGCGCCGGTCGTCCGCGAACGGGTGTCCGGGCAGCGGCACCCGCCGTCCGCCCGCCGTCAGGTCGTCCCAGTCGTCCCAGGAGAGGTCGTCGCCGCCGGTGTACCGCGCGGCGAGGCGTCCCGCCTCGCCGGATGCCGGGCGGGCGCCGTCGCGCAACTGGCCGCGCAGGTCCGCGAGATCCCCGGCGACGTACGCGCACCGGGCCCCCGCCAGGTGCGCCCGGCCCACGGCGAGCGTACGGGCGACGTCGCGCACGTCCAGCTCCGGGTGGGCGTCGAGGTGGCCGGCCAGGCCGGTGCGCAGCCGCGCCAAGGTGCTCTCGTCCGGGGCCGACAGGGGCACGACGACGTCCTCGCGCCCGCCGGCACGCGGTTCGCGGGAGGGCGCCTCGGCGACCACGACGTGGCAGTTCGTCCCGCTGAAGCCGAAGCTGCTCACGGCCGCCACCCGCTCCCGCGAGCCGCCGGCCGTCCAGGGCGACAGCTCGGTGACCACTTCGAGCGCACCGTCCGCGAAGTCGATCTTCGGGTTGCCGCGGGTGAACCCCGGTGACGGCGGCAGCTGCCGGTGCCGCAACGCCAGCAGCGTCTTGAGCAGCCCGCCGATCCCGGCCGCCATGGTGGTGTGGCCCACGTTCGCCTTGAGCGACCCGATGCGGCACGGGCGCTCCCGGTCCGCGCCGAACACCTTCGCCAGTGCCTTGACCTCGATCGGGTCGCCCAACTCCGTCCCGGTGCCGTGCGTCTCGACGTAGTCGACCGCGCCGGGGCCGATCCCGGCCCGCCGGTGCACCTCGGTGAGCAGTTCTGCCTGGGAGGAGGCGCTGGGGGCGGTGATGCCGTTGCTCGCGCCGTCGCCGTTGACGCCGCTGGCCCGGATGACGCCGTGGACGTGGTCGCCGTCCGCCAGCGCCCGGTCCAGGCGCTTCAGCACGACCACGCCGACGCCCTCGCCCAGCACGATGCCGTCGGCCGACTCGTCGAAGGGCGCGCACGTTCCGGTGGGCGAGAGCATCCCGGCCTTGCTGCACCAGATGTGCATCCTCGGGGTGTTCATCACCGCCACCCCACCCGCGATCGCCGCCTCGCACTCGCCGCGCCGGATGCTCTCGCAGGCCAGGTGCACGGCCACCAGCGAGGACGAGCACGCGGTGTCCACGGCCATGGTCGGCCCGCCGAAGTCCAGCAGGTACGCGATCCGCGCGGGCAGCACCGACGAGGCGTTGCCGAGGAAGGCGTGCCCGGTGTCGTCGCGGCCGGCCGCCGCGAGCAGGCTCGCGTAGTCGCCGGCGCCGCAGCCGACGAAGCAGCCCCACGGTCTGCGGCCGGACCTGCCCGCGTAACCGGCGTCCTCCAGGGCGTGCCACGCCTCCTGGAGGAACAGCCGCTGCTGCGGGTCCATCGTCTCGGCCTCCAGCGGCGAGATGTTGAAGAAGCCCGCGTCGAAGGCGTCGACATCGGTCAGCATGGCGGCCCATTTGCTGTACGTCCGGCCGGGCGCCATGCGGTCGGCGTCGTACACCCGCGAGACGTCGAACCGCTCGGGCGGGACCTCGCGGATGCTGCACCGGCCGTCCGCCAGGTTCCGCCAGAACGCCTGGAGGTCGGGCGCGTCGGGGTAGCGTCCGGCCATGCCGATGACGGCGATGTCCTCCTCGCGGGCGGCGGGCTTCTCGGGCTTCCCGGTGGGCCGCACCGCCTCCAGGGTGATCGTGCCGGTGCGCTCGGGGGGCTCCTCCGCCACGGGTTCCGGCTTCGCGCGGTCGCCGTCGAGCGAGGGCAGCCGGACCCGTCCCGCCTGGTCCGGGGTGGGTTGCTCGGGGACCAGAGGGCGCTCCTGCGGGGTCTCCTGTTCGGGGGCCGGACGCGGTGGGGGCACGGTGAGGCGGTCGGCGGCCACGGCGTCCCGGACGGCCTCCACCAGCGCGGGGACGGTCGGATGGTCGTAGACGGCGACGGAGTCCAGGTCCAGCCCGAAGCTGCGGTTCAGGTCCCGGACGATCTCCACGGCCCCGATCGAGTCCAGCCCCATCTCGCTGAAGCTCAGCGAGTCGTCCACCTCGTGGGCCTGGAGGTAGAGGTGGCTCATGAGGGTGCCCTCGATGACCCGCCGCACCTCCCCCGGCTCGGGGCCGCCCTCGGGGGCCGCCGGGTCGGCAGGCGTGGCCGGGCCGGCAGGCGTGGCCGGTTCGGCAGGCGTGGCCGGTTCGGCAGGCGTGGCCGGGTCGGCGACTGCGGCCTTGGGGGGCGCCGGTTCGGCGGGGGTGGTCGGTTCGGTGGGTGCGGCCTCGGGGGTGGCGGCCTTCGAGGGGGCGCCCTTGAAGGTGTCCACCTTGGCGAAGTAGTCGTCGACCCGGGCCAGCGACTCCTGCCCGAGCACGCGCTCGTGCATCCCCGACTCCCCCGCGATGACGCCGGGCAGCCGGTCGAGCACCCGTCCGGCCAGCTCGGACTTGAGCGCCCGCAGGGCGGGCAGCGGCAGCGCGGCGATCGAGCGGGCGTGCCTGAGCGCCGCCTTCAGCACGGCGGCCTGCGGCAGGACGGTCACCCCCGCCCCCCGCCGGGCCAGCTCCTCACCCGTGACGGAACGGCCGGTGTAGAGCATCTCGTGCGCCGCCGACCGGCCGAGCCGCTCTTCGAGGATGTACGTCGCGCCCATCCCCGGCGTGAAGCCGAACTTCATGAAGTTGGCGCTGTAGACCCCTTCGGCCGCCATGACGACGAGGTCGGCGAACAGCCCGAAGGCCAGCCCGCCGCCCGACGCGTGCCCCTGGACGGCGGCGATGACCGGCCGGTCGCACCGCAGCAGGCCCTCGTACAGGAAGGGCACGTCCGTGAAGCGACCCTGGCCGCCGGCGAGCGTGCGCAGCGCCTCCGGGGTGGCGCCCATGCTGAAGACGTTGCCGCTGCCGGTGAGCACGACCGCCTTGACGTCCTCGCGCCGGGCGATCTCGGCGAACGCGGCCTGGAGGTCGTCGATGAGCTCCCGGGTGAACATGGACGCCCCGGACCCCATCACCACCAGCGCCACCCCTTCGGGCAGCACCTCGAACCGCACCCCTTCGCCGTCCGGCACGAGCTCCACGGCCTCCTCCTCCGGCATGTCCACGGCGAGCGGTCCGACGGGCGTGATGGCGGGAGTGTCCAGCGAGGGCGAGGTGGCGGGCGCTTCCACAGCGGGTGTGGCGCCCAGGGGCGCGGCAGGCGTGGTGGAGCGTTGCCAGCGGCCGAGCCAGCAGCTCTCCTCCTGGAACGGGTAGACCGGCGCAGGCATCAGCCGCCCGCCGTCGTGGCACTCGCGCCACGGCACCTCGGCTCCCGAGGCCCAGGCCGCCGCCACCTCCTCCAGCCGTCCGGCCCGGAACAGCCGGACGCAGTCGTCCGCCGACGGCGTCCCGTCCCCGCCGCCGGTCGAGGAGCCGGTCGAGGAGCCGGTCGAGGAGCCGGTGAAGGAGCCTGGGCCGGGGGTCTCGCCTCGCGCGTACGCCTCCAGCCCGGCCCGCAGCCCGGCCAGGTCGTCCACGACGAGCGCCAGCCGCTCCGCCATGCCGGTACGTCCGACCTGCGAGGTGTAGGCGAGGTCGGCCAGGTCCGTTCCGGGGTCGGCCAGGTCGGCGACGGTGTCGTCCAGCGAGAGCCCGTGCCCGAGCTGGATCAGCGCGGCCGGGTCGAGGCCGAGGTCGCCCAGCGAGTCGGCCGGGTCGAGCTGGTCGGCGGGGATGCCGAGCAGCGCGGCCACCCGTTCCGCGCCGCCCGGGGACCGTCCCTCCGACGGGAACCCCGGAGAATCGGCCTCCGCCAGGAAGCCGGTCCAGGCGCGGGCGTAGTCGCGCAGCGCCTCCGGCGTACGGGCGGAGAGCACGAACAGGCAGGGCCCGCCCGCGCCCGGCCCGGGGGCGGGCTCCGGGGCCTCCTCGACCAGGACGTGCGCGTTCGTGCCGCCCGCGCCGAACGCGCTGACCCCGGCCCGCCGGGGCGTGCCGGCGGCGACGGGCCAGGGTTCCAGCGCGCGCTGCACGTGGAAGGGCGTGGCGTCGAAGTCGATCTTCGGGTTCAGCTCCTCCGCGTGCAGGGACGGCACCAGCCGCCCGTGCCGGAGCTGGAGCAGCACCTTGGTGAGCCCGGCGATCCCGGCGGCGCCCTCCAGGTGGCCGATGTTGGACTTGACCGAGCCGATCGCGCAGTCCGCGTCCTGCGGCAGGGCCTGGCGCATGCCCTCGACCTCGATCGGGTCGCCGAGCGAGGTGCCGGTGCCGTGCGCCTCGATGTAGCCGATGCTCGCCGGATCCCAGCCGGACCTGCGGATCGCCGTGCCGATGAGCGCGGCCTGCGAGCGCGGGCTCGGGACCGTGGCCCCGCTCGTCCTGCCGGTGTGGTTGACGGCGGTGGCGGCGATGACGCCGTAGATGTGGTCGCCGTCCGCCCTGGCCCGCGAGAGCGGCCTGAGCAGGACGGCCCCGACGCCCTCGCCGGGGACGTACCCGCTGCCGCCCGCGCCGAAGGCGCGGCACCGGCCGTCCTCCGACAGCCAGTGTCCCTGGGCGAGCTGCAGGTACTTCTGCGGATGGACGGTCGCGTTCACGCCGCCGGCCAGGGCGAGGTCGCACTCGCCGCGCCGCAGGCTCTCGACGGCCAGGTGCACGGCGGTCAGCGAGGAGGAGCAGGCGGTGTCCAGCGCGATGCTCGGGCCGTGGAGGTCGAGGGTGTAGGAGACGCGGTTGGCGATGGAGGCGTGCATGGCCGTGGGGGCGACGCCGCCCTCCCCGCCCTCGACGAGCTGGTAGTGGTTCCACATGACGCCCGCGAACACGCCGACGCTGTGCGCCGACAGCGACTCCGGCGGGTGGCCGGCGTCCTCCAGGGCGTGCCAGCAGGTCTGGAGGAACAGCCGTTCCTGCGGGTCCATGCGTTCGGCGTCGCGGCGGGAGATGCCGAAGAAGGCGGGGTCGAAGCGGTCGACGCCGTCGAGGAAGCCGCCCCATTTGCCGTACGTCCTGCCCCGGGCGCCCTTCTCGGGGTCGTAGATCTCATCGTGGTTCCAGCGGCCGTCCGGGATCTCCTCGATGCAGTCGCGTCCCTCGGCCAGGTTGCGCCAGAAGGTGCGCAGGTCGGGGGCCTGGGGGTAGCGCCCGGCCAGCCCGACCACCGCGATGGGCTCCTCGACGCGTGCTTCCCGCTCCTCGGTGTACGCCACGGAAGACGCAGGCCGGGGGGCCGGTCGCGGTGGCGCGGCGGGCAGCAGGTCCGGGATGCGGCCGGGGTCGCCGTGCAGCACCGTCAGGACGTCCCCGGTCCCGCTCAGGGCGCGGTCGAGCACGTCGAGGGCGGCCTCGGTGGGCAGCGGGACCATCCCGGTGGCCGTACGGGAGCGCTCGACCGTCTCCGGCCCGACCCGCATCCCGCCCTCGGCCCAGTACGGCCACGCGACCGCCAGGGTCCGGCCCGGCCGGTCCCCCCGGGCCGCCCGCCGGCGCGCGAACTCCTCCAGGTACGCGTTGGCGAACGCGTAGTCGGCCTGCCCCGGGTTGGCCAGGGACGCCGACACCGACGAGAACACCACGAAATAGTCCAGGTCGTCGTCCTTGGTGGCGGCGTCCAGGTGGCGGGCGCTGAGGGCCTTGGCCGCCACCACGGCCTCGATGTCGGCGGCCCGCTTGCCCGGGTAGAGCCCGTCGCGGTTGACCCCCGCGCAGTGGAAGACGCCGTCGATGCGGCCGTGGCGCTCCCGGACCGTGGCGAGGGCGCGTTCGACCTGGTCCGGGTCGGTCAGGTCGGCGGAGATCTCCGCGTTCCTGCTGACGGGCACGGCCCTGGCCTGGTGGCGGCGTTCCAGGTGCTCGGCGAGGACGCGGCCGATCCCACCCGTCCCGCCGGCGATCACGTACACGCCGCCCTTCCTGACCGGGACGGCTCCGCCGCCCTCGGAGGGCTCGGCCGGGAGCCAGCGGCGCACCAGGCGTTCGCCCCGCCGGTAGCGGATCTCGGGCTCGGCGGAGGCGTCCCGCAGCGGGTCGGCCTGGGCTGAGGTGGGGGCGGCGGCGGTGTCCAGGCGGATGCTGCGGCAGCGGATCAGCGGGGTCTCGGCGGTGATCGTCCGGGCCAGCGCGCCGACGGCCTCGTGGGCGGGGTCGTCGCCGGTGTGCGCGTACGTGAGGGTGACCGGTCGCTCCGGCTTCGCGTCGAGGACGGCCTTCGCGGTCTCCCAGACGGCCAGGCACGGGTCGGCGGGCTCTCCAGGCGTGGCCCGGATGAGGAGGTGCCGGGAGCCGTCGTACCGGGCGCCGGGGGTGATCTCGCGGTACTCGCCGGGGTCGTCGCCGTCCTGCGGCAGCGGCACCCAGACGTCGCGGAAGCACAACGTCTCGCCCGGCCCCGACGCCGGCTCCGGCGATGGCTCCGGCTGTTCCAGGGTGAGGTCGTAGGCGGAGGAGAGGTGGGCGGCGAGGCTGTCGATGTCGCCGTACTCGAAGAGCAGCGTCGGGTAGAGCCGCCGCCCGACGATCTTCTCCAGCCGCTCGCCGATGTCCACGAGCGTGACGGAGTCCAGGCCGAGGTCGTAGAAGCCGGTGCCGGTGGGCACGTCGCCGGGCGAGCGGCCGAGCGGCCCGGCCACGAGCTCGCGCAGGCGTCCGACCAGGTCGCCGGAGCCGTTGCGGCCGGTGGCGGGCGGCTCCGGACGTCCGGGGTCGCCGAGCAGCCGCTCGATCAGCCGGGGCGACCTGATGCGCTTGCACGACAGCCCGCCGAACCCGGCGACGAAGTGTCCCCGCTCGTCATAGAGGCCGAAGTCGTTGGTGATCACGTCGCCGGACGGCGCGATGGTCTCCGGACTCGGCGCGTACACGTGGAAGGCCGCGTCGAGCCGCCGGGGCGCGCGGAACTCGGCGATGTAGACGGGGATGAACGGCTCCTGCCCCGACGCCTGGGTCTGGCCCAGCCCGGCGAGCGTGGCCGCGTCCAGGCGGGCGGGGTGCAGGTGGAAGCCTTCGTGGCCGGGGGCGGGCGACTCCTGCCGCAGCTCGGCGAGCAGGTAGCCGTCGCCGTGGTGCAGCCGGCCGGTGCACTTCATGGGCTCGCCGTGGCTGATGTCCTCGGCCCTGGCGCGGGCGTACAGGTCCTCCATGTCGCCCTGCCGCCGCGCGCCCCGGCGGAGGGCGTCCAGGTCGATCGGGGCGGGCGCGGGGGTGCTCGGCGTGCCCACCTTGCCGGTGAGGTTGCGCCGCCAGTCGGACAGCGGCTGCCCGTCCCTGCTCCAGCGGCTCTCCGCCCGCACGTCCTCGCCCTCGACGGTGACGCGGATCTCGCGGTCGGCCTCCGGCTTGGTGACGATCGCCTCGGTGAACAGCACCTCGCGCAGGACGATCTCACCGGGGTCGCGCCCGGTCGCCATCAGCGTGCGGAACACGAGATCGAGGAACGTCACCCCGGGCATCACGGAAACGTCGTGCACCCGGTGGTTCCGCATGATGAAGTCGGTGTGCTTCAGCGTGGTGTGACACTCGATCGCGGGCATGGAGTCAGCGCCTCCCCGTGGTGATGTTCAGGTCGAGCAGCGAGCTGGCGTCGTCCGGCGGGCCGGGATCGGGCCTCCGGCCAGGGGCGGGGCTTGGGGCGGGGTCGGGGCTCCGGCCGGGGGCGCTGGGCGGGGCGGGGTCGCGCTCCAGCCACAGCCGCCTGCGGCGGAAGACCGGCGCGGGGGCGGGCTCGCGTACCGGCCCCGCGCGCAGCCGCGGGTCCGGCTCGCTCAGCACGAGGTGCGCGTTGGTGCCGCCGAGCCCGAACGAGCTGACGCCGGCGACCCTCGGCGAGGGCCAGTCCCGCGGCTCGGTGACGGGCTCGAAGGGCGAGGCGGCGAAGTCGAACCGCGGGTTGGGCCGCTCGCAGGACAACGTCGGCGGGATCCGTCCGTGCTCGACGGCCAGCGCCGCCTTGATCAGCCCGGCGATCCCGGCCGCGCTGAGCGTGTGCCCGATGTTGGTCTTCACACTGCCGATCGCACACGTGCCCGGATCGCCGCCCTCGTGGAAGACGCGGGTCAGGGCTCGCAGCTCTATGGGGTCGCCGATGAGGGTGCCGGTGCCGTGCGCCTCGATCAGGCCGATCTCCCCCGGCCTGCGGCCGGCCGCCGCCAGGGCCCGGCGGACCACGTCGGCCTGGGCCTCGGGGTTGGGCGTGGTGACGCCCATGGTGCGGCCGTCGTTGTTGACGGCGACCGCCTCGATGACCGCGTGCACCCGGTCGCCGTCGGCCAGCGCCGCGCTCAGCGGCTTGAGCAGGACCACCCCGCAGCCCTCCCCCGGCACGAACCCGTCGGCACGCTCGTCGAACGTGTGACACAGCCCGGTGGGCGACAGCGCCTTGGCCGCGCTGAGCTGGAGGTAGTCGTTCTCGTCCAGGAGCACTTCCACCCCGCCCGCGAGGGCGACCTCGGCCTCCCCGGCGAGCAGGCTCTGCGCGGCGAGCTGCACGCCGACCAGGGAGGAGGAGCACGCGCTGTCCACGACGAGGTTGGGGCCGCGCAGGTCGAAGTGGTGGGCGACCCTGGCCGCGATGAAGTTCTGGTCGGAGGCCAGCCCGCCCGGCCGGATGCCGACCCGGCGCCCGTAGTCGGACATCCGGGCTCCCGCGAACACGCCGGCCCGGCGTCCGCGCAGCTCGGCGGGGTCGTAGCCGGCGTCGGCGAGGCAGGTCGCGCAGCACTCCAGGAACATGCGGATGGCCGGGTCGAGGGCGCGGGCCTCGTCCTCGCCCAGGCCGAAGTAGTCGTTGTCGAAGTCCTCGATGCCGTCGACGAAGCCGCCCCACTTGCTGATGCTGCGGCCGAGGGCGGGCTCGGGCGCGTACAGCTCGCGGTGGTCCCAGCGGGAGGCGGGCACCTCGCGCACGTCGCACCGGCCCTCGGCGAGGTTCCGCCAGAACGCGGCCACGTCGGGGGCGCCGGGGAACCGGCAGGCCATGCCGATGATCGCGATCCTGCGATCCTGCGATCCTGCCGGTCGGACGGGCTCCAGAGCAGGGGCAGTGGTCTGGGCAGTGTCCGGCGCGGTCTCCCGGGGCTCGTGCGGGGCGGTCTTCCCCGGGACGCCCGGGACGGTCTTCTGCGGGACGCCCAGGCGGTCGCGGAGCTGTTCCAGCGTCGGGTGGTCCAGCAGCAGCGACGGTTCCAGGCTCTCCCCGAGCCGCTCCTCGATGCGCTGCACCAGCTCGGCCAGCATCACCGACTCGACGCCGAGGTCCCCGAACTCCGCCGTCGGGTCCAGCGCGTCCACGGGGATGCCGATCGTCTCGGAGAACAGCTCGGCCAGCCAGTCAGGCTCCCCGGCCGGCGCGGGTTCGGGGACGGGACGGCGGTCGGGCCGTTCCGGCAGCCTGATCAGCGCCGGGACGTCCACCGAAACGCCGGACGGCGGGCACGGCAGCACGGTCGCGCCGCGCGGCAACCCGATCACCCGGTCCAGCACCCGCAGCCCCTCCCGGTCGCCGAGGGACGCGAGACCGACGGCCTCGCCGACGTTCGGCTTCCCGCGCGCCCCGCCGGACTCCCGCCATTGCGGCCAGTCGACCGACCGGAACTCGGCCCGGCCGGACCGCCGCCTGACCCCGGCGCAGAGGTCGAGGAAGGCGTTGGCGGCCGCGTAGTCGGCCACCCCGGCGGCCAGCGCCGGCACGGCGGCGCAGACGGAGGAGAAGGTGACGAAGAAGGCCGGACGGTCCCCGGCGCACGCCTCGTCCAGCGCCTCCAGGAGGTCGGCCTTGGGTGCGAGCACGGCCCGCAGGTCGTCGTCGGACTTGTGGGCCAGCGACGGGCGGCCCTGACTGGAGCGTCCCGCGCAGTGGACGACGCCGCCGATCGGGCCCAGCTCGCGCCGTACGCCGTCCAGGAAGGCGGCCACCCCGGACGGCGGCCCGGTGTGCACGACCACCCGCGCGCCCATGTCTTCCAGGCCGAGGACGGTGGCGACGGCCTCCTCGCCGGAGCCGTCCCACTGGTCGCGCGGCGGCAGCGGCCGGACACCGAGCAGGGCGAGCCGGCGCGCGCCGCGTCCGGCCAGGTGGCGGGCCACCAGCGCGCCCAGCCCCCTGGTGCCGCCGCTCACGACGTAGACGGACTCGGGATCGAGGTCCGGCTCCACGTAGGGCGCGGACAACTCCCGCAGATCTGGACGGAACCGCCCGCCGTCGCGGTAACAGACCTCCCCGTACGGCTCGGCGGACGCCCACTCGGCGCGGATCTGCGCGGCCGAGGGCCGGTCGCTGTCCAGCACGGTGGCCGTGACCGACGGGTACTCGGCGGCCAGCATCCGCACGAACCCCGCCATCCGCGCCCCCGCCAGGCTCGGCGGCGCGCCGTCGAGGTCCAGCAGGCCGCTGGTGACGTGCAGGATCCGCAGCGGGCGGCGCCGGGCCAGGGCGTCCCGCAGGACGGCGAGCCGTCGCAGCTCGTCACGCGGTTTCGCCTCGCCCAGGTCGCACAGGTCGATCCAGCCGGTGAACTCCTCCGGGACGGGGTCGCCCGCGCGTACGGGCACGACCTGGTCGCCGAGCGAGCGCGCCAGCTCCTCGGAGTCGTCGCCGTACAGGCACACCACGGTCCCGCCGTCCAGGGTTCCCGGGTCGCGGGCGGGCCGCTCGGACGCCGCCCACGTCCGCTCGAAGAGCGGCGTCTCGGACACGGCCGATTCCGGCTCCCCGGACGCCGGCACCCCGGACGCCGGCTCCCCGGACGCCGGCTCCCCGGACGCCGCCGGTTCGAAGGGCCAGCACCGCATCCGGTCGAACGGGTACGACGGCAACCCCACCAGCCGCGCGCCCGGAGGCGGCGTCCAGTCCACGTGACCGCCCTCCACCCAGTACCGCCCCACTTCCAGCAGCTCACCGGGCGTGCCGGGCTTCCCGGACGACGGGTCGCCGGGCTTGCCGGATGGCGGGGTGCCTGGGCGGGTCCGGCCGCGGAGCACGTCGGCGGGCTCCGACCGGGCGAACCGCTCCAGCCGTCCGCACAGCTCCCCCACGTCCGGGACGACCAGCGCGAGCCGCTCGCGCAGCGGCTCCCGTCCGGTCTGGAGGGTGTGGGCGACGTCGGCGAGGCTCTCGGGCGTCGCGCGCAGGTGCCCGGCCAGCCGGCCGGCCATGGCGCGCAGCCGCCTCTCGTCGTGGGCCGACAGCACGATCAGCTGCGGCCCGGGGTCGGACGTGCCGGATTCGGCGGGCGGGGGCTCCTCGACCACGGCGTGCGCGATCGTCCCTCCGGCGCCGAACGAGCTGATGCCCGCCCGCCGGGGCGCGCCGCCGGGCCCCTCGGGCCAGTCGGCCGCCTCGCGCTGCACGCGGAAGGGGATCTCGTCCCAGGCGATGTCCGGGTTGAGGTCGTCGGCGTGCAGGGAGGGGACGAGCCGTCGGTGCCGGAGCTGAAGAACGATCTTGGTGAGCCCGGCGATGCCGGCGCCCGACTCGACGTGCCCGAGGTTGGACTTGACCGAACCGATCGGGATGCTGCCCGGGGCCGCGCCCGTCCGTCCGAACACCCGCATGAGGGCGTTGATCTCGATGGGGTCGCCGAGCGCGGTGCCCGCGCCGTGGCATTCCAGGTAGCCGATGCCGTCGGGGTCCACACCCGCGTCGGCGAGCGCGCGGGCGACGAGCTCGCCCTCCTCGACCGGGCTCGGCACCACCCAGCCGTTCGTACGGCCCGAGTGCACGACGGCGGTGCCCCTGATCACGGCGTGGATCCGGTCGCCGTCCGCCTTCGCCCTCGCCAGCGGCTTGAGCAGGACGACCCCCGCGCCCTCGGCGGGCACGAAGCCGTCGCCGCCCGCGCCGAAACTGTGGCAGCGCCGGTCCCCGGCGGTGAGCCGCATGCGGGCGTGCTGGACGAACTTGTTCGGGTGCAGGTTGAGGTTGACGCCGCCGGCGATCGCCAACTGGCACTCCCCCTGGCGCAGCGACCGTACGGCGAGATGCAGCGCGGCCAGCGACGACGAGCACATCGTGTCGACCGACATGCTGGGCCCCTTGAGGTCCAGGTGGTAGGAGACGCGGTTGGCCACGCCGCCGAGGGTCGCGCCGGTGTCCTGGGACGTGCCGCGCAGGCTCTGCTCGACGCCGAAGAAGGGGTACTCGTTGTACATCACGCCCGCGTAGACGGCGACGTCGGAGCCATGCTGGTCGCGCAGGCGGGTGCGCGGGTAGCCGGCGTCCTCCAGGGCCTCCCAGGCGACCTCCAGGAAGACGCGCTCCTGGGGGTCCATGAGGGCCGCGTCGCGCGGGGTGATGCCGAACAGCAGCGGGTCGAAGTCGGTGACGCCGGCGAGGAAGCCGCCCCACATGAGATCCACGGGCCAGCCGTCACGGGTCCGGTCGCCGGGGACGCGGGAGAGCGAGTGCCGTCCGGCGGCCAGGTTCTCCCAGAACGCGGCCAGGTCGGGGGCGTCGGGGTAGCGTCCGGCGATCCCGATCACGGCGATCGCGCCCGCGTCGTCGGGATCGTCGGCTTTGTCGGGCCGGTCGGGCCGGTCGGGCTGGTCGGGCTGGTCGGGCTGGTCGGGCTGGTCGGGCTGATCGGGGCGGTCGGGCTGGTCGGGGCGGGGCGTCGGCGGGGCCGGGGCTCTGGCGGCCAGTGCGGCGGCGACCCCGGCCAGGTCCTTGTGCTCGAAGAAGAGAGTCCGCGACCGCTCCCCCAGGTCCCGTTCCAGCCGCGCGTTGAGCTCGACGATCTGGTACGACGTCAGCCCGTACTGCTCCAATGGCACCCGCACCCCGAGCCGGTCGGCGTCGATGCCCGAGACCTCGGCGTAGACGCCCTTGAGGTACTCCTCCATGTCCCCCGTGGCGGCCCGCGGCGCGTCCGGCTCCGTCCGCTCGATCCAGTACGGCTCGGCCTCGAACGGGTAGGACGGCAGCGCCACCCGTCCGGGCGGCTCCGGCCAGAACCGTTCCCAGTCCACGTCCTGCCCGGTCACCCAGGCGGCGGCGGCCTCGGCCTCCGTACCCGCCGAACCGGCGCCTCCGCCGACGCGACCGGCGAGCACGGACGGATGCGCCCGGCCCGCCGCGAACGCCTCCAGCGCCTCCCGCAGCCCGGCCGCGTCACGGCAGACCACGGCGAGCCGGTGCGCGAGGGCGGAACGTCCGGTCTGGGTGGTGTAGGCGATCCGGCGCACGTCCTGCTCCCCGGCCCCGGCGGCCAGGCGGCGGGCGGCGGTCACGAGCTGCTCCGGCGTCGCGGCCGAGACCAGGACGGCGTGCTCGCGGCCGTCGTCGGCCGCGCTCCCCCCGGTCTCCTCGGGCAGGGGCGCGCGGACGACGGCGTGGGCGTGCGTGCCGGTCGCCCCGAAGGCGTTGATCAGCGCCCGCCGCTCACCGGTCCAGGGCCGGGCCTGCTCGGGCACGCTGACCGCGTCGGTGGGCGGCTCGGCGACGAGGGTGGGCGCCAGCCGTCCGTGCCGGAGCTGCAGCAGCACCTTGGCGAGCTGGGAGGCGCCGGACGCGGCTTCGAGGTGGCCGATGTTCGGCTTGAGCGTGCCCGCCTCGACGGGCTCGGGCCGTCCGCCGAAGACCTCGGCCAGCGCCTCCGCCTCGGCCGCGTCGGCCAGGACGGCCCCGGCCGCGGCGCACTCGACGTAGGAGACGTCGCCGGGCCCGGCGCCGGCCCGCTCCAGGGCGCCGCGCATGGACGCCGCCATGGCCTCGGCGCTCGGCGCGGTGAACCGCCCGGTACGCCCGGTGTGCGCGACCCAGGTGGCCTCGACCACGCCGTGGACGGCGTCCCCCGCCCGGACGGCGTCCGCGACGGGCCGCAGCAGGAAGGAGCCGACGCCCTCGCCCACCGTCCAGCCGGGCCGGTCGGCGTCGAAGGCGGCGGCGCCGGCCTCCTCGGCCAGCAGGCCCAGCCCGGCCAGCAGCGCGGCGTGGTAGGGGTCGGCGAGCAGGTTGACGCCCGCGACCACGGCCGCGTCGCAGTCGCCCGTACGGATGGCCTGGGCGGCCAGGTGCAGCGCGGTCAGCGTGGACGAGCACGACGTGTCCACGGCGATGCTCGGCCCGGTGAACCCGAAGAAGTACGAGACCCGGTTCACCATGTCGGACGCGGTCGCCGACACCACGGCCGGGCCGCCCGCCTGCCAGGCGGCGGCGCCCGCGTGCTGGTAGTCGTGCCACATCGAGCCGACGAAGACGCCCACCCTGGGGGCGGTCCGGCGCAGGGAGTCCGGGGTGTGCCCGGCGTGCTCCAGGCACTCCCACACGCTGTGCAGCAGGAGCCGGAGCTGCGGGTCGAGCGTCGCGGCCTCCTTCGGCGAGATGTGGAAGAGCAGGCTGTCGAAGCGGTCGATGTGCTCCAGGTAGCCGCCGGGACGCTCGCCCCTGGGGTCGGGGCGCAGGCTGCGGGCGCCGGTGCTGAGGTTGTGCCAGAAGCCGTCCAGGTCGTCGGCGCCGGGGAAACGTCCGGCCATGCCGATCACGGCGAGACCGGCCGCCGGCTCCGCCCGCCGCGCGGGCTCGGGGCGAGGGGCCGCCGGCTTGGGGTGCACGGCTGCCGGTTCCGTCGCCGGGGTGGCGAAGACGGGGGTGGCGTCGCCGGTCGCGTGCTCGGCCGGGCCGCCCAGGAACGCCTGGAGGAAGCGGTGGCCGTCGTCGAGGTCGAACTGGTCGCGGACGCGGTCGAAGGCGACCTCGCCGATGGGGCAGAGCCCGATGCCGCAGGCCGCCTGGCCGGTCATCAGGAGCTGGCCGAGGTAGCCCGCCTCCAGGGTCAGGTAGCGCAGGCTCTGCTCGCCGTACAGGGGTTCGATGCCCTTGGTCTGGCCGATGAGGTAGAGGCTGAAGCCGGCGCGGTCGTACAGGTCGCGGTTGTAGACGAAGTGGACCGTACGGTCGAGCTCGGGGTGGGCGTTCACCAGGTGGAGGGCGTGCTCGCTCGGGTTGTAGTAGTAGATGCCCTCGGGGACGCCGTCGATCGCGCCCCTGGTGACGTGCAGGTACGCCTGCACGGCGTAGGTGTCCCCGGCCGACGGGTACAGGTGGCGCTCGCGGTCGCCGAGCCGCCGTTCGCGCAGCAGGCCGAGCAGCCGGCACAACGACCGGTACGGCAGTGAGCCGGGCTCGAAGTCGCGCACGCTGGCCCTCCAGGCGAAGTGCTCGTCGGGCACGTCGAGGCGGTCCAGGCGGATGAGGCTGGCGTCCGGCTCCAGCGGGCGCAGATTCCACCGGGCCGCCTTGAACGCCTCCCGGTCCTCGGGCGAGAAGAAGTCCACCTCCCCCGGCCCGCCCGCCTCGGCCTCCACCTCGGCCTCCGCCGGCGCGGGCTTCTGCGAGGGGCGTTCCCTGGCGGGAGGAGCGGCGGGCGGGTCGGCGGGCGGGTCGGCGGGCGGGTCGGCGGGCGGGTCGGCGGGGCCGCCCACGACGGCGGCGATGCCGTTGACGGTCGGGTTCTCCAGCAGCAGCGCCACCGGCACCCGCCTGCCGTACCGCTTCCGCAGCGCCTTGGAGACCTGGACCATGGTGAAGGAGGTGACGCCCTGGTCCCAGAGGTCCTGGCCGGGGTCCACCTCCTCGACCCCGATCAGCTCGGCGAACAGCTCGGCGATCTCCGTCACGGCCCGCCCCGCGACCTCGGGCTCAGGCTCGGGCTGGGGTTGGGAGTGGGGGCGGGGCTCCGGTTCGGGCTCGGGCTGGGGTTGGGAGTGGGGGCGGGGCTCCGGTTCGGGCTCGGGCTGGGAGTGGGAGTGGGGGCGGGGCTCCGGTTCGGGCTCGCGCTGGGGCTCCGGGGCGGGCTGGGGCTGGGGCGCCGGCTCCGGGGCGGGCTCCGGGGTGCGTTCGGTGAGGGGCCACGGGAGGGCGTCCCGGTCCAGTTTGCCGTTGGACGTGGCCGGGAACGTGCGCACGAACGCCACGTGGTTGGGCACCATGTACGCCGGCAGCGTCCCGGCCGCGTGCGCCCGCAGCTCACCGACGTCCGGCTGCGCACCCTCGGCCATCACGTACGCGACCAGCTTCCGCTCCCCCGAGCGGTCGTCGCGGGCCAGGACGACGACGTCCCGCACCGCCGGGTGCTGCCGCAGCCGGTGCTCGATCTCGCCCAGCTCCACCCGGAACCCGCGGATCTTCACCTGGTTGTCCGCCCGCCCGAGGAACGTGATGTTCCCGTCGGGCAGCAGCGCCGCCCGGTCGCCGGTCCGGTACATGCGCCCGCCCGCGAACGGGTCCGGCACGAACCGGTCGGCGGTCAGCTCGGGCTGGTTGCGGTAGCCGAGGCTCAGGCACCTGCCGCCGATGAACAGGTCGCCCTCCTCCCCTTCGGGGCAGGGCCGCCGGTCCTCGTCGAGGATGTAGTAGAGCGCGTCGTCGATCGGCCGGCCGTACGGGATGCTCCGCCACGACGGGTCGATCTCCCCCACCTCGAACCAGTTCGACCAGACGGTGGCCTCGGTGGCGCCGCCCAGGCTGACCACCCGCGCCCGCGGGAAGGTCGCGCGCACGGCGTCCGGCAGCGGCAGCGGCGTGTAGTCGCCGCTGAGGAAGACCAGCCGCAGGTCGCCGGTGCCCTCGCCGCCCTGCCGCTCGGCCAGCAGCGGGGCGAGCTGGTTGAGCGTCGTGGGCGCGGAGTTCCAGAACGTGACCGGCTCGTCGATGAGGACGTCCAGCAGCAGTTCGGGGTCGCGCTGCTGGCCCTCGTCGGCGATGTAGAGCGAGGCGCCCCGGCCGAGCAGGCCGAAGATGTCGAACACCGACAGGTCGAAGCCGAGCGAGGTGACGCAGAGCCCGACGTCGGAGGCGTCGAAGTCGAAGGTGCGGTAGCACCAGTCGAGCAGGTTGAGCAGCGGCCGGTGGCTGACCTCGACGCCCTTGGGCTTGCCGGTGCTGCCCGAGGTGAAGATCACGTACGCGAGGTCGTCCACGGCGCCTACGAGGGGCGGGTCGCCGCGGTCGTCCCCGCCGGCGTCCAGCTCGACGGCGCGCACGTCCTCGGGCACGGCCCAGCCGGACGTCTCCGCGCAGGTCAGCACGATCCCGGCGGCGGCGTCGTCCAGCATGACCGCCGCCCGCTCGTCCGGCAGGGACGGCTCCACGGGCAGGTAGGCGCCGCCCGCCTTGAGAATCCCGAGGACGGCGGCCACCATGTCCGGCCCGCGGCACAGGCGCACGCCGACCACCGTCCCCGGCCCCACGCCCAGCTCCTTCAGCCGCCAGGCGGCGGCGTTGGCCCGCCGGTTCAGCTCCCCGTACGTCATGGTCCCGCCGGCGTGCCGCAGCGCGACCGCGTCGGGCCGGGCGGCGGCCTGCCGCTCGAACAGCCGGTGGACGGGACGCAGCCGGTCCTCGAAGGCCGCGAACAGCTCGGCCAGGTCGGGGAACTCCGGCTCCAGGGCGTCCCAGTGGTAGTGCAGCCGGTCGCCCTCCCTGATGACGATGCAGTCGAGGGCGACGTCCGGGGTGTAGGTCATCCAGGGGCCGGCCTCGACGCCGTCCGGGAGGGGGTGCTCGGTCAGGTCGAGGGTGCTGGTGTAGACGACGGGGAAGGCGTAGGCGCGGCGGCGGCGCTCCCTCATGACGTGGCCGCGCAGCGTGGCCAGGCCGGTCAGGGCGCCGTTCGCGGCGTCGGCGGCGATCCGGTCCGGGTAGGACTCCTCGTCGGTGACCCAGCTCAGGGCGGTGAACTCGCCGGGGCGCAGCGGCTCCGACTCGGCGGTCCAGCGCACCACGGACACGCTGAACGGGTCGGGGAAGCGCCCGCGCAGCGCGCCGGCCAGGGCGGCGAAGACGGTCTCGTCGGAGACCGCGGCGACGCTGCCGCTCAGCCGGACGCGGCGGGCGGGCGTGGTGGCCACCTCGGGCCCGGGCGGCAGGTCGCGGAACCGCTCGTCCCAGTAGCCGTCCCCGTGCGGGTCCTCAAGGGGGGACGCCTGGGAAGGCGGGCGCGGCTCGGCCGAGGGGTCGGCGTAGAGCCTGAACAGCTCGCGCAGCACGATGTGGATGCTCCGCCCGTCGAGCACGGTGAGGTCGACGGCCGCGTGCACGGTCTCGCCGCTGACCCGCAGCTCCCACTGCGGCCAGCGGCCCAGCGCGAACGCCCGTCCGGCCATCTCCTCGGGCTCGACGCCGGGGACCTCGGGGATGGCCCAGTTCTCCGGCGCGTGCGGCCTGATCCGCAGCGTCCCGTCGTGCGTGACCTCCGAGCGCAGCGCGTCGTGGGCGGCCACCAGGCGCAGCCAGGCCCGTCCGAGCCGGTCCCGGTCCAGGTCGCGGACGTGGAAGCTGTGGTAGACCTGGCAGCCGTCGTACTCGTGCGAACCGCCCGCGCGGGCCACGAAGTACGCCTTCTGCAGCTCGTTGAGCGGCCGGATCTCGCCCTCGCCGGTGTCGGCGGCCAGGGCGCGCAGCGCGTTGGTGAAGCGGGCGAACAGGGTCTCCGGCTCGCCGGGCGCGAAGCAGCCGGGCACCAGGTCCCAGCGCACCCGCAGCTCGCCGTCGTGCTCCCACATCTGGTGGTCGAGCGCGACGCCGGAGGTCTGGCTGAGCGCGTACGACACCGGCGGCACGGCGTCGTCGGGCCGGGCGTCCAGCAGGCTGGTGAAGACGACGGGCAGGGCGGTGCGCTCGCGCAGCTCCCGCATGACGGTCACGCCGGGGACGCCCGCGTGGCCGAGGTCGCGCCACAACCGCCGGTGCACCTCCCGGACCGCCTCCTCCAGCGGCTCGCCGAGCGTGCTCTCGGCGGCGAACACGGCGGTGCCGGTGAACGGCCCGACCACCTCGTCCACCTCGCGCGGCAGCCAGGCCCGGCCGGTCGTGGTGACGGCCAGGGAGCAGTCCTCGCCCCTGCCGACCGTCTCGGCGAACAGGGTCAGCACGAGGGCGGTCGGCGAGACGTCCAGCTCGGCGGCCCTGGCGCGCAGGGCGCCCCACTGGGCGGCGGTCAGCGAGCCGGTCAGCGCGGCGCGCGGCGAACCGTCCGGGACGCCGGCGGCGGGGCCGGGCGGCAGGTCCGCCAGGCGTTCCCGCCAGTAGTCCAGGTCCTCCTGGTGGCGGGGGCCGCGCCGCCGGGCGTCCAGCGCCAGCAGGCAGTCGCGGACGGAGAGTCCGCCGTCCTCCAGCCGATGGCCGGGGTCGCGGTAGCAGCGCCACAAGTCGCGCAGCAGCACGTCGAGCCCGCGCCCGTCGGTCACGCTCGCGTCGATGCCGAAGTGCACGGTCCCGGGCGTGGTGACCTCGACGGCGAACGGCGGCCAGACGCCGGGCTCGTACCGCCGGTGCGCGAGGCGTTCGCGGGCGCCGGGCTCGTCCACCGGCAGGTCCCAGGAGGGGGCCCGGTCCAGCACCCGCTGGGTGCCGTCCTCGCCCAGTTCCAGGCGCAGGGCGTCGTGGTGGTCCACGACGCGCTGCCAGGCCGCGCGCAGGCGTTCGGGGTCCACGCCGGGCACCTCGAACTCGCGGTAGACCTGGCAGCCGACCGGGTCGGGGGTGGCGTCCTCGTCCGCGCCCATGACGTACGCCTGCTGCAGGGGCGTCAAGGGGAACGGCTCGTGCCGCTCGCCGGGAGCCGGGCTGATCACTGGGCCGGCCGGGACGGTGTCCTCGGTCGTCCCGGCCAGCTCGGCGATCCGCTCGGCCAGCTCGGCCGGCGTCCCGCAGTCACCCAGCCGCTCCACGGGGAAGTCCAGCGAGAACTCCCGCTGGATCTCGAACCACACCCGTACCGCGGAGATCGAGTCGAGTCCGCTGTCCTTCAGTGAAGCGTCGGGGGTCAGCTCCGCACCGCCGGGCAGCACCTCGGCCAGCAGGCGGATGACCGTCTCCGTCACGCGCTCGTCGTGCTCCATGGGCCTCCTCCCTCACTGCGACGCTAGTGAGGACGACGCGCGCTGCCTGCTCAAGACTGAGCAGGCGGCGGAAGACGATCGGCCGTAACCTTCGGATCATGCCTGGTTCCTGGATAGCGGGCGGCGGACCCAGAGCCGACGCCCGGATCAGACTGTTCTGCTTCGCGCACGCGGGAGGCGGCTCCGCGCTGTTCCGCAGATGGGACGAACATCTGTCCCCGGACGTCGACGTCTGCCCGGTGGTGCTGCCGGGGCGCGAGTCGCGCCTGCGCGAGCGGCCCTACAACCGCATGGAGCAGCTCGTGGGCCCGCTGTCGGAGGCCATCGAGCCGTACACCGACCGGCCCTTCGCGCTGTTCGGGCACAGCATGGGCGCGGTCGTGGCCTGGGAGACGGCCCGCCGGTTCCCGCCCGCGGTGCTGTTCGTGTCCGGACGCCGCGCGCCGCAGCTCCCGACCCGCCGCCGCCTCTTCAGCGACCTGTCGGAGGAGGAGATGCTGGCCGAGATGGGCAAGCTGAACGGCACGCCGTCGGAGGTGATGGGCCAGCGCGGCCTGCTGGAGGTGTTCCTGCCGAGCCTGCGCGCCGACTTCGAGCTGAACGAGTCGTACACGCCGTTGCCCGGCCCGCGTCCGGACTGCCCGATCTCGGCGCTGCTCGGCGACGCCGACCCCGAGGTGGACCCGGACGAGATCAGCGCCTGGGGCGACGCCACGGGCGGCGGCTTCACGCTGCGCGTGTTCGGCGGCGACCACTTCTACCTCAAGGGCCCGCGGCCCGAGGTGCTGGCGGCGGTCCAGGAGGACCTGGACCGCCACCTCCTCCGGGTCTAGCAGGGTCTGATCAGGTCTAACCGTCCTTGGTCAGGTCGCGCAGCCGGGCCTCCAGCAGCCCGGCGGCGGCCTCCATCAGCCGGTCGGCGATGACGTCGACGTGCCTGGCCCGCCAGTCGGCCAGCTCCGTGCCGGCCACCCACCGGTTGAACGCCCCCATGGCGGGCCCGCAATGGACCTGGTAGTCCACCTGCCGTCCGGCCTCGCCGCGCAGCGCCAGCCTGATCGTGTGGACGAAGTACCAGCGGAAGACGAGCGCCATGCGGTGCTTGGGGTCGCGTTCGGCGCGGGCCAGCTCGCCCGGCCTGCGCGCGGCCAGGAACGCCCGCGTCTCCTCCCACACCTCCGCGAAGGAACGGCGGAAGAACTTGTCCTGGATCGTCCGTCTGGTCCGCTCGTCGATCTCCTCCAGCGAGCCGTACTGGCGGTAGAGCTGGTAGAGCTTGTTGGCGCGGGCCGGGAACAGCGTGCCCTTCCTGGCCACCTGCACCTGCGCGCCCAGCTCGAACAGGTCGCCGGCCGGGGCGTAGGCGGTGTCCTGCACGTCGAGCCCGGCGAGCAGGTCCTTGACGGCGTCGGACGTCCCGGCCTCGGGGGTGCACTGGTTGACGCTGCCGGTGACGATGAAGTCGGCGCCGAGCACGAACGCGGCCGCGGCCGCCTCCGGGGCGCCGATCCCGCCGGACGCGCCGACCCTGATGCGCCTGGCGTAGCCGTGCGCGGCCATCGCCTCGTCGCGCAGCCGCAGGATCGCGGGCATCAGCGCGTACGGCGAGCGCCCGTCGGTGTGCCCGGCCGAGTCGGCCTCGACGCAGACGTCCGCGCTGACCGGCAGCTCCGCGGCGACCTCCGCCTCGGCCGCGCTCAGCGCGCCCTCCCGGACGAGCCGCTCCAGGACGGCCTTCGGCGCGGGACGCATGAAGGCGGCGGCGACCTCGGGCCTGGAGACCTTGGCCACCACGTGCCGGACGGCGACCGGCCGCCCGGAGGCGTCGCGGTGCGCGCCGCTGTAGCGGTAGCGCACGAGGGGGGCGGTGAGGTGCGGGTAGGCGGCGGCCTCGATGTGCCGCACGTCGCGGCGGAGCAGCAGGTCCACCGTCTCGCGTTCCAGGCCCTCCTCGCCGAGGCCGTGGAGCAGGTTCACGCCGTACGCGCCGTCCGGCCCGAGGGTGCCCTGGATGGTGTCGAGGGCCGCGGCGATCTCGTCCGGGGTGAGCCCGCCCGCGCCGAAGAAGCCCATCAGCCCGGCCCGGCCCATCCTGATCACGAGGTCGGCCGACGCGATGCCCTTGAACATCGATCCGGCCAGGTAGGCGTGGCGGACCCGGTAGTCGGCGCGGAACTCGGCCGACCCGAGCACGACCCCGGCCTCCCGGGCGGCGGGCGTCACCGGCTCCTGGACGGCGGGCGTCACAGGCTCCCGGACGACGGGCGTCACAGGCCGGGCGGGCGTCGCCGGTTCCTGGGGGGCGGGTTCCGGCGGGTGGCGGCGGGTGACCTGCCACAGCTTGCCGAGCACGTCGCCGGGCCCGATCTCCTCCAGCTCGGACACGCCCTGCGCCATCAGGTACCGCAGGCCGTCCACCCACCGCACCGGGTTGCAGATCTGGCGGCGCAGCAGCTCGGCCGCCTCGGCCGCCCGGTACGGACGTCCGGTCACGTTGGAGATGACGGGCACCCGCGGCTCCTCGATGCGGACGCCCTCCAGCGCCTCGGCGAAGGCGGCGGCGGCCGGTTCCATGTAGCGCGAGTGCGAGGGGACGCTCACGCTCAGCGGCACCCACTTGCCGGGGGCGCCGCGGCGGAGCGCGTCCAGCTCGTCCTTGGGCCCGGCCAGGACGACCTGTTCGGGGGAGTTGTAGTTGGCGACGTCCACGCCGGTGCCCGCCAGCAGCTCTTCCAGCCGTTCGGGGTCGGCGCCGAGGACCGCCGCCATGGCACCGCCGCCCGCCGCCGACATCAGCTCGCCGCGCCGCTTGACCAGGGCGAGCGCGGTCTCGAAGTCGAAACAGCCGGCCGCGAACAGCGCCGCGTACTCGCCCAGGCTGTGCCCGGCCAGGTAGTCGGGCCGGCCACCCGCCTCCTGCCGCGCGAGGAAGCTCAGGGCGTTGACGGTGAAGAGGGCGGGCTGCACGTAACGGGTGTCACGCAGCCGCACCGGGTCGTCGCACAGCTCGGCGACGGAGTAGCCGAGGATCTCGTCGGCGCGCTCGCACAGGCCGGGGTACCGCTCCAGGACGCCCGCCCCCATGCCCTTGCGCTGCGACCCCTGCCCGGGGAAAACCCACACGACGGACATCAGGCGCGTTCCTCTCTAGCGTTCCCAGGGGAATCTCTTCTCGGTCGCGTAGTCCACGAGCCTGCGGCGCACCTCGGGGCTGGACATCAGCCGGCCGAACTCCTTGACCGCCACCTGCTCGGTCTCGTCCGACAGGATCCACAGCTCGCGGAAGTAGCGCTTCATGTCCGTGACGATCGACCGGTCCAGCTTGGTCAGCCGGTACGCCAGCCGCCGCACGAGCGCCTCCGGGTCGTCCGACACCTCGTCCACCAGGTGGAAGGCGGCGGCCTCGGCGGCGCTCACCGGCTGGGTGCTCAGCGTCATCGCGTACGCCTTCTGAAAGCCCGTGCGCCGGATCAGGAACGGCAGCACGCAGCACGGCAGCAGCCCCCACAGCGCCTCGGGGAGGCTGAAGGTGCTGCGCCCGCTGGCGAAGACGAAGTCGCTGGCCGCGGCCAGGCCGACGCCGCCGCCGGCCACCCGGCCGTCCACGCGGGCGACCACCGTCACCGGCGTCTCGGTGAAGCGGCGCAGCAGCCCGTAGAACGCCCGGCCGCCGTCGGCGACGTCGGCGCCGGCCGCCTCCTCCAGATCCATGCCGGTGCAGAAGACGCCGTCGCCGCCCTCCAGCAGCAGGATGCGGCAGCCGGGGGTGCGCTCGGCCTCGTCCAGGGCGGCGCCCAGCTCGTCGATGGCGCGGTCGTCGATCGTGCGACGGCGCAGCGTGTGCCGCAGGGTCGCCGAGGTCAGCTCCATCTGTACTCCCGGTGGAAGTCCGCGATGCGGTCCAGCACCAGCAGGCCGCGCCCGCCGAAGGCGTCCTCGTACAGGTCGCCGTACGGCTTGGGGTCCAGCACCGCGTCCCGCACCCCGAAGGCGCGGTCGGCGCTCAGCTCGGTCAGCGCGTCCAGCTCCTCGACGCCGATCTCGCGCCGCTCGTCCAGCGCCCTGGCGATGCCGCTGCGTCCCTGGGCCGGGATCACGCCGCTGAAGAACTCCGACGCGCAGCCCGACCCGTACGAGAACAGCCCCGCCCGCCTCGGCGCGTCGAACGCGCCGTGGTCGATGAGCGAGCACAGCGCCAGGTAGAGCGCGGCCGAGTAGGTGTTGCCCACCCGCACGCCGTAGGCCAGGGACGGCGTGACCCGCGCCGCGAAGTCGGCCTCGATCTCCTCCGCCCCCATGCCCTTGAGCTTGCGCAGCAGCATCCGGTGCGCGCCCTTCACCATCCCGGCGAACGGCGTGTGCAGCGCCAGGTAGTCGAAGGTGTCCACGATGTCGGCCCCGGCCACCCGCCGCCCGTAGGCCGCGAAGCACTCCTCGGCGCAGCGCATGTACGCCAGCAGCGACAGGTCAGGATCGACCGCGTCGGTGTCGTGGCGCGGCCGGGCCGTGTCCATCACCTCGAAGGTGTGGTAGCCGCTGGCGCCGGGGTCCAGCCGCAGCACCCGCGCGTCCTCGCCGACCAGCATCGCCACCGCTCCGGCGCCCTCGGAGGGCTCCCAGTAGGTGGACTTGGCCGTGCCGCTGGCCGCGTCCGTGGCGATGGCCAGCGCCTTCACCCCGGGGATCGGGCTCGCGCCGACGACGGCCGCCGCGCACTGCAGCGCGGCCGTCCCGCCGTAGCAGGCGTGTTTGACCTCGAACGAGCGGCATGCGGGGTTCAGCCCGAGGTGGTGGTGGATGTAGGTGCTGATCGGCTTGCCGAAGTCGAGGCCCGACTCGGTGCCGACGACCAGCAGCTCGATCCGGTCCTTCTCCTCGGGGGTGAGCGCGTCCAGCAGCGGGCGGGCGGCGTTGACCGCGTTGGTGACCGGGTCCTCGCAGGGCAGGTTGACCGAGCGCTGCTCCATCATCAGGTTGCCGAAGCGGTTCACGTCCAGGCCGCGCGCGTCGAACAGCGCGCGGACGTCCGTGTACGCCCTGCCGACGTACGCGTTGATCGCCTCGATCCCGAGAGCCATGACCTAGGGCACCATCAGGACGTCGTGGATGCTGGTCGGCACGAACAGCCGGTCCCACTGCCCGCCGCCGTGCCGTTCGGGGACGCGTTCCACGTCGTAGACCTCCTTGCGCATGCCCTCGCTGCGGTCCAGCTCCCGCACGGCCTGGTAGTCGTCCAGTTCGCGCAGGTGGATGAGGGCGTGCAGGCGGTCCTGGCGGCCCCACGTCTGCTCGTAGATGTAGGCGGTGGCGCGGCCTTCGAGGTCGGCGTTGACGTACCGGGACCAGTCGTAGAGGAACTGCCGTCCCTCCTCGCGCAGCTCGTAGCGCGCGTCGGCGGTACGCAGCACGATCGCGCCGGCGGTCGCCGAGTTGAGCTGCTCCTTCTGGGTGGTCTGGTGCGTCGCGGGCGGCACGAAGGTGCCGGGCACGTCGTGCACGTCGTCGGTGAACCCGTGCTGCGGGCACATGACGGTCTCCTGGAGACTGCCGTGGACGAACATCTTCTCCCAGTTGCCGCCGCCCTTCTTGGGCAGCCGGTCCTTGAGCGAGATCTGCTGGAACGCCTCGTCGTGGTCCACCATCTCGATGAGCTTGCTGTACTTCTCGGGGGACTTCATGTGCACGAACCAGTGCAGCCGCTCGCGGACGCCGAAGACCTCCTCGTAGCAGAAGGTCGTGGCGACGCCGGCCTGGGCGCGGTTCATGTAGTCGAGCAGGTCGACGCTGAAGTCGCGGCCCTCGCGGGCCATGCCGTACTCCAGCATCCCCACGCGGTGGACGATCAGGCCCGCGTTGCCCGAGTGCAGCAACTGGTCGGGGGGCAGGGTGGTCTGATACTGCGCCGGCTTCGTCATGCCCCGAATGTCGCCCACGGGCGCCGGAAGCTCCGCTCAATATTGAGCAGGGCCCCCGACCAGCGGGCGGGCGGGCTCAATATTGAGCAGCAGGACGGGCGCCAGATCGGCCTAGCCTCTCCTGTGCCTGACATGCCTCTGGGAGCCCACGACCTGCTGGTCTTCATGCTGCAACTGGGCCTGCTCCTCGGTCTCGCCGTCCTGCTCGGCCGGCTGGCCGAGCGCCTGCGCATGCCCGCCATCGTCGGCGAGCTGACGGTGGGCGTGCTGCTCGGCCCGTCCCTGCTCGGCCACGTCGTCCCCGCCCTGACGTTCACCCGGCTCCACCTGCTGGACGCGGTGGGCCAGGTCGGCGTCCTGCTGCTGGTGGCCATCACCGGCATCCAGCTCGACTTCGGCCTGGTCCGGCGGCGCGGCGCCACGGCCGCCAAGGTGAGCGTCGCCGGACTGGTCGTCCCGCTGGCGCTCGGCGTGGCCGCCGGTTACCTGCTGCCCGCCTCCCTCCTCGTCGAGGGCACCAGCGTCACCGTCTTCGCCCTGTTCCTGGGCGTGGCCACGTGCGTCAGCGCCATCCCCGTGATCGCCAAGACGCTGACGGACATGAAGCTGCTGCACCGCGACGTCGGCCAGCTCTGCCTGACCGCCGGGATGGTGGATGACGCGTTCGGCTGGTTCATGCTCTCGATCGTCTCGGCCATGGCGACGACGGGTGTGCGCACCGGCCAGATCGTGTTGTCGCTGGTCTACCTGGCCGCGCTGGTGCCGTTCGCGCTCTGGGTCGGCCGGCCGCTGGTCCGCTGGACGATGCGGGCCGCCACCCGGTCGGCCGAGCCGGGCACGGCCGGGGCCGCCGCCGTGGTGCTGGTGCTGCTGGCCGCCGCCGGGACGCACGCGCTCGGCCTGGAGGCCATCCTGGGGGCGTTCGTCTGCGGCGTCCTCATCGGGCGTTCCGGCCACGCCGACGCGTCGTGGCTGGCTCCGCTGCGGACGATCGTCCTCAGCGTGCTGGCTCCGCTGTTCTTCGCGACGGCCGGTCTGCGCATGGACCTCACGCTCCTGGCCCGGCCCGACGTCCTGGCCGCGTCCGGGGTCGTGCTGGGCGTGGCGATCGTCGGCAAGTTCCTGGGCGCGTACCTGGGGGCGCTGTTGAGCCGGATGAGTGCCTGGGAGGCGTTCGCGCTGGGGGCCGGCATGAACGCGCGCGGGGTCATCGAGGTCATCGTGGCGATGGTCGGCCTGCGGATCGGCATCATCGACACGGCGATGTACACGATCGTGATCGTCGTCGCGATCGTCACCTCGCTCATGGCCCCGCCGATCCTGCGCGTCGCGATGAGACGCGTCGAGCTCACCGCCGAGGAACGCCTGCGCCGGGCCGAGCACGACCAGCTCGTCGAGCCCGGACGGCGCGCCTGACCTACCGGGGGACGACGATCGCCGTGGCCAGCAGTCCGGGGCCGGCCGTCCAGCGGCCCGCGAACCCGGGCACGGGCGCGTCCGGCGGCAGCAGCCTGGCGTGGAAGCGGCCGTCGAGGGAGAAGGTCAGGGAGCCGTCCTCGAACCCCAGCCACTCGCCGGTCAGCGGGAACCATGCCTTGTAGACCGCCTCCTTGGCGCTGAACAGCAGCCGGTCCCAGTGGGTGCCCGGCCTGAGGGCGCCGAGCTCGCGCACCATCGCGGCCTCCTCGGGCCGGGCGATCATGCGGAAGACGCGTTCGGGGAGGGGTTCGTGCGGTTCGGCGTCGATCCCGATGCTCCGCACGTCCGACGCGCCGGCCACCGCCGCCGCGCGGAAGCCCGCGCAGTGCGTCATGCTGCCCACCGCGCCCGCCGGCCAGCGCGGCGCGCCGCGCCGGCCGGGGACGATGGGCGCGGGCGGGATGCCCAGGGCCGCCAGCGCCTCGCGGGCGCAGTGCCGTACGGTGGCGAACTCGCGCCGCCGTTCGGCGACCGCCTTCCTGACCGCCGCCCGCTCCTCGGGGAAGAGCGGCACGCCGGGCGGGTCGCCGTACGCGGTCGAGACGACGACGTTGTCCGGGACGAGCCTCTCGATCACCTACCCGCCTCCCGTCCGCTCCCCCTCCGTCTACCCACACCCGGCCGATCACGCTTCAAAGCACGGTCGCGGGGGCCGCCCCCGCCGTTACGGGCGACCGGCGTGCGGTACGGGATCCAGGTCGGCACCACGGACTCGACCCGGCTCCCGCCGTCGCGGCCGACGGTCGCCCGGCTACCCCCGGTCGCCGAGCGGTTCGAGGACGAAGACCGGGATCTGGCGCTCGGTCTTGCGCTGGTAGTCGGCATAGTCGGGGTACGCCGCCACCGCCCGCCGCCACCAGGCGTCCTTCTCCTCCCCCGACACCTCGCGCGCCCGGTACACGCCGGTCGCCGTGCCGTCCTGGAGCTCGACGACCGGCTCGGCGACCACGCTGGCGTACCACTGGGGGTTGACCGGCGCGCCGCCCAGGGACGCGACGGCCGCGTAGCGCCCCTCGTGCTCGACCCGCATCACCGGTGTCCTGCGCAGCTTGCCGGTCTTGGCGCCGCGGTAGCTCATCAGCACGACGGGCAGGTCCTTGATCGTGACGCCGTCGGTCGTGCCGGTGCGCATGATCTGCTCGACGTGCTCGCGGACCCACGCCGAGGCGCTGGGCTCGTACTCGCCGGTCGGCGCCTGCGCGGCCCGGCGCGCGCCCTCCGCGGGGCCGTGGCGACGGCCGGGGCGTTTGTCCACGTTGTCGGTCAGGGCGTTGATGAGGGCGGGCAGCCCGGCCACCGTCTCGGCCGGCAGCCCGGCCACGGTCTCCTCCGCCAGGTCGACCCAGAGCCGCTTGACCTGCTCGGCCAGCGCCCTGCCGCTGTCGGTGAGCTCGACCACGCTGGCCCGCTTGTCGGACGGCGCCGGGGTGCGCCGGATGTGGCCGGACGCCTCCAGCTTGCGCGTCATGAGCGTCACGCTGGGCGGCTCGCATCCCAGGGCCTCGCTGAGCTGCGCCTGGATCCTCGGCCCGGTGCGGGCGAGTTCGAGCAGCAGCGCCTCCTGCCCGGGATGCAGGCCGAGCGGGGTCAGCAGCGTGGCGGCCCTGGCCCGGTGGCGCAGGCTCAGCAGGCGGATCGCCTGGTTGACGGCGTCGGCTTGCGCGAAGTCCATGATCGCTCCTTGACGAAAATTAGTTATCTGCATAATAGTTATTCGCGTAACCGAATCCTACACGGCATCGGGACGCCACGCGTGGCACATCGCGAAGTGCACCCCTGACGCGGCGCCTCCCCGGTGGCACGCACCCAAGGACGGAAGAACTCATGACGAGCATCGGCACCGCGCCCCCGCGGGCCACACCCCGGGCCATCCCCGCCTGGCTGATCCTGGCGCTGGCCTGCGCCGGCCAGTTCATGGTCATCCTGGACGCCTCCATCGTCAACGTCGCCCTCCCCGCCATCCGCGCGGAGCTCGGCTTCACCCCCACCGGCCTCGCCTGGGTGGTGAACGGCTACCTGCTCGCCTTCGCCGGCTTCATGCTGCTGGGCGGACGGGCCGCCGACCTGTTCGGCCCGCGCCGGACGCTGGTCTCCGGCCTGCTGCTGTTCTCCGCCGCCAGCCTGGCCGCCGGCCTGGCGAGCGCGGCGGAGGTCCTGGTCGCGGCCCGCGTCGCGCAGGGCGCCGGAGCCGCCATGATGGCCCCGGCCACGCTGGCCGTGATCAACACGTACTTCACCGAGCCGGGCGCCCGCGCCAGGGCGTTCGGCGCCTGGTCCTCCGCGGGCGGCGTCGGCGGGATGATCGGCGCGGTGGCCGGCGGCGCCATCACCACCGGCCTGTCGTGGCGCTGGGTCTTCCTGATCAACGTGCCGGTCGGCGCGCTGCTGGTCGCCGTGGCCCTGACGGCCCTGGCCGGTGCGCGGGCCGCGCGGCGCGAGCCGCTCGACCTGACCGGCGCGGTCACCGGGACCGCCGGCCTGGCGGCGCTGATCTACGGGGTCATGCAGAGCGCCGACCACGCCTGGTCGTCCGGGCGGGTCGTCGTGCCCGTGCTGGCCGGGCTGCTGCTGCTCGCGGTGTTCACCGTGGTCGAGGCGCGTTTCGCCGACCGGCCGATGTTGCCCCTGCGGCTGCTCGGGATCCGCGGGGTGGCCGTCGGCAACGGCATGCTGCTGCTGTTCGGCGGGGTCACCATCGCGATGTGGTACTTCACGTCCCTGTTCCTGCAGAACGTCCTGGGCTTCAGCGCGCTGCTGGCCGGGCTCGGGCAGACGCCGGCGGCGGTGACGTTCATGCTGGTCGCGCGGGTGTCCGCCGCCCTGCTGCCGCGGGCCGGGGCGCGTCCCCTGGCGCTCGGCGGCGGCGCGTTCTTCGTGGCCGGGTTCGGCTGGCTCTCCCTGGCCGGGGCGGGCAGCGGCTACCTCACCGGGGTCCTCGGGCCCACGTTGCTCGTCGCGGCCGGCATCGGGCTGACCTTCCCCACCCTGATGGCCGCGGCGACCGCCGACGCGCCCGAGGGCGAGGCGGGCGTCGTGGGCGGCCTGGCCAACACCACGAGCCAGGTGGGCTCGTCGATCGGGCTGGCGGTCCTCGCGACGGCCGCGGGCGCCGTGGGCGCCGCAGGCTCCCCCGCCGCCCTCGCCGACGGCTACGACCTGGTCTTCCTCATCGCGGCCGGGCTCGGCCTGGCCCTGGCGGCAGGCGCCTTCCTGCTGCCGCGCCGCCGATGACCCGCCCTTCCCTCCCTCCATCCCCTTCCACCGAGGAGACATCCGTGTCCATCACCTTCGATCCGATCGCCGTGGGCGGCACGAAGCTCGCCAACCGGGTCGTCATGGCCCCGATGACCCGCAGCCGCGCCCGCGACGGGCTGGTGACCGACCTGACGGCGCGGTACTACGCCCAGCGCGCCTCCGCCGGGCTGATCGTCACCGAGGGCGTCCAGCCGTCGGTGGTCGGCCAGGGTTACCCGTTCACGCCCGGCCTGCACAGCGCCGCGCAGGTCGCCGCCTGGCGCGAGGTCACCGGCGCGGTGCACGCGGCGGGCGGGAAGATCTTCGCTCAGCTCCTGCACACCGGCCGCATCGGCCATCCGGTCCTGCTGCCCGAGGGGCTGGTCCCGGTGGCGCCGTCGCCGGTGGCGGCGCGCGGACAGCTCTTCACCCCCGACGGCGTCAAGGACTTCGTCACCCCGCGCGAGCTGACCGAAGCCGAGATCGAGCAGACCGTCGCCGACTTCGCGAGCGCCGCCCGCAACGCCGTCGAGGCGGGCTTCGACGGCGTGGAGCTGCACGGCGCCAACGGCTACCTGATCCACCAGTTCCTCGCGCCCGGGACCAACCTGCGCACCGACGGCTGGGGCGGCTCGACGCCGGGACGCGCCCGGTTCGCCGTGGAGGCCGTCTCCGCCGTGGCCGACGCGATCGGCGGCGACCGCACCGCGCTGCGCATCTCCCCCGGGAAGCCGGACAACGACATGCGCGAGCCCGACCCGGGGCCCGTCTACGAGGAGCTGCTGCGGCGGACGTCCGGGCTCGGGCTGGCGTACCTGCACGTCATGGAGGCGGGCGACCGGGAGCTGACGCGGGCCCTGCGGCGGCGTTTCGCCGGCCCGCTCGTCCTCAACCCGCACACCGGCGACCGCCCGACCGGCCCGGAGGATCTCGCGCTGATCGACGACGGGACCGCCGACCTGCTCGCCTTCGGGCGGCTCTTCCTGGCCAACCCCGACCTGCCCCGCCGCCTGGCGACCGGCGCGCCGCTCAACGCCCCGGACCCGGCCACCTTCTACGGCGGCGCCGCCGAGGGCTACACCGACTACCCGGCCCTACCCGCCTGACCGGCCGCCGCCGGGCCGAGCGCCTGGAGCAGACCCCGGTCCCGGCCGCGCCGGCCCGGCCGGGGCCGGCCTCGCGCAGGGCGGCGAGGATCACCTCTGCGGGACGGCTCGCGCACACCCGGGGGAGCACGCTCCGCACCCAGAAGATCATTTAGGTCCGCAATAACAACGGGCCCGGAGCCGCGCCCTTAGTCAAGACCGGAAGCGGCCGTACGCCGCGACCTCAATAGGAAGATCCACACCCACGACCTGCCTCGCTCGCCCTCTCGGTTTTCGGCCGACCGAAAGGGCTCACGATGCCTCCCACCACGGTGAGCGCCCCCGGCCGCCGGAGCGCCGGGCGACATCAGAAACGGGCCGGGCACGAATTCGCGCCACCCCCGAGGGGAATTCCTGAATCACCCCTCCAACAAGTAGCCCGGGACGACAATTCGTCGACGAATTCACGCATCCGGATCGCGCACCTACCAAATCTGTCATCATCCGATTTCGGGAGTCGCGGAATTCGCGTGAATGAATTGATTCAATCGGCGCGATCCGGCGGGCGAGCGCCTGGAACGATCCATATGCGAGGTGGCGCCGCATCTGCCGGCATCCTCCGGACGACCCGAAAGGTGGAATCGATGACCGAGCCCGCGATCCGGCCGAACGAGACGACGGGTCCCGCTGCTGCCGTGCGCGTCCGTCGAGCGGACCCTGGAGTTCCACGCGGCGCTGGGATTCACCGCCACCTACCGGCAGACGCGGCCCTACGTCTGTCTGGCGCTGCGCTGGAGCGGGTCCGACCTGCATTTCGGCCCGGCGCCGAAGGGGCTCGACCCGGCCCGGGAGGAGTCCGGGGGGTGCCTGGTGCTGGTCGACGCCGTGGCGCCGTACCACGCCGCGTTCGTGGCGGGCATGCGCCGGGTCTCCGGCAAGGTGCTGAGTTCGGGGCGGCCGCGGATCACGCGCCACCGGCCGGTCCTGTGCCAGTTCAAGAACGACGACCTGCAGGCGTACCGGGCCCTGAAGTCGGCCGTGCGCAGGCACGGCGCGCAGGCTCCGGCGGCCTGCGCGAATGGCTGGGTCCGAGCTGAGGGCCGGGGGTCAGGAGGTGGGCGTGTTGTGCATGATCTTGACCATGCGCACCTTGCCGTTGGGCTCCGGGGTGATCACGTCCACCGTGCGCGCGGTCACCTCGAAGTCCGTGGCGACGGCGGCCACGGCGTCCCGGATCCTGCCGGCCAGGTCGGCGGGGGCCGTCGGCGAGGGCACCAGCAGGATCTCCACCGCGCCCGGCCGGTACTGGAGGACCTGCACACCGCGCACGCCCTCCGTCGGCATCACGGCCGGGTTGGTGAGGAAGTTGGCGTGCACCGTACGTCCGTCGGCGGCCACCACCCGGTCCTCGGTCCGGCCCTGGATCCGCCGGATGATCGGGGTGTGGAACGCGCGGCACGGGCAGTCGTCCGGCTCGATGAGCACGCGGTCGCCGAGCCGGTAGCGGATCAGCGGCATCGCCTCGGCGTGCAGCCGGGTCACCACGATCTCGCCCTCGCCGTCGGCCAGCGACACGCTGCCGTCGTCGTGCAGCACCTCCACCACCACGTCGGCCGAGCGCAGGTGCATGGCGCCCTCGGGGCAGGTGCGGCCGATCGTGTACGCCTCCACCGAGGCGTACACCTCGTGGCCGCGCGCCCCGAAGTAGCCCAGCACGTGCTCGCGCGCCTCGGGGGTGAGCGTCTCCCCGGCGAAGATGACGGTGTGCACGCCGCGGTAGTCGACCTTCCTGCGGCGCAGCTCGTCCACGAGGGTGACGATGCAGCCGGGGAAGCCCCACAGGAACGTCGGCCGCCCGCGCAGGAACGCGTCGACCTGCTCGTCCAGGCTCCGGCTGGTGTTGACGTGCGAGGTGCGGGCCAGGCCGAGCCGCTGCAGCCGGTGCGGCCGGAACTCGCCCACCCGGAAGTAGCCGATCCGGTCCCAGGGACGCAGGCCCGAGGCCAGCAGGTCCTGGAGGTAGGTGGCGCGCAGGTAGCCGAGGTCGCCCTCGGAGTAGAAGGGGCGGATGGGCACGCCGGAGGACCCGCTGGTGGGCGCCTCGCGGGTGTTGTCCGGGGTGAACCCGGTGGCCATCAGTTCGGCGGGCGGCAGGTCGCGCAGCGTCGCCCGGTCCAGCAGCGGCAGGGCGGCCAGATCGGCGGCGGTGGACAGCGCGGCCACGGCGTCGGCCGGCAGCACGCGGCGGTAGTACGGCACGTTGGCGTGCGCGTGGCGGACGAGCCCGGTCAGCAGCCGGTCCTGCACGACCTTGAGCCGGGCCGGGTCCAGCCGGTCCCGCGAGCGCGCCAGGTACAGGTTCCGCAGCACCGGCACCACCGGGATCGTGCTGGGCAAGCCCTTCATGAGGTCTCCTTCTTCAGCGTGGCCAGCATGACGCCGCCCTTGACCACCTCGCCCGCGCAGTACGCCAGCAGCGCGCCGAACGCCGCCGCGGCGGGCACCAGGAACCATCCGGCGGCGGCGACCACCGCGAACTGCAGGCACGCGGCCACCGCCGCGAGCCGCCGTCCCCGGTCGTCGGTGTTCTCCACCAGCAGGAACGCGGGCAGCACGGCCGCCGTCAGCGCCGCCTCGGCCAGCAGCGCGGCACCGGTCGCCACCACACCCCGCTGGCCGCCCGCCAGCACCACCGCGAGCACGACCACCGCCACGGCCCCGGCGGGCACGGCGGGCGCGAGGATGCGCCGCGCCATCCGCCGGGCGCCGGCCTCGCCCGTGCCCTCGATCCAGACCGCCACCCGCGGCTGGAGGATCCGCAGCAGGTACGACACGCCCATGACGACCACGGACAGCGCCACCGACCACACGTAGAAGACGCTGGTCTTCTGGGCGTCGTCCAGGTGCGCGAAGTACGCGAACGTCACCGAGGTGGCCGCGACGCTGGTCACCTCGCCGACGCTGAGCAGCGCCGCCGCGCGTACCGCCGGCCGGTGGGCGCCCTTGTCCGCCTTGCCGGTGCGTCCGCGCAGCAGCCCGGCCGCCAGCACGATGTTGAGCACGGCCAGCACGCCGACGTGCAGGGCCAGCAGCGCGTTGGCGCGCATGCCCGTCCAGGCCACCAGCCCCACGCCGGACGCCTGCGCGACGGCGAGCGTCAGGTAGGCCAGCACGTCGATCCGCGCCCGGCCGCGCAGCCGGTTCAGCGCCGCCATGACCGCGCAGCAGCCCAGCCCGCAGGCGTAGGCCGCGGCGGCGGCGTACCTGGTGGGCGCGCCGCCGGGGTCGGCCGCCGCCAGGGCCAGCCAGACCGGCACGGCCAGCGCGAACGGGGTGGCCGCCAGCAGCATGAACAGCGGCCGCAACGCCTGCCCGTCGCGCCGCGGCACCAGCGCGAGCGCCGCCTTCTCGATCCCGCTGGACGTCAGCGCCAGCAGCCAGCCGGACACGCCGTTGGCGGTGGCGTACAGGGCGAACTCGTCGGCGCCCCAGAGGCCGAGCAGCACCAGGTTGGCGGTCCACAGGGCCGCGCGGAACGCGCCGCGCCCGGCGAACAGGGCCGCGGTCACCGCCACCAGGCGTGGCGGCGGCCTGCGGCGCAGGCTCACGGTCACGGTCCGGCCTGGGCCGACTCGACGAACCTGCCCTTGCCGCCGGGGGTGAGCGTGACCCGGTCGGCCTGCTCGAAACGCACCTCGACCGGGCCGCCCACCTGCTGGGACAGCCCGCGCCGGTAGGCCGTGGCCACCTCGTCGAAGTCCCGGCCCGCGTCGGGGACCAGGTGGACGGTGACGTTCCCGTCGGCGTCCTGGCGGACCATGCTCTCGGCGACGCCCGGCGTCCACATGGCCAGCGACAGGAAGGTGGCCGTGTAGACGCGGTGGCCGCCGGGGAAGGTGATGTAGTCGTCGGACCGGCCGCCGGTCACGCGCATGCGCATGAACCGGTTGCCGCAGCCGCACTCCCCCGGCACGATCATGCCGCGGTCGCCCAGGCGGTAGCGGATCAGCGGCATCGCCCGTTCCCTGAAGTGGGTCACCACGACCGCGCCGTCCTCGCCGTCGGGCACGGGCGCGCCGGCGTCGTCCACGATCTCCAGGCGGACGCGGTCCTCGTCGACGTGCATCGCGCCCCGGTCGCACTGGGTGGAGACGGTCAGCACCTCGTAGGCCGAGTACTCGTCGTACACCGGGACGCCGAAGCCGTTGGCCAGCAGCTCGCGCACCTCGTCGGTGAGCAGCTCGGAGTCGGTCATGACCATGCGCAGCGTGCGCCGCAGCCGGGCCACGTCGTGCGGGCCGGCGGCGCGCAGCAGCCCGCGCAGCACCACCGGGTAGCCCATGATCAGGTGCGGGCGCACCTTCAGCACGTCGGCCAGGATCTTCGCGTCGCCCTGACCGGCGCCGATGACCGTGCGCGGGAACAGGCCGATCCGCTGGAACCAGCGCAGCGGGCGCGGGAACGGCTTGATGTGCGCGATCCGCCACCACGGCCGGTAGCCCGACAGCAGGAAGCGGCGGAAGATGGTCGCGCCGTGGTAGCCGTAGGCGGCCACGTCGTGCCGGACCTCCAGGACGCGGCCCGTGGTCCCGCTGGTACGGTCCACCCGGTAGTCCTTCGCGCCCAGGCCGGGCGTGTGGAAGCGGGACAGGTCGCCGTCCAGCACGGTGGCCTTGTCCAGGATCGGCAGCCGGGCCAGGTCGGCCAGGCTGTCCAGGGGCACGTCGTAGCGCGGGTCGGCGTAGTGCGGCACGTGCGCGCGGGCGAAGGCCAGCAGGTCGCGCAGGCCGTCGAGGGTGAGCCGGTCGGTCTCGGCGCGCGGGCGGCGGATGGCGCGGAAGGCGTCCACGACGTGCCGCACCTCCCGCACGGCGACGCCCAGTCCGTGGCTCACAGGCCGTCCCCGATCTCGAAGCGGAGCAGCCCGGTCGCCTCGCGCAGCACGCCGGTCAGGGCGTCCGGGTCGGGGGCGGCGGCGGTCAGGTAGCCGAGCTTGGCGCCCGCCCGGGTGTAGCGCTCGACGTGGTCGCCGGGCGCGGCGGCCAGCACCAGGTCCACGACGCCGGGCAGCTCCCTGACCTGCTCCTCGCCGTCCACCCGGACCAGCTTCCCGTCGCGCTCGGCGCCCAGGACGCGGACCGCGCCGTACCGGGTCGCCGCCGGGGTCAGGCACGGCGTCTCGCCCATGGCCGACAGCACGTACTGCTCGACCACGTCCACGCCGTGGACCAGGCCCAGCAGCTCGGCCAGGCCGTTGCCACCCAGGCGGGCGCCCATCTCGACGAGCACGACCTCGCCCGTCCCGGTCACCAGGACGTCGGCGCTGAGCGGCCCCTCGCGCAGCCCGGTCTCGGCGCAGACCGCGTCGAGCATCGGACGCACGGCGTCGGTGACGTGGGCCGGGCCCGGCATGGTGTGCTGGACGGTGATGAACAGCGGCGGCGGGGTCAGCTCCCGTTCGGCCAGGCCGATCAGCGCCACCTTCCCGCCGATCACGAACGCCTCGGCCGTGTAGTGGGCGCCCTCCAGGAACTCCTCGGCCACGACCCGCCCGGACAGCGACCACTCCCTGGCCAGCCGTACGGCCTCGGGCAGCTCGTCCGGGGCGGCGCACAGCGACACGCCGCGGCTGCCGGAGGAGTCCACCGGCTTGACCATGAGCGGGAACCCCAGGCCGGGGGCGTCCCGCAGCACCTCCTCCTCGGCGCCGCTCACGTGGCGGGGGCCGGGCAGGCCGAGCCGGGCGCACATCGCGCGGAACCAGCCCTTGTCGACCGAGCCGCGCACCGCGCCCTCCGACAGCCCGCACGGCAGGCCGAGGCGCGCGGCCAGGGCGAGCTGCGAGGGCAGGTTGACGTCGCTGGCCGGGGAGACCACGCCGGCCAGGCCGGCGCGTCCGGCCAGGGCCCGCGCGACCCGCGGCACGTCGCGGGTGCTGAGGTCGAGGAACTCGTCGGCGTGTGCGACGCCGGGGGCGTCGGCCCGCATGTCCACGCAGATCGTGCGCACGCCGAGGCGGGCCGCGGCGCGGATGGTGCTGATGGCGCCGTCCGCGCCGCCGAGGACCGCGATGGTGCGGCGGGCGCCGGTCATGCGAGCCTCCCGGCGAGCAGGTCAGCGGAATCGACCGGCACGTTGGCCTCCCGTACGAGGAACAGCGGCGGACGGGCCTGACCGCGAGAGATGTGCAGAAGTGTCCGGGCCATCAGGGTGAGCCCGGCCAGGGCGGCGGCCAGCGCCAGCCCGAACAGCGCCGTGCTGCCGGTGAGCCCGGCCAGCAGCGCCAGGGGCAGGCCGACCAGCCCCGCCCAGACCGCGGCCGCGATCGGCCGCGTCGAGAAGCCGAAGAACAGGTCCAGGGAGTGCCTGGCCAGGCCGCGCACGGTCACCTTGGACGAGCCGTGCACCCGCGGCCGGTGCGCGGTCGGCACGGTCGTCCAGGCGCGCGTCAGGCGCGGCAGCGTGGCCAGGAAGTAGGGCGTGCCGAGCCGCAGGTCCACGATCCGGCGCGCGATCTCCGTACGGACCAGCCGGAACGTCGTGGCGCGCGGCGGGATCTCGATGCCCAGCAGCCGCCGCGCCAGCCAGTCGTGCACGATCGACGCGGTCCGCCGCGGCCAGGGGTCCTTGCGGTCCACCCGGATGCCGAACACCGCGTCGTACCCGTCGGCGGCCCGCTCGATCAGCCGCTTGGCCTCGGTCGGCGGGAACTGCAGGTCGGCGTCCAGGTGCAGCACCCAGGGGTTTCGGGCGTACCGATAACCGGCCGAGAAGGCGGCCTCCACGCCGAAATTCCTGGACAACGATATGAACGACACCCGATTGTCACTCTCGGCGATCGCGCGAATGCGCGCGAGCGTGTCATCCGTGCTGCCGTCGTCGACGAAGAGTATTTCGAGGTCGCCCTGGTCACCCAGCGCGTCCGCGATTTCGCGATAGGTGTCAGGGATGTTGTCGGCCTCGTTCAGGCACGGAACGACCACGGTGAGTGCCAGGCCGTCCGGCGGAACTGGAAGCGGATGTTCATTCATGGAACGGTCTTCACCACGTGCATCAACCCCGGTTCACCCCGCGATGGGGCCCGGGCATTCCCGCCCGGCTACGACCCCGGTTGCGGAATATATCGGCACGTGTCAGAAAAAAGATAGGTATTGATTTCTTTCCGGACGGTTTGTTAGGAAGATCTCCGACGCGGGGCCGCTGGGTCATGCGCATTGTCAGGGGGCATTCATGTTTGTGCTCGGCATCAGCCAGGTCCACGACTCGGCGGCGGCCCTGGTGGCCGACGGGACGATCGTGGCCTTCGCCGAGGAGGAGCGTTTCACCAGGGTCAAGCACGACGGCCGCTTTCCCGCGCAGGCCGTGCGCTACTGCCTGGAGGAGGCCGGCATCACGCTGGCCGACGTGGACCACGTCGCCTACTACTGGCAGGCGCCACGCGAGACGCTGCACGCGGCCGGCCACTTCCTCCGGCACCTGCCCCAGACGCTGGCCGTCTTCCGCAACGACGCCGGCGACTACGGCGACAAGGCCAGCGGCCTGCTGGAGACGCTCTCCGACCAGAAGGGCCAGGCGCACCCGGACGACTACAACGTGGGCGGCGCGCTGCTGCTGCACCTGCGGCGCGGGTTCACCCTGGAGACGATCCTGCGCGAGTCGCAGAACTTCCGGGGCAGGACGAAGTTCAAGGTCCACCTGATGGACCACCACCGCGCCCACGCCGCCAGCGCCTTCTTCATCTCGCCGTACCAGGAGTCGGCGATCATCACCTGGGACGGCATCGGCAGCGACGGCACCTCCACCTACCTCGGGCTGGGCAAGGGCGGCCGGATCCACGACATCCGGCGGATCAAGTTCCCGCACTCGCTGGGCGCCATGTACGCCGGCGTCACCGGCTACCTCGGCTTCAACCCCACCAGGGACGAGGGCAAGGTCATGGGCCTGGCCGCGTACGGCACCGACCGGTACGTGCAGGACTTCGCCGACCTGGTCCGCCTCGGCCCCGACGGCCGCTTCGAGCTGGACCTGAGCTGGTTCCGGCATCACGCCACCGGCAAGCACCAGATGTCGCCCAAGTTCCTGGAGCGCTTCGGCCCGGCCAGGCCGCGCGAACGCGCCACCCCCTCCCAGCACTACGCCGACGTCGCGTACGCGCTGCAGGCCACGCTGGAGAGCACCGGCCTGCACGTCGCGCGCTGGCTCCAGGCCAAGACCGGGCAGACCCGCCTGGTCACCGCCGGCGGCGTCGCGCTGAACAGCGTCATGAACGGCCGCATCCTGCTGGAGACGCCGTTCGAGGACTTCTTCGCCCAGCCCGCCGCCGCCGACGACGGCTCGGCCCTGGGTTCGGCGCTGCTGCTGGGCGTGGAGAAGTACGGCATGCGCCGCCCGCGCGACCAGGAGTACATCTTCCTCGGCCCGGAGTTCACCGAGGAGGAGATGGAGCGGGCGCTCCAGGACGCCGGCCTCAAGTACCGGCGCACCGAGGACATCAACGACACGACCGCGCAGGCGCTGGCCGACGGCAAGATCGTCGGCTGGTTCCAGGGCCGCATGGAGTGCGGGCCGCGCGCGCTCGGCAACCGCTCGATCCTGGCCGACCCGCGCCGCGCCGACGCCAAGGACCGGCTCAACGAGAAGGTCAAGCACCGCGAGCCGTTCCGTCCCTTCGCGCCCTCCTGCCTGGCCGAACGCTCCGGCGAGTACTTCGCCAGCGGCTACCCCTCGCCCGTCATGCTGCTCGTGTTCGACGTGCTGGAGCACCAGCGGGACAAGGTTCCGGCGATCACGCACGAGGACGGCACCGCCCGCGTCCAGACGGTCACGGCGGCCGACAACCCGCGTTACCACGCGATGATCTCGCGCTTCGCCGAGCTGACCGGCGTGCCCATGGTGGTCAACACCTCGTTCAACGACAACGAGGAGCCCATCGTGTGCACCCCCGAGGACGCCGTGCGCTGCTACCTCAAGACCGACATGGACGCCCTCTCGCTGGGACCGTTCTTCACGGAGAAGGACGATCGTTGAGGCGTTGGCTGTGGCTGGCGCCCGCCGCACTGGGCGCCGGGGCGGCGACACTGATCATGGTGATCCTGCCGCCCGACCGTACGTTGGACAACCCGTTCGAGGCCCTGTGGAAGGTCAGCCCGCTGGTGTTCGCGGTGCTGGCCATCGCCGGGTTCCCCCGGCGTCCCGGGCTGGGGATGGCGCTGATGTGCGCGCTGGTCGTCGGCTACATGGGCGTGCTCGACACGATCAACGTGCTGCACATCTTCTCCTACGCCGAGGCCGCCGACCAGACCGCCGCCTTCCCCGAGCTCTACCAGTTCATGCTCTTCATGAACTCGTTCACCGTGCTGGCCGTGCTGTTCGCCTACCGGCTGGGCGGCGCCCGCTCGGACCGGGTGCTGAAGGTCGGGATCGCCAGTGTCCTGATCGTGATCTCCGGGCTCAATGACCTGTCGATGTGGTTGCTCGGCGACTGGCCCGAGGGCCGGCCCGCGACGCTGACGTGGGCCTCGCACATCGCGGTGTTCGTCGGCGGGCCGCCGAGCGTCGCCGTGGCCGTGATCTTCTTCGCCGTCCACCTCGTCCTGGCCGGGATCGTGCTGGCGCTGCCCGTGCGGCGATGGCTCGACCGGCTGCTCCCGGCCGCCGCATGAACGCCGACTTAGTCGTCGTCGGCTCCGGCCTGTTCGGGCTGACCGTGGCCGAGCGGTGCGCGAGCGAGCTGGGGCTGCGCGTGCTGGTGCTGGAGCGCAGGGACCACGTCGGCGGCAACTCCTACAGCGAGCCGGAGCCGCAGACCGGCATCGAGGTCCACCGGTACGGGTCGCACCTGTTCCACACGTCCAACGCGCGCGTGTGGGACTACGTCCAGCGGTTCACGTCGTTCACGCGGTACGAGCACCGGGTCTACTCGGTGCACAAGGGCCAGGTCTACCCGATGCCCATCAACCTGGGCACGATCTGCGCCTTCTTCGGCCGCCACCTCGGCCCGGACGACGCCCGCGAGCTGGTCGCCCGCCAGGCCGCCGAGATCACCAGCGTCGGCAACCTGGAGGAGAAGGCGATCTCGCTGATCGGCCGGCCGCTGTACGAGGCGTTCATCCGGGGCTACACCGCCAAGCAGTGGCAGACGGCCCCGGCCGAGCTGCCCGCCGAGATCATCAGCCGGCTGCCGGTGCGGTACACCTTCGACGGACGCTACTTCGACGACCTCTACCAGGGGCTGCCCACCGACGGCTACGCCGCCTGGCTGGAGCGCATGGCCGACCATCCCAACATCGAGATCCGGCTCGGTGCCGACTTCTTCGACCTGCGGGAGAGCCTGGCCGGCGCGGTGCCCGTCGTCTACACCGGGCCCCTGGACCGCTACTTCGGCCACGTCGAGGGCGAGCTGGGCTGGCGCACGCTCGACTTCGAGACGTCCGTGCTGCCGACCGGCGACTTCCAGGGCACGTCGGTGATCAACTACGCCGACGAGGACCTGCCGTGGACGCGCATCCACGAGTTCCGCCACCTGCATCCCGAGCGCACCTGGTACCCGTCCGACGCCACCGTCGTCATGCGCGAGTACTCCCGCTTCGCCGGGCGGGCCGACGAGCCGTACTACCCGATCAACACCCCGCAGGACCGCGACCGGCTGCGCCGCTACCGGGACCTGACCAAGGGCGAGCGGGACGTCTGGTTCGGCGGGCGCCTGGGCACCTACCAGTACCTCGACATGCACATGGCCATCGCCGCCGCCCTCACCCTGTACGAGAACCGCCTGCGCCCCCGCTTCACCGCCCGCACCCCCGAGTAGGCCGCGCTCCCGAGTGGCTGCGGGCGGTTGTGCCGGGACAGGGGGCGGTCCACACTGCTGGCATGCAGGTAATCGTGCGCCTCGACGGCGAGACGCCGACCGCCCCCGCCCTCTCCTCCCTGGAGCGCCAGCTCCGTGGCGACAGCGCCTTCCGCGGCGTGGAGATCCGGCCCCTGGCCGGGCCGCCCGAGCCGGGCGCCATGAACGGGACCGTCGACGCCCTCATGGTCGCGGTCTCGGCCGCGTCCGGAGGGCTGGGCGTCTCGATCGTCCAGGCGCTGGCCGGCTGGCTCAGAACACGGCGCCACAGCTTCACGGTCAAGGTCAGCCACGGCGAGCGCACGCTGGAGCTCTCCGTCGAGGCGGCCAAGGATCCGGCGAAGGTGATGGAGGTGGCCCGGCTGCTGGCCGACATGCTGGAGCCGCCCGCCTCATGAGCGCCTGGCCCGACCCGGCCCGGTGCCGGGCCGTCCTCGTCGGCACGACGACGTACACCGACCAGGTCATGTGGCCCGCCCTGCCGGCGGTGCGGGCCAACGTCACGGACCTGGCCGAGGTGCTCACCGGCCCGCGTTCGTGGGGGCTGCGGCCCGACCACTGCGCGCAGCTCATCGACCCGGCCAGCTCCGACCACGTCCTCGGGCTCATCCACGACGCGGCGACCGAGGCCGCCGACACCGTCCTCATCTACTACTCCGGCCACGGCGAGAAGACCGAGAACGACCTGCTGCTGCCCATCGCCACCACCCGGCCCGACCGGCTGCGGATCGGCGGCGTGCGGTTCTCGGTCATCCGGGAGATCATCCGCGAGCGCCGCGCGCCCCGCGCCGTGGTCGTGCTCGACTGCTGCTACAGCGGCATGGCGCACGGCATGAGCGGCCCGGCGCTGCGCGGGCTGATCGACACGACCAGCGCGTACGTCCTGACCTCCTCGGCCAGGGACACCCTGTCGCTCGCGCCGCCCGGAGAGCGCCACACCGCCTTCACCGGCGAGCTGCTCAGGATCCTTCAGGACGGCGTCCCCGCCGGGCCCGCCGACCTGTCCATCGGGGACGTCACCCGCGCGCTGCGCTACCGGCTGCTCGACCGGCGGCTGCCGCTGCCCGAGTACAGCCAGGCCGGCGCGGCCGACGAGCTGCCGCTCGTGCGGAACAGGCCGGAACCGGCGCGGACGCGGCCCCGGCCCGCCCCCGCCCCGCCGCCGGGCATCCGCCTGGCCGGGGCCGCGCGCCGGACGGGCCGGGCCGTCGGCATCTCCTTCGGCGCGAGCAACTCCGTGATCACTGTCGTCGACGGCGGCGAGCCCACCGTCGTCCCCAGCTCCGAGGGCTCGCCGGCGACGCCGTCCGTGGTGGCCTTCGGCAAGAACGGCCAGATCATGGTCGGCGAGCCCGCCAAGCGGCAGGCCGTCGTCAACGCGGAACGCACGGTCCGGTCGGTCCTCCTGGAGATGGGCGGCGACTGGTCGGTGCGCATCGACGGCTCGGCGTACTCGGCGCCGCAGGTCGGCGCGCTCGTGCTGGGCAAGCTGAAGCGGGATGCCGAGGCGTACCTGGGCGAGCAGGTCACCGACGCGGTGCTCACCGTCCCGGCCTACTACGACGACGCCCAGCGCCAGGCCGTCACCGAGGCCGGCACGCTGGCGGGACTCAACGTGCTGCGCCTCGTCAACGAGCCGACCGCCGCGGTGCTGGCGTACGGGCTCGACGAGGAGGAGAACCGGTCCGTCCTGGTCTTCGACCTCGGCGGGAGCACCTACGACGTGTCCTTGCTGCACATCGGCGACGGCTATGTCGAGGTGCTGGCCACCCACGGCGACACCCGGCTCGGCGGCGACGACTGGGACCAGCGCATCGTGGACGAGCTGGTCAGACGGTTCAGGGAGGCCCACGGCGTCGACCTGACCGGTGACAGGGTGGCGCTCCAGCGGCTGCGCGAGGCCGCCGAGCGGGTGAAGATCGAGCTGACCGGCGCGCGGGAGGCCCGTGTCGACCTGCCCTACCTGGCCACGGTCCGGCAGGCCCCGCGCCACCTGGACACGACGGTGACCCGGCAGGAGTTCCAGAGCCTGACCGCCGACCTGCTCGTCCGGCTCAGGGGGCCGTTCCGGGGGGCGCTCCAGGACTCCGGGCTCAAGGTGTCCGACCTCGCGCACGTGGTGCTGGCCGGCGGCGCGAGCCTGATGCCGGCCGTGACGGCGCTGGTCACGGAGATGTCCGGCGGCAAGGTGCCCCTCGCGCGCTTCGGCCCGGCGGAGGCCGCCTCGATCGGCGCGGCGCGGCAGGCGAGCGTGCTCAAGGCCGACCTGACGCCGGTGACGCTCGGTCTCCGGGGCAAGGGCGGCGTCCTGCGGAAGGTCATCGAGCGCGGCAGCCCGGTCCCCGCCGAGCGGACGGTCACGTTCACCACGACCGCCGATCACCAGTCGTCGCTGCGGGTCGAGGTCTACGAGGGCGAGCAGGAGACGGCCGCGCTCAACGCGGTGCTGGGGACGTACATGGTGGGCGGCATCCCCGCCGCGCGGCGCGGGGAGCCGCGGATCGAGGTCACGTTCGCCGTGGACGCCGGTCTGACCTTCACCGTCACGGCCCGCGAAGCGGCGACCGGCGTCTTCCTCCCGGTCACCCGCCACCCCGCCTGACCGCGGGTCCGACCTTCACCACCACGGGCCGGCAAGCGGCGCCTTCCTTTCGGTCACCCCCCGCCTGCGGGCCGCCCGTGGATGGGGTGGCCCGCAGGCGGCCGGTCAGGGGGTGGCCTGCCAGGAGGTGCGGACGAGGGCGCGTTCGGTGGCGGCCAGGTGGGTGGCCGCGGCGAGCCAGGCCCGCGCGTACCCGTCCGGACCGGCCTCGGTCAGCCTGCCGAAGACGTCCCGTTCGCGGCGGTCGGCCTCGTCGGCGAGCGCGACGGCCAGGCCGGCGGCCGTCCGGAAGCCGGCGTCGCGCAGGGACGCGGCCTGCCGGCGGGCGTCGCCGCCGCGCGCGGACTCGGCGACCGCCCTGCGCCCGCCGGAGACGGCCAGCTCGACCAGCCGGCGCACCCGCCAGAGCGGCGCGCCTTCCAGCGGGTCCGCCTCGCCGTACGCGTCCTGGCCGGGCGGTGGGCACGCGTCGGCGGCCGGGAGGTGGGAGCCCTGGAGGCGGTCGTAGCCGAGGTCGGCCCGCCCCTGCCACTCGGGGGGCAGCCTCAGCGTCGCCTCCTCGCCCGCGACCGGCCCCACGGCGAGCGGGACCAGCGTCGCCGCCCGGCCGGGCTCGACCCTGGCCACCACCCGTACCCGCAGGCCGGGCCGCGAGGCGAGCCGCCGCAGGTTCTCGACGTGCGCGAGATCGGGATGACGGCTCGCCGGGACCAGCCGGACCACCGGCCCTTCGCCCTCGGCCGGCGCCGGGCCGGCGGTCAGGAGCTGGCGGGCGAGGACGTGGTCGCCCGCCGCGCCGACGATCACCAGATCGCAGCCGACCGGCTCCCGTACCTGCTCGGCCGACTCCTCCTCGCTCCACGCCCCCGCCGACAGCCGCTCCCCCGCCGCCTCGGCCAGCGGCCGGGTGAACAGCGCGCCGAGCGGCCCGTCCGTCCAGGCCAGGCCGGTGACCGGGGTGGCCTGCACGCCCTTGCCCGCGCCGAGGCGGCCGTCCGGGGAGACGGTGGCCCCCGCGATCAGCAGGCCGCCGCGGGCCAGTTGCGCGTGGCTCATCATGGCCGCCCCGATCGCGACGGTCGCGGTGGCCGCGCCGCGGGCACGGGCGGGGCCGCCGGGTTTGACGTCGGCGACCGAGAACCAGCGTCCGTCGTCGGTGACGAGGTGCGTGACCACCCCGCCGTAGCCGGTGCTGCTGATCACCGGCTCGCGGAAGACGCCGTACACCTTCAGGCCGCCGTTCGGACGGTAGCCGCGCCGTACGGTGCCGACCAGCGCCGGGTCGGGATCGGACGCGGCCAGCCGGCCCACGGTGAGCAGCAGCTCCCGCAGGGCGGACACCAGGTCGGCGAGGCGGTGGCCGTCGTACCTGGCACGGGCCGCGCGCAGCCCGCGGACCACCCGCAACGTCGCGGCCTCGGCCTTGGGCAGCCCGGCCAGGCGGGCGGTGTGGGCGGCTCGGAGCAGCTCCGCCTGCGGCACCGCGCCCGCTCCTGGCACACCGGCCGACAGGACGGCGGCCGCCGCCCGCCACAACCCCGCAGCCGCCGCCACCTGCGCCGCTCCCGGCACAACGGCTCCGGCCGTCCGCCCGTCACCCTGTCCGGAGCCTGGCCCGGAGCTTTGTCCGAAGCCCTGCCCCGAACCCTGCCCGGAGGTCTGCCCCGAGCCCTGCCCGGCCTCCTGCCCGGTTTCCGGCGTTCGGCCGGGGTCCGCGGGAACGGGTCGTTCGTCGGTGGGGGGCGCGCCGGGGTGCCCGGGGCGGGACGGCGGGGAGCCCGGTGACGCGGGAACGTCGTCGGGGGTGGCCGACTCGCCGTCCGGGAGCGGAAGGTCGGCCGGGTCGGCCAGGGGGCAGGCGGTGAGGAGGGCGGCCCGGTGCAGGCAGCGGGGCGCGAGGAGGCAGGAGCAACGTGCCTGCCCCTCCTCCGCGATCACCCCGGACGGCCCCGGGGACAGCGTGACCACCGCGTCCTCCCCGCACGTGACCACCACGTCGGCGCCGTCGGCCACTCGGTCGAGGGCGGCGTACTGGCCGACGGCCGCGTCCACCTTCTTGCGCAACCTGCTGGTCAGGGCATCGACGGCGGCGGCCACCACGTGCGGCGCGGCGGGCGGGAGCGTTGCAGAGCTGTTCACCGGACTTCTCCCCGGAGGCGGTCGCCCACCCAGCGGGCGAGGGCGAGCGGGCTGAGCGCGGCGACGGGCATGCCGGCCGCGACGAGCTGCTGGGCGATGGGCAGCGAGTAACGGGGCACGCCCTGGTCGTCCAGCGCCGCGCAACCCATCAGGTGCACGCCGGACCCGGCCAGCGAGCGCACCTCCGCGAGCAGGCCGCCCACGGGGTAACCCTCCTCGAAGTCGCTGACGACGACCACGAGCGTCCGGCTCGGCACGGTGACCAGCGTCCGGGCGTGCGCGAGCCCGGCGGCGATGTGCGTACCGCCGCCGACCCGCACTTCGAGCAGCAGGGACAGCGGGTCGTCCACCCGGTCGGTCAGGTCGATCACCTGCGTGGAGAACGTCAGGAAGTGCGTCGAGAGCGTCGGCACGCCCGCGAGGACGGCGGCGGTCAGCGCCGACCACACGACCGAGGCCTCCATCGATCCCGACACGTCCACCACGAGGATCAGCCGCCAGTCGGCCTCCTTCCTGGCCCGCGTGCTGAACACCGGCCGTTCCGGCACCACCACGAGCCGCCCGTCGTCGAGGCGGCGGGTGTGGGCCAGGTTGGCGCGCAGCGTGCGCGGCAGGTCGAGCCGTCCGCCGGGCCTGCTGGTCGGACGCGGGTTGGCCAGGCCGGTCAACGCGGGTCTCAGCCGGGTCGCCAGCTCGCGGGTGAGCTCGGCGACCAGGCGGCGGACGAGCGGTCTGAGCTTGGCGACCTGCTGCTCGGGCAGCCCGCCGGCCAGCGACAGCACCGAGGTCAGCAGCTCGACGGACGGCCGCACGGCGGCGGGGTCCAGCTCGGCGAGCACGTCGTGGCGTCCGGCGTCGGCGGCCCTGGCCAGCACCTCCTCGCGTACGTCGCCGCCGAACAGGGACTCCAGCTCGTCGGCCCATTCGCGGGCCGTGGGGAACGGGGCTCCCTGGCCGCCGGCGTCGCCCTGCTCGAAGTCGTCGGCGCCCTCGCCGCGTCCGGCGCCGTAGAGCTCGTCCAGGGCGCGGGCGTACGGGCGTGCGCCGGCGGGCAGCCGTTCGTGCTCCCGTCCGAGCAGCAACCGCCACCGGTCGGCCGGACCGATCAGCGACCTGCCTCCCGGACCGCGTACGCCCCCCGACACCTCAGGCTCCCCCTCGCCAGCCGCTTCCCGCCCCGTGAGCGCGCCGCCCTCGGCGGACGGCCCTTCAGCGGACGGCCCTTCAGCGGATGCCCGGAGCCGGTCCTCCTCGGCGGGCGACTTCTCGGCCGGTGGCTGGAGCCGGTCGTTTTCCGGGGTCGGGAGGCCGAGGGTGGTCAGGGCCGTGAGGCCGGCCAGGTCGGCGGCGGTCCAGGCGGCCAGCAGGTCGGCCGGCGCGCCCAGTACGAGGTCCGGCCGGTCGCCGAGCCGTTCGGACACCGCGGCCAGCAGCCGCCCGCGCGCCGCCGGCGCCAGCGTGTCGAACCCTCCGCGCAGGGCGGGCAGCCGGTCGAGGAACTCCTTGTCCGCCAGCTCGTCCACCCGGTCCATCAGCGGGTCGAGCGCGGCGGGCGCCGCCTGGAGCAGCGGTCCGGCTGCCGTGAGCACGCCGGTCAGGAGCAGGCTCAGCCGGCGACGGCCGTCCGGGGTCGTGGCGGCGTCGATCCAGCCGGCGGCCCGCGCGCCCAGCAGGTCGGGACCGTCCAGGTCGAGCAGCACGCGGGCGGCCAGCGCGGCCCCCTGGACGAGCGGCGCCCCGGTACGCGCGAGCGCGCCCAGCGCGTCGTCCATCCGCAGGCCCAGCCGGTCCTCGCCGGCCCGCGTGGCGAGCGCGACCAGGGCCACCGCGTCCTCGGGCCGGTCGCTGCCGGCCAGGCCGGGCAGGGACCGGACCGCCGCCTCCAGCAGCGTGACCGCCAGCTCGCCCGCCTGCTCGCGACCCTCCGGCGTGGTGCCGGGAAGGTGCTCGCGACGCAGCGCCTCCAGCAGGTCGAGGGCGTCGAGCAGTTCGGAGAGGGTGGCCGTGGCGGGCAGCGTGCCGGCGGCGTCCTCCAGCCGCCGCTCGACCAGTTCCGGCAGGTCGCAGTGGGCGGCGGCGCGCAGCCCGTCCAGGATGACGCGGCAGGTGGGCCCGCCGTCCGCGGACTCGCGCCGGTAGGTCTCCCGCAGCGTCCCCGCCGCCGCCTGGGCCGCGGTCACGCCCCGGACACCGGCCAGGTCCAGCAGCGCCGGGACGGCGGGCGTCCAGGACAGGCGCCATTTGGTGCTGAGCGCGGTGCCGTCGCCGGTGCCCGCGACCTGGATCGGCTCGCCGTAACCGACGCCGCACACGTGCAGGCGGCGCAGCAGCACCTCCCGGCGCGCGTCCAGCTCCGAGCGGAGCGGGTCGAGGCGTACCTCGCGCGGGTCGGGGTCGTCCGGGCAGGGCAGCCTGAGCGCGGCGAGCTCCTCCTCGACCGCGGGGCCGAGGCCGGAGCGCGGCGTGCCGGGCGCGGTGCGGCCCCTGGCCGTCCCGACGAACACCGCGTCGAGCGCCTTGGCCAGCGCGCGTCCGCGTCCCAGGGGCTCGCCCTGGCCGAGGACGGTCGTCACCGCCTCCAGCAGTTCGCCGCGGCCGGGGGCGGGCAGGCCGCGCAGGCGGGCGAGGTCGCACGCCAGGCGCAGCGTCTCGACGGCCTCGCCGGTGCCGGCCGTGTGCCCGGCTGCTCTCAGCTCCCTGCACAGGTCGGTGATCGCGCGGGCGGCGCCGTCCCTGACCCGGTCCGGTACGCCGTCCGCCTCGAACACCGCCTGCTGCCAGCGCGGGTCCCGGATCCCGGCCGGGTAGCCGGACCGGGAGTCGAGCAGGTCGAAGGCGTACGGGACGAGCGAGGTGACGGCCTCCGACGTGACGTCCTTCGAGGCGCCGGGGACGGGGGCCGCCGCCTGCCCGGCCGCCTCGCCGGTGAGCTGTGCGGTGGTCGGCGGTGTGGGGGTGGGGGCGGTGGGGTCGTCGGTGGTGAGCAGGGCGGGGGCGTGGAAGGCGCCGATCACCGCGGTGACCCGGCGTCCGCCGGATGCGGCGGCGGCCACGACGCGCCGCATGTGCGCCTCCCGCGCCAGGTCCCTGGCCTGGACGCCGTCGCCCGCCGCCGCGTCGCGCCGCAGCGCCCAGCCGACGCCGAGTGCGGCCCGGCGCACGGCCTCCGGCTCGCAGCCCGGTGCCAGCACCTCCACGGCCCGGTCCCACATGTCGTCCCCCACCCGCCCGGTGCCCGCCGCGGCCAGCGCGTCGGCGAACCTGGGGGCGTACGGGGGGCCGCCGCCCAAGCCGGCGGCCCCGGCCTCGTCGGGGACCCCCTCCTCGGGAACGACGGCCTCGGGGACGGTCGTCTGCCAGCCCGGGTGCGACAGTGGGAGGTCGCAGCACAGCACCTCCACGCCGCGCTTGGCCGCCCACCGGATCGCCACCAGCTCCGGGGAGAAGTCGGCGAACGGGTAGAACCCGAGCCCGCCCGCGCCGTTCCCGGCCAGGGCGACCGGGGCGACGGTGGCGGGGTCGGCCAGGTGCGGCAGCCACTGCTGGAAGTCGGCAGGCAGCTCGACGCACACCGTCTCCGGATCGGCCGCCTCCAGCAGCTCGGGCAGCACCACGGCCAGGGCCGGACTGTGGTGACGCACCCCCACCAGGTACGGCCGGGTGGCAGCAGCCAGCCCAGCCACCGCCACCCGCGGATCAGCCGACCCGGCCGTCGCCGTCCCAGGACCGGCAGGGGGGTTCATGGGAGGGGTCAACGGAGGGTCTCCCGCAGGTCCCAGAGGCGGCGCCACATGGCGGAGCCGTCCTCGGCGCGCCGCCGCACCGGCCCGTCCCAGTAGCCGAGCAGCCGTCCGTGGTCGGCGGGGTCGTCCTTGCGCACGACGCCCAGCAGGTGGCCCGGCACCAGGTCGAGGACGTCGCCGCCCGGCAGGTACGCGGCCGCCACGCCGAGCGAGGCCGCCACCTGCACCGCCTCGGCGGTGGACATCACGGTGCCGGGCCGCTCCACGTCCCAGCCCTCGCCGGACCGCCCGGTCCGCAGGTCGCGGAAGACCGTGACCAGGGCCTCCAGCACCGCGTCGTCCACGGCGAACCCGGCCCCGGCACGCTGGACGACCGCCGTGGCCTGCCGCCGCACCAGGGACGTCTCGGCCGCGGCGTCGGAGATGGGATCGACGGTCTCGAAGTTGAAGCGCCGCTTGAGCGCGGCCGACATCTCCGACACGCCACGGTCGCGGAGGTTGGCCGTGGCGATCACCGTGAACCCGGGGACGGCGGCCACCTGCGCGTCGCCGGTCCCGGCCAGCTCGGGGACGCTGACCCGCCGGTCGGACAGGATCGACACCAGGGCGTCCTGCACCTCGGGCAGGCAGCGGGTGATCTCCTCGACCCTGGCCACCCGCCCGGACCGCATGGCGGTCAGCACCGGGGAGTCCACCAGCGCGCCCCGGCTCGGCCCCTGGGCCAGCAGCAGCGCGTAGTTCCAGCCGTAGCGGAAGGCGTCCTCGGTGGTGCCGGCGGTGCCCTGGACGGTGAGCGCGCTGGTGCCGCAGACCGCGGCGGCCAGCAGCTCCGACAACATCGACTTGGCCGTGCCGGGCTCGCCGACCAGCAGCAGGCCGCGTTCGCCGGCGAGCGTCACGACGCAGCGCTCGACCAGCGAGCGTTCGCCGACGAACTTGGGCGCCACCTGCAGCTTGGACGGCAGGCCGTCGCGGGCGGGCAGGGAGAGGGTCTCCTCGCCGCTGCCGCAGATGAAGGTGACGACGGCGCGCGGCGTCAGCAGCCAGCCGGGCGGGCGCGGGCCGTCGTCGTGGGCGGCGAGGAAGGCCAGCTCGGTGGCGTACCGCTGCTCGGCGGAGACCACCTGCGTGGCGGAGGTCGCCTCGTCGGTGAGGGTCATCGAATTCAGGTCCTTAAGGGAGTAGGAGGGAGGTCAGCGGCGGCGGCCGCGTTTGACGTCGAGCTGCTCGAAGCGGGGCACGTCGCCGTCCTGGACGCGCCGCCACGCCCTGGCGTACAGGTCGGCCACGGGCTCGCCGGGCACGAGGGGGCCGTCGAGGCCCGCGTTCGGGCTGAACATGGGGAGCTTCCACTGCTCCAGCGGGAGCCGCGGCGTCCGCTGCTCCGACCAGCCGCCGGACAGGAACAGCGAGCGCCCGGCGCGGGCGCGCACGGCCTGGACGACCAGGCCGGCGCCGGCCAGCTCGGCCCGCGCGGCCTTGAGCCGGGCCGGCTTCCAGCCGGTCCACCGGGCGGCGTTGCGGTCGGTGGGGTCGGGCATGGCCAGCAGCATGAGGTAGACCGCGGCGGCGTCCTCGCCGAGGCCGTGCGCCTTGGCGACGTCCACGACGAGGTCGGGCACCGAGCGGGTGGGGTCCTGCGGCCACCAGGTGCCGTCGGCGTCGCGGTCGCCCTGGCGCGGGTCGCCGGGGTCGGCCAGCAGCGCCGCGAAGCGGGGGTCGAGGGCGGTGCGCAGCGCGGACACGGCGGGGAAGGAGCCGTTGAGCCCGATCAGGGCCCGCAGGTAGGGGTCCTCGCCGGCCGCGTCGAGCAGGCCGGGGCGGAGCGCGGGCGAGGGCTGGCTGTCGTAGGTCGCCATGACGACGGCCCCGTACCGCTCGTAGCCTTCGCCGACCTCGGTGGGCGTCCCGGCGACCTTCTTGAAGCCGGGCAGGCCGACGTACCGGTCGAGGTCGATCAGCAGCCGGGGGTTGGCGAGCCGGTCGCGGACCTCCGACAGCGCGGCGGGCAGCCCGGCGCGCAGCGGGTGCCCGGCGGGCAGCCGGTGGGCCAGCCAGGCGGCCGTGGCGACGGCCATGACCAGCGACCGCCCGCTGAACCCGGTGCCCTGGCCGACGGGGTGGACGCGGTCGCCGCGCACCTCCCACTCCAGGTCCACGCCCAGTTCGGGAGCGGCTGCGGGGTCGAGCACCGCGCGCAGGCACTGCGCCGCGTCGACCCCGGCGGCGCGCAGCGCGCCCGCGGCCTCGCCGAGCAGCCATTCGGGCAGGGCGAGCCGCTGCCCGACGTGGTCGTTCCACACCCGTGCGGCGGCGGCGACGTCGGGACCGTCGGTCCACAGGCGGGCCGGGTCGGCGGGCAGCAGCGCCCCGGTGACGGCCCGCCGCACGTCCGGGCCGAGGGCGCGCAGCTCGTCCTTGGCGACGGCGGCGTCGGTCACCTTCACGCCGATCACGGCGCGGGCCTCCTTGTCGAGGAAGGTCCGCTCGTACGTGTCCACCTGCGGGAACCCGGCGACGATCAGCCGCGCGGCGGTCTGGGAGACCCCGGTGAGCCGGGCGAACTCCGCGGCGGCGGCCTCCTGCCAGGGGGCCGGGCCGCGCGCGGCCAGCTCGGTGAGGAACGACTCCAGCCAGCCCGCCTCCCGGTCCCCGCCGACGGGCGAGCGGTCGCGGACGGTGTAGGGCGCGGGCACCTCGAACGCCCCGGCGGGGTCGTGGTGCAGAGCGGTCCATTCGAGCCCGTCGACGGCCGTCTCCCGCAGGTCGAGGAAGACGATGAACGCGCCGCCGCCCAGCGGCAGCACGCCCGACAGCGAGCCCCCCGCCGCAGAGCCGCCCGCCGGGGAGCCGCCCGCGACGACCATGTGCTCGCGCCTGAGCGTCACCGTCATGCGGCGCCAGCGGGACGAGCCCGCCGCGATGGGCAGGCCGCCGTCACGCAGCTCGCCCAGCAGCACGCCCAGCGCGTCCCGGTGCTCGGCCGGCGTGGTCGGCGCCGCGAGCCGGTACGCCACGGCGGCGCAGTGGTCGAGCAGGCGCTCCCACCGCAGGTTCGAGGCGGGCAGTCCGGGCAGGCCGAGGTGGTTGGGCACCTGCGGGCGGTCCTGTCCGCCGGTCACGGCCCGGCCCACCGCCCGGATCTGCTGGAACGCGGCGTCGCGGCTGTAGTAGTGATGGCCGTGGCCCTCGCCGACGCCGTTGATCGCCTCCGCCAGCAGCGTGTCCGAGGGCCCGGACGGTCCCTGCTCCTCGGCCGGGCCACCCGCCAGCGCGCGGTTGAGGTTGGCCACGACGGTACGCACCGCGTCCTGCTGGGCGGCGGCGAAGCCGACGATCCCGGCCACGCCCTTCCGCAGCGCCTCGTGGGTGACCTCCGGCAGCAGCGCGCGGACCGCCGCGAGCAGGTCGGCGCCCTGGGGCTCGGCCGCTTCGAGCAGGGCCGCGGCCGTCTCGCGGTCCAGGCGGCGCAGCGCCGCCGAGCCGTCGAGGTCGCGCGGGCGCAGGCAGTACCAGTAGCGCTCGGGCGGCAGGATGGGCATGCCCGCGCCGAACGCGCCCGGCTTGGCGTCGGTCCGGTACTCGGCCAGCACGACGCCGTCGGCGTCCACGAGGCTGATCCGGTAGCTGGTGCGCACGACGGCGCAGGGCCGCTCCGCGCCGGGGAACGTCAGCACGCGCACCGGGACGCCGGCGTCCGGCGGCAACGTCACCGTGGTCCCGGACAGGTCCTCGGCGCGGTGGGAGCCGTCGGGCAGTTCGGTCACGCGCAGGCCGTACAGGCCGTCGACGGGGGCGCCGACCGGGGTGGGCTCGGCGGAGGGGGCCGGCAGCAGCCAGCCCTCGCCGGGCTTGTCGTCCGACGTGCCAGTGAGGAAGGCGGGCAGCGACCTCCTGCCGATGCCGCCGCCGGCGGGGTCGAACTCGTACCAGCCGCTGTCACGTTCCGCCCGGACCCACGTCCAGAAGGACGTGCCGTCGGTGATGAGGTGCCGCTCGTCGGGGACGGCCGTGTCGCCGGCGTGCAGCGTGCCGTACCCGGTGGTACGGCCGCCGCCGGGCACGGCGAGGCTGACCGGGTCCTCGCCCAGGTAGTAGTCCAGGCGGGTGCCCCGGCTCCGGTCCGTCCCGTCCAGGTCGCGGACGCGGTCGGCGGAGGTGTGCCAGTAGCCGCGCAGCCCGTTGGTCCGGTCGCGGGAGTCCCAGTAGACGAGCAGGTCGCCGTCCACGTAGTGGAAGCCGGGATCGCTCCAGGTGTCGTCCCTGGGGACGCGCAGGTCGTGGCTGAGCACGACGCCGTCGGCCGAGAGCACCCGGGCCTGCGCGGTGCCCGCGACGACCAGGTGGGGCCAGGCGTCGCAGACGACGAGGTCGTCGACGTCCTTCTCCGGCACGAGCTGGGCGGCGGCCTCCTCGAAGGCGGGCCAGCCCAGCTCGTCGATGATCCCGGACCGCAGGGCGCGGGCCAGCACCCCGGCCACGTCGGCGTCGGTCGCCGCCTGGCGCACCTCGTCCTCGGCCAGGGCCAGGGCCTCGCCGGGCAGCCAGGACAGGCGGCGCAGGGCGTCGGGCAGGGTGGGCAGGCCGGCGGCGGCCGAGCGGCGGGCGACCAGGCGTACCCATTCGGCCAGCATCGGCCCTCCGCCCAGGGAGCCGGCCAGGGCCCGGACGGCGGCCCTGCCCTCGTCGTCGGCGTCCAGGTGGTCGGCGCCGCGCCGGAAGGCGACGTGGAAGCGGCCGTCGGCGGCCAGGGCGAGCAGGTCGCGCCGGTCCTCGTGCCCGGCCCAGACGTCCAGGCGCAGCCGGGCGCCTTCGCCGGGGTCGGCCACGGGCACGCCGCGGGAAAGCAACAGGTCGATCAGGTCGGCGTCGTCGTCGACCGCGATCGTGCCGCCGGTCGCGGTCAGCTCGTCGCGCAGCCGGTCGGCCATGCGCTCGATCAGGGCGTGCAGCGCGGGCAGGTGCGGCGGGACGCCCCAGGTCCGTTGCCGGGCGGCCAGGAACCTGCGCAGCCAGCCGGCGGCGCCGTCGGCCGAGCGCTCCTCCTCCGGCACGTCGGTGTGCAGGCCGGCGGTCGCGTCCGCGCTCTCCAGGATGTCGAGCCAGATGCCCGGCAGCTCCCGGTCGCGGCCCTCGGGGATGACGTTCAGCAGCGTGCCCCTCAGCTCGGGCCGCTGCCGGGCCAGCGCCGCGACGGCCGGGGCGTGGGACTTCCACCAGCCGGTCGGGGCCTGCATGACGGCCGGCAGCGTCAGCACCTCGGCCAGGTAGTCCTGCTCGGCCGCCTCGGCGTCCACGCCGGCGGCCCTGGCGAGCCTGCGGATGTCGGCGGCCATCTGCGCCGAGGGGGCCAGGCCGCCCGCGGTCCTGCGGACGCACAACCGCGCGAACCTGCTCAGCGCCTCCGCGGCGGGCAGGCGGGCGGTCAGCTCCTTGGCGTACCCGGACAGCACCTTGACCGGCAGCGCACCGGCCAGCGCGAACTCCAGGAACACCGCGTCGAGCCGGTCGTCGTCCACGGCGAGGCCGTGCTGGGCCTCGGCCCGGCGGGCGGCGGAGAAGAGCTGCCCGGCGTACTGGGTGTTGTCGGCCGCGGCGAACACGCGGGCGGCCTGCTCGTAGAAGGTCGGCAGGAAGTGCGGGACGGACGCGGCGAGCTGCCCGGCCAGCTTCTGGTAGGCGTCGAGCGCCATCTTGGGCTTGGTCCTGGTCTGCCGGGCGACGCGCTCCAGCTCCGGCACGACGGCCAGGGCGTGGTGCCCGTCCTGCGGGTGGTGGACCAGCACCCATTCGGGGAAGCCGAGCGAGCGGCGCAGGCCCAGGCCGACCACCGCGGGCTCGCCTTCGGGCACCAGGCCGAGGAAGCCGCCCACCGCGTCCTCGGCGGTGCTCAGCTCCTCGGTGACCAGGCGGACGATCACCCGGTCGTCCAGCCCGGGGTGCCGGTAGGCGCGGGCGACCAGCGGCACGGCCCGCTCCCCCGCCCCCTCGGTGCCGGGCGGCAGCACCGCGCCGGCGTCGAGCAGCTCGCCCGCCTCGGAGACGGTCCTGTCGGACGTGTTGCCGGTCATGCGTTCTTCCCCTCTTCTACCTGCCGCCCGGCGTACAGCGCGGCGGCCATTCGCATGCCTTCGGACCAGGCGACCGGGCCGACCTCGCGCAGCGTGAGCGTCTTGCCGTCCTGGTCGCGCCAGGTGAGATCGCCCGTGGACGTCTCGCTGTCCCAGTAGGGCTCGCCGATCCAGACGGCGGCCTCGGTGAGCCGGCCGCCGTCGCGCACCTGGCAGGTGGCGAAGCCGCCGGAGACGCGGTAGCCGAGCTGGGTGGCGCGGGCCGCCACGCCGAACCTGGAGGCGTACGTGCCGCCCGCGAACTCCTTCACCTGGCGCACCCCTTCGCCCTGTTCGGCGGGCTTGCGCCAGATGGCCCGGTGGATCTGCTCGACCTTCTGCGTGATGCCCAGCTCCGCGGCGAACTCGCGCAGGTCGTCGAGGTCGGGCAGGAGCACCGGGTGCGGCAGCGTCACCGTGCGCGCGGAGAGCCGGACGGTCTCGCCGTCGAGGTTGACGGCGCGCAGCTCGCCGGAGGGGGTCGCGTCCCGCAGGAAGCCCACCTCGTCGGGGTCGTCGCCGACGACCGCCACGTCACGCAGCGCCGCCTGCCACGCCTCGTCGGGCCAGACCCGGGCGATCAGCTCGGTCGGCACGGGCAGCGAGGACACCATCCAGGCGTCCACGTGCGCCACGCAGGACGCGGCGTGCCGGTCGAGCCATTCGGCGAAGCGGCGCAGCCGGTCCGCCTCGGGGTGCTCGCGCACCGCCTTCGGCAGCGTCTTCAGCTGCCGCCCGGCCGAGCGGCCGGACGTGGCCCTGGCCGTGACCCGGCCATCTATCAGGGCGATCTCGTACGCGTCGCCCGCCGCCAGCCAGCCCAATTGCCGCCGCCTCTCGTCGTGAAGCCATGGGAATGTGTCGAGGCGCGGATCTCCCGCCGCCACGTTGCGCGGAACGTTATCGGCGATCACTGACAAATGCCTACCGGCTGCTCAAAGGCCCGGTTACGGCACCGGGTCCCGCCGGGGAGGGAACGGCGTGTTTTCCCTCCCCGGCGCCTAAAGACCAGGGCAGGATCGCCGCGCGCGGGCTACGGGCGCGGGCGGCGGGGGTAGGCCATTCCGGGCCGGGCGCGCCGACCGGGGAACGGGCGCGCGGCTCGCTCGACGGGGGGATGGCCGGTGAAAGTCGTCGTCGATCTGACGCGTTGCCAGGGGTACGGGCAGTGTGCCTTCCTCGCGCCCGACGTCTTCACCATGCGCGAGGAGTCCCTCCTGTACGACCTGGACCCCGGCGACGAGCGGCGCGAGCACGTGCTGCGCGCGGCGGCGGCCTGCCCCGTCCAGGCCATCCACCTCGACTGGACGGCGACCCGGCTCACGTCCGAGCCGCCCAGCCCGCCGGCGCGCGGGATGACCGACGGGCGCATCGTCATCGTCGGCGCGTCCCTGGCCGGGGCGCGGGCCGCCGGTGTGCTCAGGCGGGAGGGCTTCACCGGGTCGCTGACGGTGATCGGGGACGAGTCCTCCGAACCGTACGACCGGCCGCCGCTGTCCAAGCAGGTCCTCATGGGACAGGTGCCGCCCGACCACGTCATGCTGCCCCGCCTGCGGGAGGTCGAGGCCGACTGGATGTGGGGCACCCGGGCGTCCGGCCTGGACGTGGCCGGCAAGCGCGTCCTGCTGGACGACGGCCGCGAGGTCGGCTTCGACCGGGTTCTGCTGGCCACCGGCACCCGCGCCCGGCCCTGGCCGAACGAGGAGGAGGCCCGGCTGGAGGGCGTGCACACGCTGCGCTCGATGCGGGACGCCGCCGGGCTGCGGGAGGCGCTGGCCGCCCGTCCCAACCGGGTGCTCATCCTGGGCGCCGGGTTCACCGGCAGCGAGATCGCCTCGGTCTGCCGCGAGCTGGACCTGCCCGTGACGGTCGTCGAACGCGGCCAGGCCCCGCTGGTCAACGCACTCGGCGGCGTGATCGGCGACGTGGCCGCCCAGCTCCACCGCGAGCACGGCGTGGACCTGCGGTGCGGCACCACGGTCACCTCGCTGGAGGGCGACGGGCACGGGCGGCTGCGCGGCGCCCGCCTGTCGGACGGCAGCACGGTCGAGGCCGAGGTCGCCGTGGTCGCGCTCGGCTCGGTGCGCAACGTCGAGTGGCTGCGCGACTCGGGGCTGGCCGCGGGCGTGTGGGGGGTGGCCTGCGACGCCGGCTGCCGGGCCGTGGACACCAACGGCCTGGTGACCGACGACGTGTTCGTCGCCGGCGACATCGCCCGTTTCCCGCACCCGCTGTACCAGTACCAGTTCATGACGCTGGAGCACTGGGGGAACGCGGTCACGCAGGCCGAGATCGCGGCCCACAACATGGTCAGCGACCAGACGCACCGCTGGCCGCATCTATCGGTGCCGGTGTTCTGGTCCAGCCAGTTCGGGGTCAACATCAAGTCGGTGGGCGTGCCGACCTTCGCCGACGAGCTGGTCGTCACCCAGGGCTCGACGGACGAGCGCCGCTTCGTCGCCGTCTACGGCTACAAGGGCCGGGTCACCGCCGCGGTCACCTTCGACCAGGGCATGTGGCTGGAGTTCTACCAGCGGCTGATCGAGCGGGCCACGCCCTTCCCGCCCGCCTTCCGGCACGTCGACCAGCGGGGGGAGGCGCGGCCCGTACCGGCCCGGGTGCCCGAGCGGCTGATCGCGGCGGAGGGGGCGACGGTCGTGGTGACCGGCCACGACCCGGCCGAGCGGCGCGCCTCGCTGCTGCACGCGCCGCAGAGCTGACCCGGCAGGAACCCAGACAGGAGTGCAGGACATGACCTCGGACGCCGCCTTCCAGCGCATCCTCGACCCGGCCGGCCGCGCCGACCCCTATCCGTCCCTCGGGGAGCTGCGCAGGAACCCGGTGACCCGGCTGAAGGACGGCTCGTACGTGGTCAGCACGTACCGGGAGATCGTCGAGCTGCTGCACGACCCGCGGGTGAGCTCCGACCGGCGCAACCTGGCCGACGCGCCGGAGACGCCGGAGCACGCGCCCGCCTTCATCCGGCTCGACCCGCCGGAGCACGACCGGCTGCGCCGCCTGACCATGCGCCACTTCGGCCCGCCGCACTCGCCGGGCGTCGTGGACGGCCTGCGCCCGATGATGCTGGCCACCACCACCGAGCTGATCGACGCGCTGGCGGGCAAGAACCGGGCCGACGTCGTCGACGAGGTCGCCTACCCGCTGCCGATCGCGGTGATCTGCCGGCTGCTCGGCGTCCCGGCGGAGGACGAGCAGCAGTTCCACGCCTGGGCGGACCAGATCGTCGAGACGCTCGGGCCGGGCGAGGAGGACCGCGCCGAGCGGGCGCGGGAGCGTCAGGCGGTGTCGGAGAACCTGGAACGTTACCTCGCCGGGCTGGCCGAGGAGCGGCGGCGGGAGCCGGGCGACGACATGTTGTCCGGGTTCGTCACCTACGAGGGGCCCGACGGCCGCATGACGCCGGAGGAGGTCGTCGCCACCTCCCTGCTGCTGCTCATCGCCGGGCACGAGACCACGATCAACCTCATCGCCAACGGCATGCTCACCCTGCTGCGCGACCCGATTTTGCTGGAACGCGTGCGCGCCGACCCCGACCTCGTCATCACCGCGGTCGAGGAGCTGCTGCGCTTCGAGCCGCCCGTGCAGCTCGTCTCCTCGCGGGTCACCCTGGACGACGTGGTCGTCGGCGGCGTGACGATCCCGGCGGGCTCGCCCGTCGTGCTCGCGCTGGCGGCGGGCAGCCGCGACCCGGCCCACGTGCGCGAGCCCGACCGGTTCGACCCGTGCCGCAGGCCCAACGAGCACCTGGGGTTCGGCGGCGGCGTCCACTACTGCTTCGGCGCGCCGCTGGCCCGGCTGGAGGCGCAGGTCGTGCTGGGCGAGCTGGTGCGCAGGGTGCGCAATCCGCGGCTGGTCGCCGACCCGCCGCCGTACCGGCCCAGCGCGGTGCTGCGCGGCCCGCGCCACCTGCTGATCGACTACGACGGCATCGCCCCCGCCTGACGCGGCGGAGTGCCCTGACGTTGATCTATGGGTTCGTGTGCAGTTGAATGAGCGGGTGCGTGCTGGGCGGGTGGTCTCCCCGGTTCTGGTGGGTCGGGAGAGCGAGCTCGCCCGGCTCGTCGCGCTGGTCGCCGGGGCGCCCGCCGTGGCCGTCGTCGAGGGCGAGGCCGGCATCGGCAAGTCCAGGCTGACGGCCGAGCTGCTCGGCGATCCCGCGGTGGCGGGCCTGCGGGTGCTGAGCGGGGCCTGCGTCCAGATCAGGGAGCCGTTCCCGCTGGGGCCCGTCGTCGAGGCGCTGCGCGGGCGCGCGTCCGAGCTGGACGGGGCGGCGCTGTCGCCGGTCGCCGGGGCGCTGCGCGAGCTGCTGCCGGAGCTGGCCGGCGTGCTGCCGGAGACGCCGCCGCCGCTCGACGACCGGGCGGCCGAGCGGCACCGGGTCTTCCGGGGGCTCGCCGAGGTGCTGACCGCGCTGGGCCCCGCCGTCCTGGCGGTGGAGGACCTCCACTGGGCCGACGGGCAGACGGTCGAGTTCCTGACGTACCTGATGTCGGTGCTGCCCGGCACGTTACGGGTGGTGCTGACGTACCGGAGCGAGGAGGCGTCCGGGGCGGTACGCGCGATCACCGCGCGCGCCCCCCACACGATCGCGGCCGAGCATCTGGTGCTGCCGCCGCTCGACGCCGCCCAGACGCGGGTGATGGCCTCGGTGATCCTCGGGGCCGAGGAGGTGACGGCGGAGTTCGCCGAGCACCTGTGCGGGCGGGCCTCCGGGCTGCCGCTCGCCGTCCAGGAGCTGCTGGCGCTGCTGCGCGACCGCGGCACGCTGATCCGGTGGGAGGGCGGCTGGGCGCGGCGGGCCCTGGAGGAGCTGGACGTGCCGAGCGGCGTGCGCGCCTCGGTACGGGAACGGGTGGCCCGGCTCTCCCCCGGCGCCAAGGAGGTGGCGGAACGGGCCGCCGTGCTGCAACTGCCGGTGCCGGTCGCCCTGCTGTCAGGGCCGGACGTCGGCGCGATCGACGAGGTGCTCGGCTCCGGGCTGTTCGCCGACACCGGCGGGCTGGTCGGGTTCCGGCACGTGCTGGCGGCGCAGGCGGTCTACGAGGCGATCCCGCTGGGCCGCCGGCAGGCCCTGCACGCGGCCGCCGCCGACACCGTACGCGAGCTGCGCCCGGTCCCGCTGGGCCGCCTGGCCCACCACCTGCGCCAGGCCGGCCGGGCCGATCAGTGGGTGGAGGCCGCGATCGAGGCGGCCGAGCAGGCGTCGAGGCTGGGTGACGACGCCGAGGCCGCGCGCCTGCTGGAGGACGTCCTGCGCGGCGCCGAGCTGCCCGCCGCCCGGCGCGCCGAGCTGACGGTGAAGCTGGGCTGGGCCGCCCTGGAGCTGCTGCGCCCGCCGCCGGTCGCCGACCTGGTCACCGGCGCGCTGGAGCAGGACGTGCCGCCCCCGTTCCACGGCCACCTGCGGCTGCTGCTGGCGCTGCATCTGGAACGCACCCGCATCGACGGCGCCCGCATCGGCGAGGCGTTCGCGCGGGCCGCCGACGACCTGGCCGGCGAACCGGGGCTGGCCGCGTGGGCCATGGCCGGCGTCGGCCGCCCGCCCAGCGGCCTGCCGCCGGAGGAGACCATGTCGTGGCTGGAACGGGCGCTGGCGACGCTGCCCGCCGTCGCCGACCCGGCCATGCGCATGCTGGTGCTCGGCAAGATCGCGATGATCTTCGTGGTGATGGGCGACCCGCGCTGGGCCGTGCTCGCCGACGACCTGCTGCGGGAGACCGGCGGGCGGCGGCTGCTGCGCCGCGAGGTCAACGCCTACCGCTCGATCGGGGGCGCGGCCCTGTTCAGCGGGCACCACCGCCGGGGCCGCCGCCTGCTGACCGCGGCGGTCGAGGAGGGCGCCGAGCCGGACCTGCGCGAACGGCTCGAACTGCGCTGCCTGGTGAACCTGGCCGCGGCCGACTACTTCGAGGGCTCCTGGCACGGGCTGCCGGCCAGGCTCCAGGAGCTGCGCGACCAGTTCGGCGACGAGCCGCACGAGCGCATCCTCGTCGACATCGTGACCGCCTGCCTGGCCGCGGTGCAGGGCCGCCAGGAGGCCGCGCTGCCGCCGCTGCTCGACGCCGCCGCCGAGGCGCGTACCCGGGGGCAGTACGACGACCTCGTGCTGCCGCTGGCGATGCTGCTCAGGCTGACCGCCGCGCGGGGCGAGCCGGAGGCGGCGATCGAGGCGGCCGTCGAGGCGGGCCGCCACTGGGAGGCGAGCGAGCTGTGGCCGGTGGCGGTCCGCGCGCTGCCGGGGTTGACCGAGGCGCTGCTGGCGGCGGGCCGTCCGGAGGAGGCCGCCGAGGTCGTGGCGCGGCACGCCGCCCGGGTGGACGGGCTCGACGCGCCGCTGGCCGCGCCCGCGCTCGCGCAGTCCCGCGGCCTGCTGGCCGCCGCCGAAGGGCGGTGGGCGCGGGCCGCGGCCGAGTTCGCCGCCGCCGCCGACGCCTTCGAGACGGTCCCGGCCCGGTACGAGGCCGCGCAGGCGAGCGAGCAGGCCGCCGCGTGCCTGTTCGCCCTCGACGCCCCCGAGGCCGCCGTCCGGCTGGGCCGGGCCGTCGCCGTGTACGCCGACCTCGGGGCACGCTGGGACCTCGACCGCGCGACCGGGCTGGGCCGCAGATGGGGCGTGCGCCCGGCCGCGCAGAGCGCTCCCGCGCAGGCGGGGAACGACCACGCGCTGTCGGCCCGGCAGGAGCAGGTGGCCCGGCTGGCGGCCGAGGGGCTGACCAACCAGGAGATCGCCAGGGAGCTGTTCCTGTCGCCGAAGACGGTGGACAAACACGTGAGCGCGGCCATGCGGAAGGTGGGGGCGCGGTCGCGGACGGAGCTGGCCCGCCACCTCCTCCCCGGCGACTGAATCGGCAAGTTGGGGATTTTTCCCCATAGGGCACCCCATACCCCACCCCATACGGCTGCCGCGACACTTTCGGCATGTCCGAAAGCACCCACGACCCCGGCCGGCCGGACCCGGACGACCCCGTCCCCGACGCCTCCTCCCTCCACGAGGAGACCCCGGAACCTCCTCGCCCCCCGGACGGCTTCGAGCCCGTCTGACCCCCTCCCCCCGCCAGAAAGGCCACCATGGCACTGCCCCGCCCCCCGCTGGCGCGCCGGACAGGCGTCCTGCTGACCGCGGTCACCGCGCTCGCCGGCGTGCTGACCGCCGGTCCGGCGACCGCCGCGACGCCGGACACCCCCGCCCCCGCCTCCCCCGCCTCCCCCGCCTCCCCCGCCTCCCCCGCCGTCCCCGCTGTCCCCGCGCAGGCCGCCAAGGACGTCGCCCTGTCCGGGGTGCGCGCCCAGAAGGTCACCGTCACGCTGATCACGGGCGACAAGGTGCAGCTCACCCGGTCGGCCGCCGGCCGGTACCACGTCGAGCCGGCCCCCGGCACCCGCCAGGACGGCCGCCGGATCAACCTGTTCACCCAGTTCACCCCGGACGGCGTCTTCGTGCTGCCGGACGACGCGATCGCCGCCGTCCAGGCGGGGCTGGTGGACCGGCGGCTGTTCGACGTCAAGTACCTGGCCGAGAACGGCTACGCCGACGACGTGGCCAAGCGGCTGCCGGTCATCGTGCAGTACCCGGGCGACCAGCCCGAGGCCGCGGTCAAGCGGTCGGCCGCCGCCGTCCCCGCCAGCGACCCCACCCGGACGCTGGAGAGCATCCACGCCTCCGCCCTCGACGTCACCAAGGCCGAGGCGGGCGCGTTCTGGCAGGCCGTACGCGGCGGGCAGAGCGCCGGGGAGGGCCTGGCCAAGGCGCCCGGCAAGCTGAACGGCGGCATCGCCAAGCTGTGGCTGGACGCCAAGGTCAAGGCCGACCTGGACGTGAGCGTCCCCATGATCGGCGCACACCAGGCATGGGAACGCGGCCAGGACGGGACCGGCGTGAAGATCGCCGTCCTGGACACCGGCGCCGACACCGGCCACCCCGACCTGGCCGGGAAGATCGCCGACAGCAAGTCGTTCGTCCCGGAGGAGCCCGTCAAGGACGGGCACGGGCACGGCACCCACGTCGCCTCCACCATCGCCGGCACCGGCGCGGCCTCGGGCGGCAAGTACAAGGGCGTCGCCCCCGGCGCCCAGCTCGTCGTGGGCAAGGTGCTCGACAACACCGGCTCCGGCCAGGAGTCGTGGATCATCGAGGGCATGGAGTGGGCCGCGCGCAGCGGCGCCAAGGCCGTCAGCATGAGCCTCGGCGGCCCGCCCAGCGACGGCACCGACCCGCTCAGCCAGGCCGTGAACGACCTGACCGCCGAGACCGGCACCCTGTTCGTGGTCGCCGCGGGCAACCTGTACGAGGCCGAGACGATCAGCATGCCCGGCGCCGCCGACGCCGCGCTGACCGTGGCCGCGGTGGACAAGAAGGACCAGCTCGCCGCGTTCTCCAGCCGCGGGCCGCGCCCCGGCGGCGGGCTCAAGCCCGACATCGCCGCGCCCGGCGTGGACATCGTGGCCGCGCGGGCGGCCGGCACCGCCATGGGCTCCCCGGTGGACGCGAGCTACACCGGCGCCTCCGGCACCTCCATGGCCACGCCGCACGTGGCCGGCGCCGTGGCGATCCTGGCGCAGCAGCACCCCGACTGGACGGGCCAGCAGCTCAAGACGGCCCTGATGTCCACCTCCAAGGACGACGGCTTCACCGTCTATGAGCAGGGCGCCGGCCGGGTGGACCTGGACCGCGCGACCAGCCAGCAGGTGTTCGCCGGCGGCGGCGTGGACTTCGGCCTGCTGGAGGCCGGCAGCGCGGCGAAGACCGGCGAGGTCTCCTACCGCAACCTGGGCGACCGGCCCGTCACGCTCACGCTGAAGGCGGCGATGGGCGCCGCGAAGCCGGTGCTCGCCGACGCGACGCTGACCGTCCCCGCCGGCGGCACGGCCGCCACCACCGTCACCCTCGACCCGGCCGAGCTGGCCGTCGGCACCTACAGCGGGGCCGTGACGGCCGAGGCCGACGGCGTCCGGCTCACCACGCCGCTCGGCGCGGTCCGCGACGTCCCCAAGTACGACCTGACCATCCGCACCCTCGACCGGGACGGCAAGCCGCGCACCCCGTCGGCCATGAGCGTCCTGGACGTCGACGGCAACAAGGGCGTGCTCGGCCCCCACCGCATCGACGACACGGGCCTGGTCGTGACCCGCGTCCCGGCGGGCACCGTCAGCCTGCTCCAGGTGCTCGACTGGGTGGACGGCGACGACCGCGCCAACCGCGCCTGGCTGTTCGAGCCCGAGCTGACCATCACGGGCGACACCGAGGTCACCCTCGACGCCCGCAAGGCCACCGAGATCAGCTTCAGCGCCCCGAAGACCGCGCAGCCGCTGAACAACGCCCACGACGTCTTCTTCCAGCGCACCCTGCCCAACGGCAAGGTCTACGGCGGCACGCTGCTGGCGAGCCGTCCGGTCGGCGCGTGGGAGAAGACGTGGGCGCTGCCGACCAGGAAGGTCACCAAGGGCGGCTTCCGCTTCACCGGCCAGTGGGAGCTGGGCGTGCCCGAGGTCACCATGACCATGCGCGCCTCCAAGCGCACGACCCTGCACCCGGTCACCCGCGTCCACGTGATCGACTCGGGTGAGATCCATCCCGGGTACGTCCCGTTCGCGGGAAGCAAGGACCTGCGGGTGGTCGACGCGGGCAAGGGCCGTCCCGAGGAGCTGGCGGGCAAGGACCTGCGCGGCGCGCTCGTGCTGGTCGACGCCGAGCCCACCGAGGGCGTCCTCGGACCGGTGTGCGGCCTGCAGATCGAGCGCGTGGGGCCGATCAGGGACGCGGGCGCCGCCGGTGTCCTGGCCTTCAACGAGCAGGCCGCCTCCTGCCCGATTCCGCTGCCCATCTCGCAGAAGCCGTTCAGCGGGCCGTTCAAGCCGGTCGACATCCCCGTCGCCTACGTCTCCAACGCCGAGGGCGTGAAGATCCGCGAGGAGGCCGGGCGGGGCAAGGTGACCGTCCGGGTCGAGGGCACGCCGGTCACGCCGTACTCGTACGTGTTCAGGCCGTCCGCCGACGGGCGCGTCCCGGACTCGATGCGGTACGAGGTGAGCGAGCGCCGGCTGCACCAGGTCGACCTCGACGTGCACGGCGCGCCGTACACGAAGTACATGAGCTGGCGCGCGTCCTGGCGGACCGACGACATCTCCTACACGACGACCAACACCGACCTCATGCACTGGTCGATGCCGATGCCCGAGCGCAGGTCGCAGTACATCTGGCCGCTCGATGCCAGAACCGTGAGCGAGGCGGGCCTGTCGGCGCTCGTCGGGTCCGAGCCGGGTGCGGAGATCCAGGAGACCCGCTACCGGGACGAGGTGTTCGACCGGCCGGGCACCACCGTCCAGAAGTGGTTCGCCACCCCGAGCACGCCGGGCGCCTCGACGGCCTCCGACAAGCTGTACGCGCTCGGCGGCGACCCGGACGCGCCCCCGCTCAAGCAGAACGTCATCGGCGTGCCGTGCGCGATCTGCGTGCACGACGGCAACCTGTGGGTGACGCCGTCCCTGGTCAACGGGGTCGGGGAACGGCGCGACGACGGCAGCTCGTTCGGCGACCTCGCGCCGCGGTACGAGCTGCACCTGTACCGCGACGGCAAGGAGCTGCCGAACGCCCCCGTGCCGGGGTTCGACACGCTGCCGCGCTACCCGCTGCCCAAGGAGCCGGGCGTCTACCGGCTGACGGCCAAGAACGCCCAGCAGGACATCGAGTGGACGTTCACCGCGCCGCCGGCCAAGGAGCAGCTCAGGCCGGGCGTCAACTGCTACGCCTGGTTCCTGGACGGGCTGGTCGAGCAGTGCCGCACCACGCCGGCGGTCTACGTCAGCTACGACCTCGGTGACAGCCTGTCCGCCGGGAACACGGTCGCGGCCGGGCGCAGGCACACGTTCGAGCTGGAGGCCTACCACGGGCCGTCGGCGGCGAAGATGCCGGCGATCACCGGCGTGCGGCTGTGGACCAGCACCGACGACGGCGCCACCTGGCAGCCCGCCGACCTCAAGAAGGGCCGGGACGGCGTCTACACCGCCGGCGCGAAGTACCCGGCCCATCGCGCCACCAAGGGCGCGGTGAGCCTGAAGGTGGAGGCGTGGGACGCGGCGGGCAACCGCGTCAGGCAGACCACCCTCCGCGCCTTCGACCTCCGCTGACCGCAACGACCGCGGCCGCCCACCCGGCGACCGCGGTCACCCACCGGGCCGCACCGGGCCGGCCCGCACGCCCAGTGGCCGCGGTCACCCCGCCGGGCGGGCCCGACGGTACCCCGCCCGTTCCCCTGCTGATCGGCTCATGGCGGTACGGTGAGCACCCGGCGGCGTACGGCCACCGGGACGCGAGCGAAGGGGACCCCGCGCCATGAACGCCACCGGACCGCACAAGCGCCTGGCGGCGGCCTGGCAGCGGGCCCGCGACCGGCACGGCTGGCTCGACCACCTGTCCCGCGCCGTGGTGCGCTACGACAAGGCCGACGCCGGCCGGCTGTCGGCGGCCCTCACCTACTACTCCTTCTTCGCCACCTTCGCCCTGGCCCTGCTGGCCTTCGGCATCCTCGGCCACGTCATGGACGACCCGACGGTCCTCGCCACGGTCCAGCACTACCTGAGCGAGAACTTCCCGCGCCTCGACGTCCAGGCGATCCGGGAGGCCGGGGGCACGGCCGGCGCGGTGGCCTTCGTCGCGCTGCCGGTGACCGGGCTGTTCTGGATGGACACCCTGCGCTCGGCCACCCGGGCGATCTGGCAGCTCGACGAGTACCCGGGGCGCTTCCTCCTGCGCCAGCTCATCGACCTGGGCGTGATGGCCGGGCTCGGGCTGCTGCTCGCCCTGTGCCTCGCCGTCGCCTTCGCCGCCGAGCGGCTGCTGACCTGGCTGGCGGTGCTCACCGTGGGCGTGGAGGCCCTGCCGGCGCAGTGGGTGCTCACCGCGGCCGGGATCGTGCTCGGCCTCGGCGTGAACACGCTGCTGGCCATGGCGCTGCTGACCGCGCCGCCCCGGTTGCGGGTGCCGCTGCGCCGCGTGATGGGCCCGGCGCTGGTCATCACCGCCGGGCTGGAGATCCTCAAGACGATCGGCCAGGTCTACGTCAACCTCACCGCGGCCAACCCCGCCTACCGGGTCGTCGCGGGCGCGGCGGGCATGCTGCTGTTCCTGAAGGTGCTCAACCAGCTCATCCTGTTCGCCACCGCCCTGACGGCGACCGGCACGGCGGGCCACGTCAAGGATCTGGGCGTCCGGCGGGGCCGTTGACAGGGTAACCAACCAAGCGCATGCTCGTTTCGGCGAGGGGGCCGACCGGCTCTCCCCTGTCGAAGGGATCACCGATGCGACCTGCCTCAGCGGCCTCCGACGACCTCACCCCCCAGGGGCGCAGCCGCCGTTCCCTGCTCATCGCGGGCGGGATCCTGGTCACCGGCGCGGCGCTCGGCCAGGACCCGGCCTACGCCGAGGCCGACTACGACGTGGTGGTGGTCGGCTCCGGGGCCGCCGGGATGACCGCCGCCCTCACCGCCGCCAAGCGCGGCCTGAGCACCGTCGTGCTGGAGAAGGCGCCGACGTTCGGCGGGTCCGCCGCGCGGTCGGGGGCGGGCATCTGGATCCCGTGCAACGAGGTGATCCTGGCCGCCGGGGTGCCGGACACGCCCGCCAAGGCCGCCGCGTACCTGGCCCGCGTGGTGGGCGACACCGTCCCGGCCGCGCGGCAGCAGGCGTTCCTGAACGCGGGGCCGCAGATGATCTCGTTCGTGACGCGCAACAGCCCGCTGCGCTTCCGGTTCATGGAGGGGTACTCCGACTACTACCCGGAGTTCCCCGGCGGGATGCCGGGCGGGCGCTCCATCGAGCCGGACCAGTTCGACGGCAACCTCCTCGGCCCGGAGCTGGCCCGGCTGAACCCGCCGTACATGGCGACCCCGGCGGGCATGGTGGTCTTCAGCGCCGACTACAAGTGGTTGACGCTCGCCCTGGTCAACCCGAAGGGGGCGGCGGTGTCGGCGGCGTGCCTGCTGCGGGGCACCGAGGCCGCGCTGCGCGGCGAGAAGCCGCTGACGATGGGGCAGGCGCTGGCCGCGGGGCTGCGCGCCGGGCTGCTGGCCGCCGGGGTGCCGGTGTGGCTGAACACGCCGCTGCTCGGCCTGCACGTCGAGGACGGCCGGGTCGCGGGCGTGGTCACCCCGGCCGGGGTGGTCAGGGCCAGGCGCGGAGTGATCGTCGGGTCGGGCGGGTTCGAGCACAGCGCGGCGATGCGGGCCGAGTTCCAGCGCCAGCCCATCGGGACGAGCTGGACCGTCGGCGCCAAGGAGAACACCGGCGACGGCATCGAGGCCGGCGAGCGGGCCGGCGCCGCGCTGGACCTGATGGACGACGCCTGGTGGGGGCCGGTGATCCCGCTGCCCGGCGAGCCGTACTTCTGCCTGGCCGAGCGGACCCTGCCGGGCTGCGTCATCGTCAACGGCGCAGGCCGGCGTTTCGTCAACGAGGCCGCGCCCTACAGCGACGTCGTGCACGTCATGTACGACCGCAACACCCCGTCCGACCCGCACATCCCCGCCTGGCTGATCATCGACCAGCAGTACCGCGACAAGTACCTGTTCAAGGACATCGCCCCGCTGCTGCCCTTCCCCGACTCCTGGTACGACAGCGGCGCCGTGTTCAGAGCCCCGACGATCGAGCAGCTCGCCCGGAAGATCGGGGTGCCGGAGGCCGCCCTGCGGGCCACGGTCACCCGGTTCAACGGGTTCGCCCTGGCCGGGCGGGACGCCGACTTCCACCGCGGCGACAGCGCCTACGACCACTACTACGCCGACCCGTACGTCCGGCCCAACCCGTGTCTGGCGCCGCTCTGGCTGCCGCCGTTCTACGCCTTCAAGATCGTCCCCGGTGACCTGGGCACGAAGGGCGGCCTGCGCACCGACGCCCGCGCCCGCGTGCTGCGCGCCGACGGCTCGGTCGTCCCCGGCCTGTACGCCGCCGGGAACGCCAGCGGCGCCGTCATGGGCCACAGCTACGCGGGCTCGGGCTCGACCATCGGACCGGCCATGACCTTCGGCTACGTGGCCGCGAACGACCTGGCCGGCGGCTGACCGTCAGTCGGCCGTGTAGCTGATCGAGCGCACGTCGTAGCCGGTCGTCCTTGAACCGCGCACGTGCATGAACATCGCGCCGCCCTCGTAGGACCAGGCGCACGCGTAGCCCTTCGGCTCCTTGGTGCACCCCTGGAACTGGTGGACGACGCCGCGCGGGTCGTACCTGACCCGGAACAGCGTCCGCACCGCGCCCTCGGCACCGACCTCCAGGGCCGCGTACCTGTCGCCGCGCTTCCAGGCGGCGAACAGGTGCCCGGCCGCGGCGGACGGCCGCTCGACGTGCCGTGACAGGTAGACCTTGGTGACCTTGGAGCCGGTCACGGCCATCGCGATGCCGTTCAGGCCGCCGGGCACGCGCACGCTGGTGTGCACGTACCGGCACACGCCGTTCGAGCAGCCGTCGAAGCGGTCGGGGGCGCGGTAGGCGTAGGTGAAGATCGTGCTCACCGCGGCGGGGGTGGCGACCGCGGCCGCGGCGGCGCGGTCGCGGGCCAGCCAGGCGCGGAACAGCTTGCCCGCCACCTTGCCGGGCGCGGGGGCGGCGGCGGAGGAGGCCGGGGTGGCGGCGAGAGCCGGGGCGACGGCGGGAAGGCCGAGCGTCAGCGTGGCGGTCGTCGCGAGGGCGGCGCCGCCGAGAAGCAGTCGTCTGGACACGCTCCGACGCTAGGATCCGCCCCTTGCGCGGTGATTGCTCCCGGCTTGCAGCCCTTCCGGCACGCCCCCGGGCGGGATCAGCCGCAGGTGCAGCATCGTGCGCGCACACGAAAACGCGGGCCGCCGCGTTGTGCGGTGGTCCGAAGACACAGCGACGCTTCTGGGGGAAGCTGGCCAACCCCCCGTGTGAGAGGAATCCAATGGACGTCTACATATCCGTGGACATGGAAGGCATCTCCGGCATTGCGACGATCGACCAGGTCTCGCGTGGCGGACACGGATATCCGCGCGCCCAGGAGCTGATGACCGCCGAGGCGAACGCCGCGATCGCCGGGGCGTTCGAGGCCGGCGCGGACAGCGTCACGGTCAACGACAGCCACGGCACGATGGACAACTTCCTTCAGGACGCCCTCGACGAGCGGGCCCGGCTGATCACCGGCAGCCCGAAGGCGCAGTGCATGGCGCACGGGATCGGCGAGCGGCACGGGGTCGCGCTGTTCGTCGGCTACCACGCGCCCGGCGGCTGCCCGGGGGTGCTCGCGCACAGCTTCTCGTCGCTGTTCGCCTGGCTCAAGCTCAACGGCGAGTACGTCTCCGAGGCCGAGGTCAACGCGCTGCTCGCGGCCGAGCACGGCGTGCCCGTGGGCCTGGTGACCGGCGACGACCAGATCTGCGAGCTGGCCGGACGGCGGCTGCCCGGGGCGCTGACGGTGACGGTCAAGCGGGCCGAGGGCGTGACGGCGGCCGACAGCCTGCATCCGCGGCGGGCCCGGGCACTGGTCGCCGCGGCCGCGGCCGAGGCCGTGCGGAACGCCTCCACCCTGCGTCCGGTGCCGATCCCGGAGCGGCTGGTGCTGACCGGCGGCTTCCAGACGGCGGCGGCGGCCGAGCTGGCGGCGGGCGTGCCGGGGGCGTACCGGGTGGACGAGACGAGCGTGACCTGCGAGGTCGCCGACCCCTCCAGCCTGGTCGGCCTGATCGGCGTCTGGTACGCCACCTCGGCCCAGGCCGCCCGATCCCGCCTCCCCCTCCTCGGCCTCCACTGACCTCCCCGGCCCGCGGCGACGGCTCCCGCGCCGCGGGCCGGCCCCCGCACCCCTCACGGCGCGGCGGCTGTCCGGCCGCCGCGCCTTTCGCATGCCGGGACGGAAGCTCAGCGTGACGACCTGTTCACGGATGACAAGCGGGGATCGTACAGTGTCAGGATGACGGTCGAGATCACGTGGTCCCGGCGGCGCGCGCCGACCGGCCGGGGTTCGCCGTCGCCCGCGCAAGGCACGTAGCCCGCCATCCGCACGGACGAGAAGGACCACCCCCATGGCTCAGATCAGTCCCCCCAGCCCGCCGGAGGCCGGTAGCGGCCAGCCCAGTCTCAAGCGGGTGATGGGCCCCGGCCTGTTGCTGCTGTTCATCGTCGGCGACATCCTCGGCACCGGCATCTACGCCCTGACCGGCCAGGTCGCCGGCGAGGTGGGCGGCGCGGCCTGGCTGCCCTTCACGATCGCCTTCGTCGTCGCGCTGATCACCGCCTGCTCCTACCTGGAGCTGGTCACGAAGTACCCGGAGGCCGCGGGCGCCGCCCTCTACGTGCACAAGGCGTTCGGCAAGCAGGCGCTGACGTTCCTGGTGTGCTTCGCGGTGATGTGCTCGGGCATCACGTCGGCGTCGGCGGCGTCGCGGGCCTTCGCCGCCAACCTGTCCACCGGGTTCGGCCTCGACGCGGGCAACGGCGTCATCCTGCTCATCGCCGTGGGTTTCATGCTGCTGATCCTGGCCGTCAACCTGCGCGGCGTCGGCGAGAGCGTCAAGCTCAACGTCGTGCTCACCGCGGTCGAGCTGTCGGGGCTGCTGCTGGTCATCGTGCTCAGCCTGTACTTCATCTCCGGCGGCCACGCCGACTTCTCCCGGGTCGTCGCCTTCGAGACGCCCGCCGACAAGGGCGTGTTCCTGGCCGTCAGCGCCGCGACGTCGCTGGCCTTCTTCGCCATGGTCGGCTTCGAGGACTCGGTCAACATGGCCGAGGAGACCAAGGACCCGACCCGGATCTTCCCGCGCATGATGTTCGCCGGCATCGGCATCACCGGGGTGATCTACGTGCTCGTCTCCGTCTGCGCGGTCGCCGTCGTGCCGGTCGGGCAGCTCGCCGCCAGCGAGACGCCGCTGGTGACGGTGGTGCAGACGGCGGCTCCCGGCGTGCCGATCGCCTCGCTGCTGCCGTTCATCTCGATGTTCGCGGTCGCCAACTCGGCGCTGATCAACATGCTGATGGCCAGCCGGCTGCTGTACGGGATGAGCAAGCAGGGCGTGCTGCCGCCGTTCCTGTCGGCGGTCCACGCCACCCGGCGCACGCCGCACGCCGCGATCCTGTTCACCACGGTGATCGCGATCGGTCTCATCACGTTCGTCTCGCTGGTCCCCGACAGCCCGGTCGTGGCGCTGCTGGGCGGCACGACCTCGCTGCTGCTGCTCGCCGTCTTCGCCGCGGTCAACGTCGCCGTGCTCGTCCTGCGCCGGGACGTGACCGGCACCGAGCACTTCAACGCGGGCCGCGTGCTCCCCGTGGTGGGCACGATCACCTGCCTCTACCTGGTGCTGCCGTGGTCCTCCGGGCGCCCGGCGGGCCAGTACGAGATCGCCGGCATCCTGCTGGTGGTCGGCGCGATCCTGTGGGGGGCGTCCTGGTTGTCGGGCCGGCGCCGGGCCTGACCGGCTTTCGCCGGGATTTCCGCCGGCATTCCGGGCGGGCGGCGCCTGACGCGAATCCCGCGCCATTCGCAGGCCTTTTCCCTTCCGATTCCGCCCCCCGGCGGCCTTAAGCCCGGCGGAAGAAGACCGTAAGTAAGCTCCGGCATCGTGGAGACCACACAGAGCGGAACCGGAAGGGAAACACCGATGCGCAAGGTCAAGCTCCAGCTCCAGATCACCACGGACGGCTTCGTGGGCGGCCCCGGCGGCGAGATGGACTGGCTCCGGTTCCCCTGGACCGACGACATCAACGCCCACGTCGCGGCGGTGTGGGAGCCGGTCGACACCATCGTGCTGGGCCGCAGGCTGGCCGAGGGCTTCATCCCGGCCTGGGAGTCGCGGCCGGCGGGCGAGACCGAGGAGGGCATCGACAAGATGATCAACACTCCGAAGGTCGTCATCTCCCGCAGCCTCACCGAGTCGCCCTGGAGGAACGCCGTCGTGGCGGGCGGCGACCTGGCCGAGACCGTCGGCGAGCTGAAGGCGAAGCCCGGCGGCGACGTGATGGTGGCCGGCGGCGCCTCGATCGGCCGGCAGCTGATCTCCCTGGGGCTGATCGACGAGCTGCATCTGTTCGTCAACCCGGTCGCGATCGGGGCGGGGCTGCCGTTGTTCCCGGCGGGCGAGGGCTACCAGAGGCTGCGCCTGGTCGCCGCGCGCCCGTTCGACTGCGGCGTGGTGGGCCTGCACTACGAGCCGGAGCGTTCCTGAGGCGTCCGCCCTTCGTGGCGGCGGGTGGTGAACCGCGCTCAAAGAACGCGAGCACGTGCACGGGAAGCGCCTGAGAATGGCCCGCCCGTGCACTTCGCCTTTCTGGTCAGAGCATCGCTGACCTGTAGATAGTCCGGCTGTCAGCGTCGGTAATGCGGGGGCTCGAAGAATGGCGGCCGGCTCGCCGGAACGGTCTCCCGGCGGGGGGACGCCGGGCGGGGGAAGGGGCGCGACGGCCGGACGTCCGGCAGATCCGGTCGTCCGGCGGCACAGGCGATCGCGGGGCCCGGGGGGTGCCCGGCCGGCAGAGGACAAGCGCCCAGGACGCGGCGCTGTCAAGCGATTCACTCCAGGGTTGACACCCCTCTGGCAAGAGGGTCATTCTGTTCCGCGGCGTGCCCAAAAAGTCCCAAAAACTCAACAATCGGCAGGCGTGACAATGACGTCAGATGCAGCACCCTCAGCATCTGTTCTGCACCGTTACCAGGACCGGCTGCGCGCGACCCCGGACAGGGTCGCCGTTTCGGCCGGTCGAGAACACCTCACGTACGGCGAGCTCGACCGCCTGGCGAACGGCGTGGCCGCTCGGCTGCGCGAGTCCGCCCTGAACGGACGGCCCGGCGGACGACCCGGCGGACGGCCCTGGGTGGCCGTGCTCGCGGGCCGGTCGATCCGGCAGGTCGCGGGCCAGCTCGGCGTCATGAAGGCGGGGCTCGCCTTCGCCCCGATCGACCCGGCCACGCCTGCCGAACGGATCCGCGCCATGCTGGCGGGAGCCGCCGCCGTGGTGACCGAGCCGGAATGGGCCTCGCTGGCGCCCGACGGCGTCCCCGTGATCGACACGCTCGTCCCCGCCGACGAGCCGTCCGAGCCGGTGCCCGTGCCCATGCCCGGCCCGGACGACCTGGCGTACGTCATCCACACGTCCGGCTCGACCGGCACCCCCAAGGGCGTGCTGGTCCCCCACCGCGCGCTGTCCAACCTGATCGCCTGGTCGCACGAGACCTTCGGGCTGGACGGCCGGGCCCCGCTGCTCACCAGCCCGAACTTCGACCCGTCGGTCTGGGAGATCTGGATGTACCTGACCGGGGGGACCACGATGGTCATCCCCGACGAGCGCACCAGGCTCTCGCTGCCCGCGCTGCGTGACTGGATCGTGGAGCAGGAGCTGACCACCTGCTACGCGCCCACCCCCATCGCCGAGGGCCTGCTCGGCCTGTCCTGGCCGGACGGGACCAGCCTCGCCACGCTGAGCACCGGCGGCGACCGGCTGACCGTCCACCCGCGCCCCGACCTGCCGTTCCGGCTGTTCAACCTGTACGGCCCGGCCGAGTGCGCGGTCAACGCGATCGCCGGCGAGGTGCCCCCGCACGACGGCCGCACCCGCCCGCCCGCGCTCGGCAGGCCGCTGCCCGGCGTCACCGTCCACCTGCTGGACGAGGAGCTGCGGCCGGTCGAGGAGGGCGAGATCCACCTCGGCGGCGTGTGCGTCGGCCTGGGCTACCTCGACCTGCCGGAGCTGACGGCCGAACGCTTCGTCCGCGACGGCGAGGGGCGCCTGCTCTACCGGACCGGCGACCTGGCCCGCCGCGACGCCTCGGGCGAGTACGAGTTCCTGGGACGGCTGGACGACCAGGTCAAGATCCGCGGCAACCGCGTGGAGCTGGGCGAGATCGAGACCGTGCTCGGCCGCCACCCACGGGTGCGGGCGGCGACCACGGCCGTGCGCGGCGGCGACCTGGTCGCCTACGTCGTGGGCCCGGCCGGCGAGCAGGAGGCCCGCGCCCACCTGCGCAGGTTCCTGCCGGACTACATGATCCCCACCGCCTGGGTCTTCCTGGACGAGCTGCCGCTGACCGTCAACGGCAAGGTGGACCGTGCCGCCCTGCCCGACCCGGTCCGGAGCGCCCGCGCGGTCACGCCGCCCGGCACGCCCACCGAGGCCGCGCTCGCCGGGATCTGGCAGGACCTCCTCGACGCCGGGCCGATCGGCGCCGACGACGACTTCCTGGCCCTCGGCGGCCAGTCGCTGCTGGCCATGCGCATCGCCGCCCGCGCCTGCGAGCTGTTCGGCAGGCCGGTCGAGCCCCGGATGCTCTTCGAGCACCCCACGGTCGCCGCCCTCGCCCGCGCGATCGACGGCCTGCCGCCCGCGTCCGCCGCCCTCGCCCCCGCCGAGGGCGTCACCCCGGCGCAGCGCCGCCTGTGGTTCATCGACCAGGTCGCGCCCGGCGGCTCGCAGTACAACGTGCCGATCCTGATCGCCCTGGACGGCCCCCTCGACACCGCACGGCTGGAACGGGCGATCAACGAGATCGTGCGCCGCCACCCGCCGCTGCGCACCCGCTACGAGGAGCACGACGGCGAGCCCGTCGCCGTGGTCGAGCCGGCCGCGACGATCCCCCTCAAGGTCGTGGACGCCACCCCGCGCGGCGCGGACGCGCTGGCCAAGCACGCCGCCCGCGACCCGTTCGACCTCCGGAACGGTCCCATGCTGCGGGCGCTGCTGCTGCGGCTGGCCGACGACCGGCACCGGCTGCTGGTGACCGTGCACCACATCGCCTTCGACGGCTGGTCGGCGGGCGTCCTCCTGGACGAGCTGGCGCGGCTCTACGCGGGCGAGAGCCTGCCCGAGCCGGCCCGGCCGTACCGGCGCGGAGCGGGGGGCGACGGGCTGCCGTACTGGCGGAAGGTCCTGGAGTCGCCGCCGGAGCGGCTGGCGCTGCCCGGCGACGGCCCGGGATCGGCCGAGCCGCTGCGGCGCGGCGCCCGGGTGCGGGCGACGCTGCCGGACGGGCTGCTCACCGAGCTGGAGTCGCTGGCCAGACGCTCCCAGGCGAGCCCGTTCATGGTGCTGTTCGCGGCCTTCCAGGCGCTGCTGCACCGCTACACCGGCCAGGACGACCTGGTGACCGGCGTGCCGTTCGCCGGCCGGGAGGCGCCCGGCGCCGACGCCCTGATCGGCTTCTTCGTCGAGACGCTGCCGATCAGGACCGGACTGGCGGGCGATCCGACGTTCGAGGGCCTGCTGGCGCAGGTGCGGGCGACGGTCCTGGCCACCCCCGTGGACGTGCCGCTGGAGGAGATCGTCAGGGAGCTGTGCCCCGGCGGCCGGCCGCCGTTCGACGTGATGTTCGCGATGCAGGACCCGCCGGGCGCCCGGCGCGGCGGCGGGGTCACCTTCCGCGTGCTGGAGGAGGTGGAGAACGGCGGCGCCAAGGCCGACCTGGTGCTCTACGCCGAGGGCCGGGAGATGAGCCTGGAGTTCGCCACCGACCTGTTCCAGCGCGCGAGCGCCGAGCGGCTGCTGGGCCACTACGTGCGCGTGCTCGAACAGGTGGCGGCCGACCCGGCCGCGCCGGTCTCCGCGCTGCTCGCCCGCGGGCACGAGCCGCCGGGCCGCGGCCCCGACCAGTGCCTGCACGGGCTGTTCGAGCAGCAGGCGGACCGCACGCCCGACGCGGTCGCCGTCGAGTTCGAGGGCGACCGGCTCACCTACGCCGAGCTCGACCGCCGGGCCAACCAGCTCGCCCACCTGCTGCGCGAGCTGGGCGTGGGCCCGGAGGTGCCGGTCGCCCTGCACGTACGTCGCTCGCTCGACCTGCCCGTGGCCCTGCTCGGCATCCTGAAGTCGGGCGGCGCGTACGTGCCGCTCGACCCGTCCTACCCCGAGGGCCGGCTCACCCAGGTGCTGGAGCGGGTCGAGACGCCGGTCCTGGTGACCCACCGGGCGCTGGCCGGCAGCCTGCCGCACGAGCGTCCGGTGTACGTCGACACCGAGCTCGACGGCCGCCCCGGCCACCGCCCGGACAGCGGCGTCACCCCGGACGACCTGGCCTACATCCTGTTCACCTCGGGCTCGACCGGACAGCCCAAGGGCGTCGAGATGACCCACCGCCCGGTCGCCAACCTGATGGCCTGGCACGGCGGCGCGTACCGGAGCCTGCAGTTCACCGCGCTCGGCTTCGACGTCTCGGTGCAGGAGATCTTCAGCACCTGGGCGTACGGCGGGACGCTGGTCATGGTCAGCGACGAGCTGCGGCGCGACCCGGCCGCCCTGCTCGACCACATCGCCACGAACCGGGTGGAACGCATCTTCCTGCCGTTCGTGGCGTTGCAGTCGCTGGCCGGAGCCGGGATCGAGCCGCCCGAGACGCTGCGCGAAGTGATCACCGCGGGCGAGCAGCTCCAGGTCACCCCGCAGCTCGAACGGTTCGTCAAGCCGTGGATGCGGCTGCACAACCAGTACGGTCCGACCGAGGGCGCGATCATCGACATCGCCCACACGCTCACCGGCCCGCCGCAGGACTGGCCCCGGCTGCCGCCGATCGGCCGGCCCGTCCCGGGCGTCCAGACCCCGATCCTGAACCGGCTGGGCCACGAGGTGCCCGACGGCGTGCCGGGCGAGCTGCACCTCGGCGGCGCCTGCCTGGCCAGGGGCTACCACGGCCGGCCCGACCTGACGCGGGAACGGTTCATCACCTGGCGGGACGGCCGCCGGCTCTACCGGACCGGCGACCTGGCCCGCCGCGACGCCGCCGGGGACATCGAGTTCCTGGGCCGCGCCGACGACCAGGTCAAGATCCGCGGCTACCGGGTCGAGCCGGGCGAGATCGCCGCCGTGCTCGCCGGGCACCCGGCCGTGCGCGAGGCGTTCGTCATGGTCAGGGACGGCGCCCTGGTGGCGTACGTGGTCGCCGACGGCACGCCCGAGCTGCGGCCGTACCTGGCCGAGCGGCTGCCGGAGTACATGGTGCCGAGCACGTACGTGCCGCTGGCGGCGCTGCCGGTGAACCCGTCGGGCAAGGTGGACCGGCAGGCCCTGCCCGAGCCCGGCCCGGCCGCGCGGGCCGTCACGGCGGCCCCGGCCACGCCGCTGGAGCAGGCCGTCGCCGCCGTCTGGCAGGAGGTGCTGGGCGGGCAGGTCGGACGGGAGGACAACCTGTTCGAGCTGGGCGGCAACTCGCTCAACGCCACCCGGATCGCCTCCCGGCTGCGCGACGCGCTGGACGTCCGGGTGCCGCTGCGCACGCTCTTCGCCCGCCCGACCGTCGCCGAGCTGGCCGCCGAGCTGGCCTCCCCCGAGGTGGAGACGGCCGCCGAGCTCTATCTGATGGTGGCCGCGTACTCCGACGAAGAGGCCGAGGCCCTGCTGCGTTCCATGGAAGGTGACCAATGAGCCTGTCAGCACAGCAGCGGCAGCTCCTCGACGCGTTACGCAAGAAGAAGCAGCAGCAGGCGGCCGGGCGGCCCAGGCCCGAGCGGCTGCCGATGTCCTTCACCCAGCTCCGCGCCTGGTACCTCGACCGGACCGCGCCCGGGGCCGCCCACTACCTGATCCCGCTGGCCTTCCGCATCGAGGGCCCGCTCGACCGCGAGGCGCTGCACCGGGCTCTCAACGCCCTGGTGGCCCGGCACGAGAGCCTGCGCACCACGTTCGCCATGGACGAGGACGGGCCGTACCAGGTCGTGGCGGACACGCTGACGATCCCCCTGGCCGACGCGCCCGACGACGCGCCGATGGACCTGACCGCCGGCCCGCTCGTCCGCGCCTGCCTGGAGCGCGAGGACGACGAGCGGCACGTGCTGCGTCTGACCCTGCACCACATCGTGGCCGACGCCTGGTCCCTCGACGTGCTGCGCCGCGAGCTGAGCGCCCTGTACGAGGGCCGCGAGCTGCCACCGCTCCCCCGGCAGTACCCGGACTACGCGATCGAGCAGCGCGACCGCGATCACAGCGAGGACCTGGCCCACTGGCTCGGCGCGCTGACGGGCGCGCCGGCGGTCACCGAGCTGCCCCCGGACCTGCCGCGTCCGGAGGTCCAGACGTACGCGGGGGCCGAGCTGCCGTTCTCGCTGGACCTGCCGCGCGAGGAGTTCGCGGCCTACTGCCGCGGCCTCGGGGCCACGCCGTACATGGTGCTGTTCGCGGCCTACCTGGTGGTGCTGGCCCGCCGTTCCGGCCAGGACGACCTGGTCGTGGGCACGCCCATCGCCAACCGCGACCAGGTCGAGTACGAGGGCCTGATCGGGTTCTTCACCAACACCCTGGCCGTCCGCGCCGACCTGTCGGGCGGGCCGTCGTTCGCCGAGGTCGTCGAGCGGGTCAAGGAGGCGGTGCTCGACGCCCACGACCACCAGGCGATGCCGTTCGAGCGGCTGGTGGAGGAGCTCAACCCCGAGCGCCGCCTGGACCGCAGCCCGGTGTTCCAGACGATGTTCAACATGCTGCCCGAGGCCGCCTCGGAGCTGGAGCTGGCCGGGCTGACGGTCACGCCGGTGGAGATCCCCGAGCGCACCGCCAAGTTCGACCTCACCGTGGGCGTCCGCGAGACCCTGGACGGACTCGTCGAGTACAACACCGACCTGTACCGGCCGGGAACGGTCCGCGCCCTCGTGGCCGACCTGCGGCAGGTGCTGGCCACGGCGATGCGCGGCGACGAGGCGGCCGGGCACATGCCGCGCCACCAGGTCGTCCAGCTCGTCACCCGGGCCTGGCGGGAGACGCTGGGCACCGGCGACTTCGGGCTCGACGACAACTTCTTCGAGGTCGGCGGCCACTCGATGCTGGCCCTCCAGGTGCACGAGCGGCTGCGCAAACGCTTCGCCCTGACGGTCACCGACCTGTTCAGGTATCCGACGATCTCCACGCTGGCGGCCTACCTGAGCCCCGGCGCCCCCACCACCCCGGAGACGGCCCCCACCGCCACGGCGACCGCGGGCGGCGCCCTGGCCATCGTCGGCATGGCCTGCCGCTTCCCCGGCGCGAACGGCCCCGGCGAGTTCTGGACGGCGATCCGCGACGGCGTCGAGGCCGTCCAGGACTTCACCGACGAGGAGCTGCTCGCCGACGGCGAGGACCCCGAGCGCCTGGCCGACCCGGCCTACGTCAGGTCGGGCACGGTGCTGGACGGCATCGACCTGTTCGACGCCACGCTGTTCGAGTTCACCCCGCGCGAGGCCGAGATCCTCGACCCGCAGCAACGCCTGTTCCTGGAGACCGCCTGGGAGGCTCTGGAGGACGCGGGCTGCGATCCGGCCCGCCACCCGGGCCACATCGGCGTCTTCGCCGGCTCGGCGATGAGCAGCTACTTCATCGAGAACCTGCTCGCCGCGCCCGACGTGCTCAAGGCGGTGGGCGAGTACCAGGTCATGCTGGCCAACGACAAGGACTCGCTGCCCACGCGGACGTCGTACAAGCTGGACCTGCGCGGGCCGAGCGTCAGCGTCAACAGCGCCTGCTCCACCTCGCTGGTCGCGCTGCACCTGGCCCGGCAGAGCCTGCTGGCGGGCGACTGCGACATGGCGCTGGCCGGCGGCGTCCGGGTCAACGCCTGGACCCGGCGCGGCTACGTGTTCCAGAGCGGCGGCATCGGCTCGCCGGACGGCCACTGCCGCCCCTTCGACGCCGGCGCCCAGGGCACGATCGGGGCCAGCGGCGTGGGCATCGTCGTGCTCAAGCGGCTGGAGGACGCGATCGCGGCGGGCGACACGATCCACGCCGTCGTCCGCGGCTCGGCGGTCAACAACGACGGCACCAGGAAGGTCGGCTACACCGCCCCCGCCGTCGACGGGCAGGCCGAGGTCGTCACCGCGGCCCTCGCGGCGGCCGGCGTCGAGCCGGACACGATCGGCTACGTCGAGGCGCACGGCACGGGCACCGCGCTCGGCGACCCGATCGAGGTCGCGGCGCTGTCGCAGGTCTTCACCGGCGACCGGCCGATCGCGCTGGGGTCGGTCAAGTCCAACATCGGGCACGCCGACGCGGCCGCCGGCATGGCCGGGCTGATCAAGACCGTGATGGCGCTCAAGCACCGCACGCTGCCGCCCACGGTCAACTTCGGCACGCCCAACCCGCGCATCGACTTCAGTCCGTTCTACGTGCCGACCGCCAGCGCCGAGTGGCCACAGGGCGAGGGGCCGCGGCGGGCGGGCGTCAGCGCGTTCGGCATGGGCGGCACGAACGCCCACGTCGTGCTGGAGGAGGCGCCCGAACCGGCCGCCGGGCAGGCGGCGACGCCAGGACCGCACCTGCTCGTCCTGTCCGCCGCCACCGAACCGGCGCTGGCCGAGTCGGCCGAACGGCTCCGTGACCACCTGCGCACCCGTCCCGAGCTGGACCTGGGCGACGTCGCCCGCACGCTGCGGCACGGCCGACGCGCGCTGCGGCATCGCGGCGCGCTGGTCGCCGAGGACACCCCGGCGGCGCTCACGGCCGAGCTGGTCACCGGCGAGGCGCGTCCGGGTGAGCTGGCCTTCGTCTTCCCCGGCCAGGGCGCGCAGCGCCGTGGCATGGGCGCGGGCCTGTACCGGTCCGGCGGCGTCTTCCGCGCCGTCGTGGACTCCGCCGCCGCGATCCTGGAGCCGTTTCTCGGCCTCGACCTGCGCGAGGCCCTGTACGGCGAGGCCGGCGACCTCGACCAGACCTGGCTCACCCAGCCCGCGCTGTTCGTCACCGAGTACGCGCTCGCCCGCACCCTCATCGAACGCGGCGTGCGCCCGTCGATGATGGCCGGGCACAGCATCGGCGAGTACGTGGCCGCCTGCCTGTCCGGGGTCCTCACCCTGGAGGACGCCCTGCGCCTGGTCGCCGCCCGCGGCCGCCTGGTCCAGGGCCTGCCGCCCGGCTCGATGCTGGCCGTGCCGCTGCCCGAGGACGAGGTGCGCGGCCTGCTCGGCGAGGAGCTGTCGCTGGCCGCGGTCAACGCCCCCGGGTCGTGCGTCGTGGCCGGTCCGGGGGACGCCGTCGCCGCCCTGGAACAGCGGCTGGCCGGGCGGGGCGTCACCTGCCGGGCGCTGCGCACCTCGCACGCCTTCCACTCCTCGATGCTCGACCCGGTGCTCGACGCGTTCGCCGCCGAGGTCGCCTCGGTACGGCTGCGCGCGCCCGAGGTGCCGTACCTGTCGAACGTCACCGGCGGCTGGGTGAGCGACGCCGAGGCCGCCGACCCCGGCTACTGGGTGCGCCACCTGCGCGAGGCGGTGCGCTTCGCCGACTGCGCGCAGGCTCTGGTGACGGCCGGGGCGACGGTGGCGGAGGTCGGCCCCGGCCGCACGCTGAGCACGCTGGTGCGCCGGCAGGGCGGCCGGTCGGTCGCCCTGCTCACCGAGCCCGAGGGCGGCCCGGCCGCCCTGCTCGAAGGCGTCGGACGGCTCTGGGTGGCCGGCGCGGACGTCGACTGGGCGGCGTTCGCGCCTCCCGGGCGGCGGGCGTCGCTGCCGACGTACCCGTTCGAGCGGCGCAGCTACTGGATCGGGCCGCGGGCCCGCCGCCACGAACTGGCCGCCGTCCCGGCGGCGGTGGCGGCAGAGGGGCTCGACCCGGTGGCCGCCGCCTGGCGGGACGTGCTCGGCATCACGCCCGCCGGCCCCTCGGACGACTTCTTCGAGCTGGGCGGCGACTCGCTGGTGGCCACCCAGCTCGCCTCCCGGCTGGGCCTGCCCATCGAGGCGGTCTTCGAGCACCCGACGCTGGACGGGCAGCGGGCGCTGGTCGCCTCCGCGGCCGAACCCGAGGTGATCCGGGCCGTCGCGGAGCCGGGTCCGGCGCCGGTCTCGTTCATCCAGCGGCGCATGTGGTTCATCGACCAGGTGCACGGCTCGGCCGCCTACGCCGTGGCCACCGCGCTCGACCTGCGCGGCGACCTGGACGTACGGCTCCTGCACGACGCGCTGCGCGAGCTGGTCCGGCGGCACGAGGCCCTGCGGACCGTCTTCCACGCCCCGGACGGCGAGCCGGTGCAGGTCGTGCTGCCTCCCGGGGAGACGCCGCTGCCGGTCGAGGACTGCGACGACGTCGAAGGCGCCCTGAGCAGGGACGCGGCCGAGCCCTTCGACCTGGAGCACGGCCCGCTGTTCCGGGCCCGGCTGCTGCGCACGGCCGCCGACCACCACGTGCTGTCGCTGGCCTTCCACCACATCATCGTGGACGGCTGGACGATCACGATGCTGGAGGGCGAGCTGGCCGCGCTCTACAACGGCGACAAGCTGCCCGAGCCCGGGTACGGCTACCGCGACTACGCCCGCTGGCAGCAGGAGCAGGCCACCGACCTGGGCTTCTGGACCGAACGGCTGCGCGGCGCCCCGCACAGCCTGGACCTGCCCACCGACCGGCCGCGCCCGCCGATGCAGACGTTCGAGGGCGCGGTCGCCACGCACACGCTGCCCGCGGAGCTGGCCAAGAGGCTGCGCGGGCTGAGCCAGGAACGCGGCGCGACGCTCTACATGACGCTGCTGGCCGCGCTGCACACGCTGCTGTACCGCTACAGCGGCCAAGAGGACGTCTGCGTCGGCTCGCCGGTGGCGGGGCGCACCCGTCCGGAGTTCGAGAGCGTGGCCGGCTGCTTCATCAACACGCTGGTCATGCGCGCCCGGCTCGACGGCGACCTGCCGTACACCGAGCTGCTGGCGCAGGTGCGCGAGTACGCGCTCGGCGCCTACGCCCACCAGGGCGTGCCGTTCGAGCGGCTGGTGGAGGAGCTGAACCCGCCCAGGGACCTGTCCCGCAACCCGCTCTTCCAGGTGCTGTTCAACCTGCTCAACCTGCCCCAGAGCGACCTGGGCATGACCGGGCTGACCGTGACCGACCGGCCCGTGGAGACCCGCACCGCCCAGGTGGACCTGGCTCTCCAGGTCTACGAGCAGGACGACGAGCTGCTGTGCCGGCTGGAGTACAACACCGCGCTGTACGACGAGGGCACCGCCCGGCGGCTGCTGCGCCACTACGAGCTGCTGCTCGGCGCGATCGTCGAGGCGCCCGCGACCCGGCTGTCCGCTCTGACCTTCCTCACCGGCGAGGAGCTGGCAGAACAGCTCGGCGGCCAGGACGGCCAGGCGCCCGGCGGCTGCGTGCACGAGCTGGTCGAGGCCCAGGCCGACCGGACGCCCGACGCGGTGGCCGTCGCCTTCGAGGGCGAGTCGCTGACGTACCGGGAGCTGGACGAGCGGGCCAACCGGACCGCCCACCGGCTGCGGTCGGCCGGCGTCGGCCCCGAGACGCTGGTCGGCGTGGCCATGGAACGGTCGGCCACGATGCTGGTCACGCTGCTCGGCGTGCTCAAGGCGGGCGGCGCGTACGTGCCGCTCGACCCGATGTACCCCCAGGACCGCCAGGACTACATCCTCGGCCACTCCGGCATCGGCGTGCTGGTCACCGAGCGCGAGCTGGCCGGGCGCTACACCGCCTTCCAGGGGCAGCTGCTCCTGGCCGACGACGGCTTCCCCGGCGAGAGCGCGGCCCGGCCGCCCGCCCTGGCCACGGCCGGGAACCCCTGCTACGTCCTGTACACCTCCGGCTCGACCGGGCAGCCGAAGGGCGTGCGCGTCCAGCACTCCTCGGTGGTCAACTTCCTCGACTCGATGAGCCGCGAGCCCGGCCTGACCGGGCGGGACACGCTGGTGGCCGTCACGACGTTCGCCTTCGACATCTCCGTGCTGGAGCTGTTCCTGCCGCTCACCGTCGGGGCCAGGGTGGTGATCGCGAGCCGCGAGGCCGCCTACGACCCGCTGCGGCTGGCCGCCCTGCTGGAGGAGGCCACCGTCATGCAGGCCACCCCGGCGACCTGGCGGCTGCTGCTGTCGGCGGGCTGGGCCGGCAGGGCCGGTCTGAAGGCGCTGTGCGGCGGCGAGGCGCTCCCCGCCGACCTGGCCGCCGACCTGCGCGGCCGGGTGGCCGAGCTGTGGAACATGTACGGGCCGACCGAGACCACGATCTGGTCCACGATCACCAGGGTCGGCGACGGGCCGATCACGATCGGCCATCCGATCGCCAACACCCGGATCCTGCTGCTCGACGCCGCGCTGGAGCTGGTGCCGACCGGCGTGATCGGCGAGCTGTACATCGGCGGCGCGGGCCTGGCCCGCGACTACCTCGGCCGGCCGGACCTGACGGCCGAGCGGTTCGTCACCTGGCAGGACGGCAGCCGGCTCTACCGGACCGGCGACCTGGCCCGCCGCCGCGGCGACGGGACGATCGAGTTCCTCGGCCGGGCCGACGGCCAGGTGAAGGTGCGCGGCTACCGGATCGAGCTGGGCGAGATCGAGACGCTCCTGCTGGCGCATCCGGCGGTCGGCTCGGCGGCGGTGGTGGTGCGCGGCGCGGAGGAGGACAAGAGCATCGCCGCCTACCTGGTCGCCGACGGCGAGCACGACTGGCGCGAGCACCTGCGGCGCAAGCTGCCCGACTACATGATCCCGTCGTCGTTCACCCTGCTGGACGCGCTGCCGCTGACCCCCAACGGCAAGGTGGACCGCAAGGCCCTGCCCGAGCCGGTGGGTCCGACGCGGTCCGAGGGGACGGCGCCGCGCACCCCGGCCGAGGTGCGGCTGGCCGAGCTGTGGTCGAAGATCCTGGGCGTGAGCGGAGTCGGCATCGACGACGACTTCTTCGCGCTCGGCGGCGACTCCTTCAAGGCCGTGCGCGCCGTGCGCGACTCCGGGATCCCGGCGACCGTGCTGGACCTGTTCAAGAACCCGACGATCCGCGCGTTCGCCACGCTCGACGGGTCGGCCCAGCCCGCCGGGCTGCTGCACGAGCTGACGCCGCCGCGTCCCGCGGCCACGGTGACGCTGGTCTGCCTGCCGTTCGCGGGGGCCGGGGCGATCACGTACCAGCCGCTGGCGGCGGCGGTACCCGAGCACATCACGATGCTCGCGCTGGAGCCGCCGGGCCACGACACCGGCAATCCCGGCGAGCCCGCGCTGCCCTTCACCGAGCTGGTCGAGGGCTGCGTGAAGGAGATCAAGGAACGGGTGCGCGGGCCGGTGCTGCTGTACGGGCACTGCATGGGCGGCGCGCTCACCGTCGAGCTGGCGCGCCGGCTGGAGGAGGAGGGCGTCGACCTGGTGAAGGTGGTCGTCGGCGGCCACTTCCCGGCGCCGCGCCTGCCCGGCAGGGCGTTCGCCTGGTTCCGCCGGGTCTTCCCGATGGAGCGGTGGACGTCCAAGCGGCAGGCGCTGGAGTTCCTGCGGGCCATGGGCTTCTTCACCGAGGACCTGGACCCGCGCGAGCGCGACTTCATCATGGGCGTCTTCCTGCGCGACACCCAGGAGGGCGAGGACTACTACACCCGGCTGTACCAGGAGCCGATCAGGAAGCTGTCCGCGCCGCTGGTGTGCGTGGTCGGCGAGAACGACCGCGCCACCGAGCTGTACGAGGAGCGCTTCCGCGAGTGGGAGGCGTTCTCCGACTCGGTGTCGCTGGAGGTCATCCCGAAGGCCGGGCACTACTTCGCCAAGCACCAGGCGCCCGAGCTGGCCGAGATCCTCGGCGGCGGCGAACGGCCGCCCGCGCCGCTGCCGCCGCGCTTCCAGCAGGCCAGCCTGAAGACGTTCTTCCTGGTGGCCTTCGGCCAGCTCGTGTCGCTGATCGGCACCGGGCTGACCACGTTCGGCCTCGGCCTGTGGGTCTACCAGCAGACGCGGTCGATCTCGATGTTCGCCATCGTCTCGGTCATGGCGCTGCTGCCCGCCGTGGTGCTGGCGCCGATCGCCGGCACGGTCGCCGACCGCTGGAACCGCCGGACCGTCATGATCACCGCCGACTCGGCGGCCGGCTTGGCCTCGGCCTCGCTGGCCGCGCTGCTCTGGACGGGCGGGCTGCACCTGTGGCACGTCTACGTCATCGTCGCGGTCGGGTCGATCTCCACGGCCTTCCACCAACCGGCGTACATGGCGGCGGTGGCCCAGCTCGTGCCCAAACGGTATTACGGCAGGGCCAACGGCATGGCCCAGCTCGGGCAGGCGGCCGGGACCGTCCTGGCGCCGCTGCTGGGCGGGGCGCTCATGGCGGCCGTCGGGCTGCGCGGCGTCATCGTGATCGACCTGTCCTCCTTCCTCTTCGCGGTCACCGTGACGCTGGCCGTCCGCTTCCCGAACGCGCTGTTCAAGAAGCAGGAGGAGCCGTTCTGGCGGGAGGTGACGGGCGGCTGGCGCTACATCACCCGCAGGCACGGCCTGCTGGCGATCATCCTGTTCACCTCGTTCCTGAACTTCCCGTTCGCGATGGTCGAGGTGTTGTCCACGCCGCTGCTGCTCAGCCTCACCGACACCCGCGGGCTCGGCATCGCGCTGTCGATGACCGGCGTGGGCCTGGTGATCGGCAGCGTGATCATGACGGTGACCGGCGGCCTGACCCGCCGCACGAACGGCATCCTGGGCTGCTTCGTCGCCCTGGGCGTCGCCTTCGCGGTCATCGGCCTGGCGCCCCACCCGGCGCTGCCCGCGACCGGCCTGTTCCTCGTCGGCCTGCTGACCGCGCTGCTGAACGCGCACTGGTTCTCGATCGTGCAGCAGAAGGTCGGCCTCGACCTGCAGGGCCGGGTCATCGCGACCAACCTGATGCTCAGCTGGGCCATGGTCCCGATCGGCTTCCTGCTGGCCGGGCCGCTGGTCGAGCACGTCTTCGACCCGATCGCCGGGGCCGCCCGGGGCCGGGGCATCGGCCTGCTCACGATCGTGGCGGGCGCGGTGACCGTGCTGATCGGCCTGGCGGCCTGGCGGTACCGGCCGGTCCGCTACCTGGAGGACGACCTGCCGGACGCGATCCCGGACGCGGTGGCCATCACCGACAAGGATCTGATCCAGCAGGCCGCCGACCGCCAACTGGTTCCCTGAACCGGCGTCCCCCGGTGCGCGCGGGCGCCGTACCGGGGGACGCCGGCGTCAGTCCACCTCGGCGACCGCCTGGGCGAACTGGGCGGAGTAGAGGCGGGCGTAGGCGCCGTCCGCCGCCAGGAGGGCCTCGTGGGTGCCCTGTTCGACGATGCGGCCGTCCTCCATCACCAGGATCAGGCTGGCGTCGCGGATCGTGGACAGGCGGTGGGCGATCACGAAGCTCGTCCGGCCCTCGCGCAGCGAGCTCATCGCCCGCTGGATGAGCACCTCGGTACGGGTGTCGACCGAGCTGGTGGCCTCGTCCAGGATGAGGATCGCCGGCTCGGACAGGAACGCGCGGGCGATCGTGATGAGCTGCTTCTCGCCCGCGCTGACCGTGGCGCCCTCGTCGTCGATCACCGTGTCGTAGCCGTCGGGCAGCGTGTGCGCGATGCGGTCGACGTGGGCGGCCCGCGCGGCGGCCTCGATGCGCTCGCGGGTGGCGCCCTCGGCCCCGTAGCCGATGTTCTCGGCGATGGTGCCGCCGAACAGCCAGGTGTCCTGGAGCACCATGCCGATGTCGGCGCGCAGCTCTTCCCTGGACATGTCGGCCGTGTCGACGCCGTCGAGGGTGATGCGGCCGCCGGTCACCTCGTAGAAGCGCATGATGAGGTTGACCAGGGTCGTCTTGCCCGCTCCCGTGGGGCCGACGATGGCCACGGTCTGGCCGGGCTCCACGGTCAGCGACAGGTTCTCGATCAGCGGCCGGTCGGGGCTGTAGCGGAAGGAGACGTCCTCGAACGCCACCCGGCCCCGCAGCTCGGCCGGACGCGCGGGCTCGGCCGGCTCGGCCGACTGCTCGGGGGCGTCCAGCAGCTCGAAGACCCGCTCGGCCGAGGCGATGCCCGACTGGACGAGGTTCGCCATGCCGGCCACCTGGGTGAGCGGCTGGCTGAACTGCCGGGAGTACTGGATGAACGCCTGCACGTCGCCCAGCGAGATCGAGCCCGAGGCCACCTTGAACCCGCCCACGACGGCCACCAGCACGTAGTTGACGTTGCCGATGAACATCATCGCCGGCTGGATGACGCCGGAGATGAACTGGGCGCGGAAGCTGGAGGCGTACAGGGCCTGGTTGTGCTCCTCGAAGGTGGCGGCGGCCTCCTGCTGCCGGCCGAAGACCTTGACCAGGGTGTGGCCGCCGTACATCTCCTCGATGTGGCCGTTGAGCTTGCCGGTGGACGACCACTGCTTGATGAACTCCGGCTGCGACCGCTTGCCGATGATGGTGGTGACGTAGACCGACACGGGCACCGTGACCAGGGCGATGAGCGCCAGGATCGGCGAGATCCAGAACATCACCACCAGCACGCCCACGACGGTCAGCACCGACGAGATGAGCTGGCTCATGGTCTGCTGGAGGGTCTGGGCGATGTTGTCGGTGTCGTTGGTGGCCCGGCTGAGGATCTCGCCGCGCGGCTGGCCGTCGAAGTAGCTGAGCGGCAGCCGTCCCAGCTTGGCCTCGATCCGCTCGCGCAGCCGGGACGCCGCCCGCTGCACGACGGTCGTGGTGAGCCGGAACTGCACGATGCCGAGCAGCGCCGCCACCACGTAGATGGCCAGCACCCAGCCCAGCACGTAGGCCAGCCCGGTGAAGTCGATGCCCTGGCCGGGCACGACGTGCATCGAGGACACCATGTCGGCGAAGTTGCCCTCGCCCTTGGCGCGCAGGCCCGCCACGGCCTGCTCCTTGGTGATCCCGGCGGGCAGCCGGGCGCCGATGATGCCGGAGAAGATCAGGTCGGTGGCGTGGCCGAGGATCTTGGGGCCGGTGACGGTGAGCGCCACGCTGGCGACGCCGAGGGCCAGGACGACCCCGAGCAGCGCGCGCTCGGGCCGCAGCAGGCGCATCAGCTTGCGCAGCGTGCCGCCGAAGTCGAGCGCCTTCTCGGCGGGCCCGGACATCATCCTGCCCGGTCCGAAGGCGGGCTGCGGGCGGCGCGCGGGAGCCTGGGCGGTCATGCCGCGGCCTCCTGTTCGGTGAGCTGGGACAGCACGATCTCCCGGTACGTCGGGCAGGTCTCCATGAGCTCGGCGTGGTCGCCGCTGCCGACCACGCGTCCCTCGTCGAGGACCAGGATGAGGTCGGCGTCGCGGATCGTGTTCACCCGCTGGGCGACGATGACGATCGTGGCGTCGGTGATCTCCGCGGCCAGGGCGGCGCGCAGGCGGGCGTCGGTGGCGTAGTCGAGGGCGGAGAAGGAGTCGTCGAACAGGTAGATCTCCGGCCGGTGCACGAGGGTCCTGGCGATGGCCAGGCGCTGGCGCTGGCCGCCGGAGACGTTCGTGCCGCCCTGGGAGATCGGCTCGTCCAGGCCGCCGGGCATCGCCTCGACGAACTCGCGGGCCTGGGCGATCTCCAGGGCCCGCCACAGCTCCTCGTCGGTGGCGTCGGGCCGGCCGTAGCGCAGGTTGGAGGCCACGGTGCCGGAGAACAGGTAGGGCCCTTGCGGGACCAGGCCGACCGCGCGGGCCAGGGCCGCCGGGTCGAGGTCGCGCACGTTGACGCCGTCCACCAGCACGTCGCCGGCGGTCGCGTCGAACAGCCGCGGGACGAGGTTGAGCAGCGTCGTCTTGCCGCTGCCGGTGCTGCCGATGATCGCGGTGGTACGGCCGCGCCGCGCGGTGAAGCTCACCCCGGACAGCACCGGGTCCTCGGCGCCCGGGTAGCGGAAGTCCACGGACCGCAGCTCCAGCTCGCCCGCGTGGCCGTCGGGGATGACGGGCTCGGCGGGCGGGTGGACGGTCGGGTCGGTGCCGAGCACGTCCTCGATGCGCTCGGCGGAGACCTCGGCGCGCGGGATCATCATGAACATGAACATGGCCATCATCACCGACATCAGGATCTGCATCAGGTAGGAGATGACCGCGGTCAGCGCGCCGACCTGCATGGCCCCGTCGGCGATGCGCTGGCCGCCGAACCAGATGACGGCGACGCTGGAGACGTTCACGACCAGCATGACCGAGGGGAACATCAGCGCCATCAGCCGCCCGACCCGCAGCGACACGTCGGTGAGCCGTTCGTTGGCCACGCCGAAGCGCTCGCGCTCGTGCCGGTCGCGGACGAACGCCCTGATGACCCGGATGCCGATGATCTGCTCGCGCAGCACCTGGTTGATCCGGTCGATGCGCTCCTGCATGGTGCGGAACAGCGGGCGCATGCGCCAGACGACCAGGCCGACGATGACGATCATCACCGGCAGCACGACGAGCAGCAGCGACGACAGCGCCGTGTCCTGGCGCAGCGCCAGCACGATGCCGCCGACGCACATGATCGGCGCGGCCACCATCATCGTGAACGTCATCAGCACGAGCAGCTGCACCTGCTGCACGTCGTTGGTGGTCCGGGTGATCAGGGACGGCGCCCCGAACCTGTTGACCTCCTGCACCGAGAAGCCCTGCACCCGGTGGAAGATCGCGGCCCGCAGGTCGCGGCCGAGGGCCATCGAGGTTCTGGCTCCGTAGTAGACGGCCACGATCGAGCAGACGATCTGGATGAACGTCACCCCGAGCATCACCAGCCCGACGCGCATGATGTAACCGGTGTCGCCGGTGACGACGCCGTGGTCGATGATGTCGGCGTTGAGTGTGGGGAGGTAGAGCGTGGCCAGTGTCTGCACGAACTGGAAGAGGACCACGAGCGTGATCTCCTTCCCGTACGGCCTGAGCTGGACCCGCAGCAGGCGTAGCAGCATCAACGGACGCTTTCTGTCGAGGGGGTGAGGGAGGGCCGCACCAGCAGCCCGTCGAGCAGGACGGAGACGATCTCCTCGTCGTCCATGTCGCCGAAGTCGCCGGACAGGCCGAAACCGCGGTGGACGCTCACCGAGACGAGCATGAGCAGCAGTTGCGCCGTGGCCATGGGCGAGCGGCGCAGGTGGTCGCGGTCAGGCTCGACGAGGGCGGCGAGCGCGGTGGTGATGCGGGTGCGGCTGGCCAGCATGTACTCGTGGAACTCGGCGTCCTCGGCCATGAGCTCGCGGGGCACGGCGAAGATGTTGACGTTGGCCGTCATGCCCGCCCGCAGCAGCGCCGCCACTTCGCACAGCCGGGCGCGCAGCCCTTGCGTGGCGGCGATGGCGGCGAACGCGCGCTCGGCCGGACCGGGGTCGAACGCGCTCATCAGGGCCGCGCGCAGCAGCGTGGCCTTGTCGGGGAAGACGCCGAAGATCGTGCCCTCGGCCACGCCCGCGGCCTCGGCGATCTGGCGGGTGCTGACGGCGGTGCCGTGCGCGCGCAGCAGGGGGACGGTGGCCTCGATGAGGGCGGCACGGCGGTCTTCGGGCGCCATCGCGGGCACCCGTCGCCTTCTGGTCATGCGGACGAGCGTAATGAGTGAGTACTCGCTCGTTCAAATCATTATTTGTCGGGCATGCGTTGTGGCTGGTCAGCCTGCCGGCTTGTCATCGGCCAGGTTCCTGAGCCAGACGCCGACGTTCTGCATGAGCACGTCCAGTTCGCGGCGGAGCTCGGCGTTCTCGCGGCGGAGCCAGAGCAGCTCGTCCCGCTCCTCCAGGGAGAGCACGCCGGTCTCCTCCGGCTGGACCGGCCGCGGGTGGTGGCGGCCCTCGGGGGCGAGGTCGTGCGAGCGGAACGCGTCCTCCCAGGGACCGAGGGCCTCGGCGGACGCCGGAGCGGGACCGGCCGCCGGGGCGGGAGTGGGGACGGCGGTGGGGACGGCGGTGGGGACGGACGTCGCGGCGAGGGCCGGCGCGGCGGCGGCCACGGGCTTCGGCAGCGTCAGGGTGACCAGCGCGGCGACCACCGCGACGCCGCAGCCGATCATCAGGGCGGTGCGGAAGCCGGTCTCCGACGGCAGCGTGTGGCCGCCGACCGTGACGGTGAGCTGGGCCAGGACGACGCCGATCACGGCGGCGCAGACCGAGGTGCCGATGGAGCGCATCAGGGTGTTGAAGCTGTTGGCCGAGGCGGTCTCGCTCCTCGGCACCGCGCCCATGATGAGGGCGGGCATCGCGCCGTACGCCAGGCCGACCCCGGCGCTGCCGATGCAACCGGCGATCATGAGACCCCAGCTCCAGCCCATCAGGCCGAGGGCGGCGCCGTAACCGGCCGCGATGATCAGCGCGCCAACGAACAGGCTGGTCTTGGGCCCGCGGGCGGCCGACAGCCGGGCGCCCAGCGAGGAGACCGCCATCATCATCAGCCCGGACGGTGCCATCCAGAGCCCGGCGGCCAGCATCGACTGGCCCAGGCCGTAGCCGAGCGCCGCGGGCAGTTGCAGGATCTGCATGAGGACCAGGGACTGGGCGTACATGGCGAAGCCGACGAGGATCGAGGCCAGGTTGGTGAGCAGCACCTGCGGGCGGGCGGTGGTGCGCAGGTCCACGAGCGGGTCGCGGACGCGCAGCTCCCACAGGGCCCACAGCAGGGCGAGCAGCACGGCGCCGCCGAGCAGCCCGAGGGTGGTGCCGCTCGACCAGCCCCAGTCGCCGCCCTTCGAGACGCCGAGCAGCAGGCACACCAGCGCCGCGCCCAGGCCGAACGCGCCGACGAGGTCGAGCCGGCCCCGGGCGGCGGCGGGCGTGGCCGGGACCAGCAGCCAGATCAGCACCCCGACCAGCACGCTCAGCGCGGCCGCGCCCCAGAACAGCACCCGCCAGTCGGCGTACTCGGCGACGGCGGCCGAGATCGGCAGCCCGAGCGCGCCGCCGATGCCCATGGACGAGCTCATCAGCGCGATGGCCGGGCCGACGCGCTGGGGCGGCAGCAGGTCGCGCAGCGCGCTGACGCCGAGCGGGATCATGCCGACGCCGAGCCCCTGGAGGCCGCGTCCGGTGATCATCGGGATCAGGGAGCCGGACAGCGCGCACACGACCGACCCGGCGACGAGCGGCACCGAGCAGACGAGCATCATGGTGCGCTTGCCGTAGAGGTCGCCGAGCTTGCCGATCACGGGGGTGGCGACCGCGCCGACCAGCAGCGTCACGGTGATCACCCATGACGTGTCGGCGGGGGCGGCGTGCAGCAGCCGCGGCAGCTGGCCGATGAGCGGCACCACCAGCGTCTGCATGAGCGAGCCGACGATGCCGGCGACCGCGAGCACGCTGACGATCCCGCCGCCGGAGCGCGGGCTGGGCGCGGAATGCACCATTAATCCCCCTATTGTCCGAATGCACCCTACACAGGGTGTGGCCCCTGCACAACCTGTGCAGCCTGCACACCGGGGCTCTCGCCAGGGGGGATGACGCGGCCCGTCCAGCGCGGGCCGCCGGAGGTCAGCCGCGGTCCAGGGCGCCGCCGTCGAGCACCTGGTCGATGTGGGCGGCCAGTTCGACGTCGCGCTCGGTGACCCCGCCCGCGTCGCCCGTCGAGAGCCGGAAGCGGATGCCCTCCCCCGTACGCTCGATCTCGGCCTGGTGACCCAGCGCCGCGCCCTCGTTGTGCACCGCCTCGCTGAGCCAGCCGAAGCTGTCGGGCGTGATCGGCACGTCCTTGACCAGGGCGTCGCCGTCCCGCCGCCAGCCCTCCAGCGCCGCCATGGCGGTGTCGATGTCCTCGTCGGTCAGGCGTTCGGCCATGTTCCCCCCAAAGTGCTCGTCTCCCGACGCTCGGCTACCACCGATGAGCCGCTTCACACCCGCCATGTCCCTCTATAGCGTGTAGTACTACGATTCGTAGAGGGGGCGGCTCATGCGGGTGCTGGTGGCGGGGGCGGGGATCAGCGGGCTGGCGGTCGCGCGCGGCCTGGTCGCGGACGGCCACGAGGTCGTCGTCCTGGAAGGCGCGGACGGCCTGCGCCTCGGCGGCGGCGCGATCACGCTGTGGTGCAACGGGACGGCGATCCTCGGCGACCTCGGCGTGGACCTGGCGGGCACCGGCCAGCGGCTGTCCACGTTATCCCTGCGCACGGCCCGGGGCCGCCGGATCACGGAGGTGGACCTGGAGTCCCTGACGGCCCGCTTCGGCTCGGCGCCACGGGTGATCCCGCGCGGCTCGCTGATCAAGCTTCTGGCCGCCGGCCTCCCGGACGGCTCCGTACGGTTCGGCGCGCGCGTACGGGACCTGGAGACCGACCGCGACGGCGTGCGGGTGCGGACCGCGACGGGCGCGGAGTACGAGGCGGACCTCCTGGTGGGGGCCGACGGCGTGCGCTCGCGGGTGCGCGCGCTCGCGCTGGGCGACGGCCCCGCGGCGACCACGGGCCTGGCGATCTGGCAGGGCCTGACGCCCGCCCCCTTCGACCCCGGCCCGACCACGACCCTGATGATCGGACGGCAGGCCGACGCCGGCTTCATGAGCGCGGGCGACGGGCTCATGCAGTGGTTCTTCGAGCTGCCCTGGTCCCCGGCCGACCCGCCCGCGCGCAAGCCGGTGGAGATGCTGCGCCGCCGCTTCGCCGGTTGGGGCGCGCCGGTCGCGCGGGTCCTGGACTCGCTCTCCGACGGAGACGTCGAGCTGTTCCCGCACACCCGGCACAGGGTCCCGCGCCGCTGGGGCGCCGGGCGGTGCGTGCTGCTCGGCGACGCGGTGCATGCGATGCCGCCCGTCGGGGCGCACGGCACCAACCAGGCGCTTGAGGACGTGGCCGCGCTGACCGCCTGCCTGCGGGCCGCGCCCGCCCCGGACGCGGTCGTGGACACAGTCGTGGACACAGTCGTGGACGCGTACTCGGCGCGGCGCAGGCGGCGGGCGGCGCGGGCCTCGGCGGTGGCCGCGAACACGCTCGCGGCGTCGGGCCCGAGGGCGCTCATGCAGAGCGAGCCGGTGATGCGGCTGATGGCCGCCGTCCCGCCGCGCCTGGCGGCGCCGGGGTTCGCGGGTCTGCTGCGCGCCCTCAGCGACCGGATCTGACACTCGTGGCGCACACCTGCGCCATTTCTGACATAGGGGTTGACCCCGCCGGGACGGCCTGCCACCGCCGCCGAGGCTGTGACAGGCCGGTAATCACAAGATCGTTTGTATAAATGCTTGAGTTATCGCATTTACGACCTGACTTACTCCGCATTTCGGGCAAGTCATTTTTGTCAGGACGCACAAACTGTTTGCCGAAACCCGGTGAAATGTGATCAGTTTACGGACGTGAGAGATTTTCTCATTGTCGGGGGCGGCGTCGCGGGCGCCTGCGCGGGGTTCTTCCTCGCCGGGTACGGCACCGTGACCCTGCTCGAAGCCGAACAGGTCACCGGCCACCACTCGACCGGCCGGTCGGCGGCCCTCTTCTCGGAGTACTTCGGCAACCCGGCCGTCCGGGCTCTCACGGCGGCGAGCAGGGACTTCCTCGCCGCGCCTCCTCCGGGCTTCGCCGACGTCCCGCTGCTGACCCCGCGCGGCGTGCTCGCGCTGTGCCCGTACGGCGGGGAGAAGCTGTTCGACGACGTGCTGGCCGAGGGACGGCGGGCCCCGACGCCGGCCGTGGAGATCGGCTCCGCCGAGGCCCTGGAGCACTGCCCGATCCTGCGTCCGGGCCGGTTCAGCCGCGCGATGCTGAAACCGGGCGCCATGGACATCGACGTGGACGCCCTCCACCAGGGATTCCTGCGCGGCATCCGGGCCCGGGGCGGCCAGGTCCTCACCTCCGCCCGGGTACGGGCGCTGTCGCGCACGTCCGGCGTCTGGCGGGCGGTCACCGACACGGGCGAGCACGCCGCGCCGACGCTGGTCAACGCCGCCGGGGCGTGGGCCGACGAGGTCGCCGCGCTGGCCGGGGTGCGTCCGGTGGGGCTGCGCCCGCTGCGCAGGACCGCGTTCCTGGTGGACCTGCCCGGCGGGACGGACGCCCGGTCCTGGCCGATGGTCACCGACGTGGCGGACACGTTCTACTTCAAGCCCGAGTCCGGCCGGCTGCTGGTCTCCCCCGCCGACGCCACCCTCGTGGCGCCCTGCGACGCCCGTCCCGACGACCTGGACGTCGCCGTCGGCGTGCGGCGCGTCCAGGAGGCCACGACGCTGGAGATCCGCAGCGTCCGGCACGCCTGGGCGGGGCTGCGCAGCGAGGTGGCCGACGGGACGCCGGTGATCGGGCCGGCGCCCGACGCTCCGGGGTTCGTCTGGCTGGCCGCCCTCGGCGGCTACGGGGTCCAGACGTCGCCCGAGGCGGGCCGGATCGCCGCCGCGGCGGCCATCGGCGGGACCGGCGGGACCGGCGGGGACGGTGAACCGGCGTACGCGCCGGGCCGGCTCTGGAACGACTTGGAACGCCTATGAGGAAGGCGACGGGGGCGCGTGAGGCAAGGGGACCGGTCGCCGTTCGTACATTCCTGACAGAGAGGTGGAGATGACCGGCAACACCCGCGGCTTCACCGGCCGGGCGGTCGACTTCGGCCCGTTCCGTCCCGTCCCGGCGTTGATCGAGGAGCAGACCGACCGGTGCCCCGAGCGGCCGGCGGTCACCTACGACGGCAGGACCCTCACCTACAGGCAACTGGACGACCTGGTCAACGGCCTGGCGGCGACGCTGGCCGGGCACGGCGTGGGCAAGGGCGACGTGGTCGCCGCCCTGCTGGTCAACTCGCTGGAGCTGCCGGTCGCGTACCTGGCGCTGATGAAGCTGGGCGCCGCGTTCGTGCCGCTCGACCCGTCGTGGCCGGTCGAGCGGGTGCGCGACACCCTCGACGTGCTGCCGGACGGGCCGATCCTGTGCGCGGGCGGCGAGCGGCTGCCGCCGGACGCGGCCCGCCGGGCGGTCGTCGTCGGGATCGACACGATCGTCCCGACCTCCGAACGCCCGGCGGTCGGCCTCGGCCCGGACGACCTGGTGTACGGCTACTTCACCTCCGGCACCACCGGGACCCCCAAGTGCGCGATGAACCGGCACGGCGGCCTGGCCAACCGGCTGCGCTTCATGACCCGCTACTTCGCCGCGACCGGCGACGACGTGGTGCTCCAGAACAGCAGGCACACCTCCGACTCCGCGCTGTGGCAGCTGTTCTGGCCGCTGACCACCGGCGGGCGCACCGTGCTGCCCGTCCAGGGCGACTTCCTCAACCTCCGGCACACCATCGACCTGATCGCCCGGTACGGCATCACCACCGCCGACTTCGTCTCCAGTGTCTTCAACGCCCTGGTCGCCATCGTGGACGGTGACCCCGCCGCCCTGGGCGCGCTGTCGTCCCTGCGCCGGCTCGTCGTCGGCAGCGAGGCGGTCAGCCCGCGCGCGGTGCACCGCCTGATGGCCCTGCTGCCCGGCCTCGACCTGACCAACGGTTACGGCCCGACCGAGGCGTCCATCGGGATGGTCTTCCACCGGGTCTCGGCGGCCGACGGCGACGCCGTCCCGCTGGGCCGCCCGATCGACAACTGCTACGCGGTCGTGGTGGACGAGGACCTGCGTCCGGTCCCCGTGGGCACGACCGGCGAGATCGCGATCGGCGGCGTCTGCCTGGGCGCGGGCTACCTGGGCGACCCGGCCGCGACGGCCAGGGCGTTCGTGGGCAACCCGTTCCCCGGCGAGATCCCCGGCGACCGCCTCTACCTCACGGGCGACCTCGGCCACCTGGACGATGACGGCCGCCTGTTCTTCGCCGGCCGCAAGGACTTCCAGGTCAAGATCCACGGCGTGCGGATCGAGCTGGGCGAGATCGCCGCGGCGGCCCAGCGCTGCCCCGGCGTGCTGCAGGCCGAGGTCCTGGTGGCCGAGCAGGCGGGGGTGAAGGCGCTGGCGCTGTTCGCCTCCGGCAGGGGCCTGACCGAGGCCGCGCTGGCCGCCGAGCTGCGCCGCACCCTGCCGCGCACCAGCGTCCCGCGCTACTTCTTCCCGCTGGCCGAGATGCCGCTGCACGACAACGGCAAGGTGGACCGCGGCCGGCTCCAGGAGATCCTCGACGGCAGGCTGGCCGAGGACACCGCGCTGCTGGCCGAGAGCGCGCCGACCGCGAGCCTGGGCGACCAGGTGCTGCGGGCGATGCGCTCGGCGCTGGGCTGGCCGGGCCTCACCGCGGAGACGCACTTCGCCGAGTCGGGCGGCGACTCCATCCAGGCCCTGTCCGTGGTCCACATGATCACCGCCGAGACCGGCGTGCGCGTGGACGTCAAGGACCTGTACGACCACCCGACGGCCGGCGCGCTGGCCCTGCTGATCGAGCGCCGGCGGCACGACCACGAGGCCATCGAGGAGGAGTCGGTGCTGATGGCGCGCGACTCCGTGGTCCCCGACGGGGAGCCCATCAGGCGCGCGTCCAGGCCGGACCGGCTGCGCACGGTGCTGGTCACCGGGGCCACCGGGTTCGTCGGCAGCCGCCTGGTGCACGAGCTGCTGGACCGCGGCGGGCTGCGGGTGTGCTGCCTGGCGCGGGCGGCCGACGACGAGGCGGCCACGGCCCGGGTGGTGGCCGCGCTCACCGAGCGGGGGTTGTGGCAGCCGCGCTTCGCCGACCGGCTGGAGGGCTACGCGGGCGACCTGTCCTTACCCGGCCTCGGGCTGGACGGCTCCACCTGGGAGCATCTGGCCCGAGCCTGCGACCTGGTGCTGCACAACGGCGCGATGGTGAACTTCCTGTTCGACTACCGCGCCCACCGCCAGGCCAACGTGCGCGGCACGATCGAGCTGGTGCGGCTGGCGATGGCCCACCATCCGGTGCCGCTGCACTACGTCTCGACGCTGGGCGCGTTGCAGACCGAGGCGCTCCACAGGGGCGAGCGCGTGCCGGAGGACTGCGACCCGGCGTCGGCCAGGCCGCCGGGCGGCGGCTACAGCCGGTCCAAGTGGATCGCCGAGCGCTACCTGGCCGAGGCCCGGCGCCGGGGCGCGCTGGTCACCGTGCTGCGGCTCGGCGAGATCATGCCGAGCGCCGACAACGGGTATCCGAACCCGGTCGCCTTCACCCATCTGCTGCTCTCGGCGTTCCTGCGGCTGGGCGTGCGTCCCGACGTCGCCACGCGCACCGACTACACGCCGGTCGACTACGTCGCCGCGCGGGTCGGGGCGGCCGTGGTCGACCCCGAGGTCTGGGGCCGTACGCTGCACGTCTTCCGCGGCGAGAGCGTCAGCATCGACGACGTGCCGGCGCGGGCGGGCGTGCCGGTCACGCCGATCCCGTGCGGCGACTTCGCGCGGCTCGTCCGCGAGACCGGCCAGGCGAGCGCGGACCGCGAGCTGATCACGCTCGCCTCGCTGCTGCCCGTCGCGGCGGACGAGGAGGAGCTGCGCCGGGCGTTCGGCGGGCTGCTGACCGACAATCCCGCGCTCTTCCGCAAGGACGAGTGCCACAGGCTCGAACAGCGATGGCGGCTCGGCGAGGGCACCCTCGACGGCCCGATCGCCGCCTACCACGCCCGGCTGGCGGGCACGGCAGGGCAGCGGGTGCCCACCGGTTGATCAGGAAAGGTCAGGAAAGGTCAGGAATGCGCTACCGCAAGATGGGAAACCTCGGCTGGGAGGTCAGCGAGGTCGGATACGGCATGTGGGGCATCGGCGGCGGCCCCGGCGGCTTCACCGGCTGGGACTACGACGTCGCCCCCCGGTGCCTCGACGAGGCGGTCGAACTGGGCTGCACCTTCTTCGACACCGCCTGGGTCTACGGCCGCGGCGTCAGCGAGCAGCTTCTCGGCGCGCTGCTGCGCCGCCACTCCGGCCACCGGCTGTACGTGGCCACGAAGATCCCCCCGAAGAACCGCGAATGGCCCCCGCGACCGGACGACACCCTCGACGACGCCTACCCCGCCGAGCACATCCGCGAGTACACCCACCGCAGCCTGGAGAACCTGGGCGTCTCGCGCATCGACCTCATGCAGTTCCACACCTGGGAGGACCGCTGGGCCCGCGACGAGCGGTGGCAGGAGGCGATCAGGGACCTCAAGAGCGAGGGCGTGATCGACGCGGTCGGCATCAGCGTCAACCGATGGGAGCCGGCCAACTGCCTCGCCGCCCTCGACACCGGCCTGATCGACGTCATCCAGGTCATCTACAACGTCTTCGACCAGGCGCCCGAGGACGAGCTGTTCGACCGGGCGCTGCGTGAGGGCGTGGGCATCATCGCCCGCGTCCCGTTCGACGAGGGCACGCTCACCGGCGCCCTGACCGCCGACAGCACGTGGCCGCCGGAGGACTGGCGCAGCACGTACTTCGGGCCGGAGAACCTGGGGCCGAGCGTCGAGCGGGCCGAACGGCTCAAGGCGGCGCTCCCCGAGGGGCTCTCGCTGCCGGAGGTCGCGCTGCGGTTCGTGCTGCACCACCCGGCGGTCAGCACGGTGATCCCCGGGATGCGCCGGCCCGAGCACGTGCGGGCCAACCTCGGCGTCTCCGACGGACGGCCGCTCGACCCGGACCTGCTGGCCGAGCTGCGGCGGCACCGCTGGGACCGGGAGCCCGCGTGGTGGTCGGGGTGAGCGAGCCGCTGGTCGCCATGTGGGCCCACTCGCGTTCGGCCTCGACGGCGTTCCTGCGCATGATGATCGAGCGGGGCGACGTGGCCGTCCTGCACGAGCCGTTCCTCGCGCTGACCGAGGAGGGCTCGCTCGCGCTGCCGTCGCCGGACGGCGGCCGGGTGACGGCCCGTTCGGAGAAGGACCTGCTGGCCCGGCTGGCGGAGCTGGCGCGGGCGCGGCCGGTGTTCGTCAAGGAGGTGCTCGACTACGAGTACCCGCACCTGTTCAAGCATCCGGAGGACCTGGCCGGGATCGCGCACACGTTCATCGTGCGCGACCCGCGGCCGACCATCGCCTCGCACTACGCCATCAAACCAACGGTGACCTGCGACGAGATCGGCTACGAGCGGCTGTTCCGGCTGCACGAGCTGGTCCGGGAGGCCACCGGCCGGCGGCCGCTGGTGATCCGCACCGAACGGCTGATCCGCGAGCCCGCGGCGGTCGTCGAGGAGTTCTGCGCCTACACCGGCCTGCCGTTCCTGCCCGGCTCGCTCACCTGGGCCGCGGGCGACCGTCCGGAGTGGGGGCGGACCCGCCGCTGGCACCTGGACGCGAGCGGCAGCGCCGGGTTCGAGGACCGTCGCAACGTCTACACCGCGACCGTGGACAACCATCCGGCCCTGCGGGCCTTCTACGACCACCATCTCCCCTTCTACCAGCGGCTCGTCCAGCACGAATAGGGAGCATCCATGTCAGAGTCACCGGGCCGGCTGTTCGCGCGCGCCTACGCCGACGACCCCGAGCACGCGGAAGTGACCTTCGACTACACCATCACCGAGGCGCACGAGCCGACCAAGGACCGGCCCCGGCTGACCGTGCGCAACCTGCTCAGGGTCGTCCCCGTCGAGGGCGACCGGGCCCGGTTCTGGACGGAGTCGCCGCCCGGCGAGGAGGAGCGGCGGGCGGTCCGCGACTCGGACGTGCGGCGCGAGGCGGCGTTCAGGTTCGGCATGTCGGAGGCCAAGGTGCAGCCGATCCAGGCGTGGGTGCAGATCCCCGACGGCCTGGACGCCGACCCGGACGCGCTGGCCACCTTCCTCGACTACCGCCTCCTGGTACGGCTGGCCACGGCGGAGAACCTGGCCCTGACCACCGCCCTGCTGGGCCATCCGGAGATCGCCCGCCTGCCGTACGACGACTACGTCCACGGCGTGTTGTCGGCCTGCGACGAGGTCGAGCAGTCGGGCGCGACCCCGCACGCGATGATCGTCAACCCGCGCGACTACTACCACCGGCTGGTGGGCCGGGGCGGGCTGCTGGCCGAGCTGGCCGAGGGCAACGGCATGAAGGTCAGCCGCAACCGGTGGGTCGCGCCCGGGGACGCCCTGGTCGGCGACATCTCCGTGGCGGCCAGGCTGCTGGACGCGGGCCGCTCGGTGATCCGGGTGGCCGAGCCGCCGCCCGGCACGTTCGCCCGGCCCGGCGTGGCCGTCTGCGCCGAGGTGTACGAGGGCGTCGCGGTGCATCTACCGGGTTTGTTCTACCTGGTCACCCCTGCCGGGGAAAACACTGTGTTTCCCACTTCATAGCAATCGAGTAGAACGAGAACGACGAAAGGCGGTGACCGTGTCGGACGAGAGCCAGGAATTCCGGCGCAATGGTTGGTGGCGCGACGAAACCTTTTTGGACGACTTACGCCGCAACATAGTTGCATTTCCCGACAAATCAGCACTCATCAGCCGGCGGGTCGCCGACGGCGTCACCGACGTCGTCACGTACGCCGAAGTGGGCCGGATGACCGACCGCATCGCGCACGGCCTGGTCAGGCTGGGCGTGCGGCCGGGCGATTTCATCGCGATCCAGCTCCCCAACCGCAGGGAGACGCTGCCCCTCGCGCTGGCGTGCATGAAGATCGGCGCCCGCATCGCCCCGCAGATGCCCATCTACCGCCACCGCGAGCTGGACTTCATGATCCGGCTGACCGAGGCGAAGCTGTTCGTCACCACGAGCCACATCGGCCACGTGGACACGGCGGAGACCGGGATGACCCTGGCCCGGGAGATCCCGAGCCTGGAGCACGTGATCGTCGTCGGCGGCGGCGGGCCGCCCGGCTCGCTCGACTTCGACGAGCTCCTGCTCACCCCGGAACCGGGCGACCCGGCCGACATCGAGGGCCGCGAACTGGGCCCCGACGACCCGTTCCTCATCCTGTTCACCTCGGGCACGACCGGCGAGCCCAAGGGCGCCCTGCACAGCCAGAACACCCTGTACGCCGACATCAAGGGCTACGGCGAGGCGTTCGGGCTGGACGAGAGCCTGGTCATCATGACCGCCCAGACGTCGATGCACTACGTGGGTCTGGTGATGGCGTACCTGACGGCGCTGGCGCTGGGCGGCACCGCGGTCACGGCCGACGCCTGGGACGCCGGCGTCTACCTCGACCTGATGTCCGACCACGACGTCACCATGTACTACGGCTCGCCACCGTTCGCCCGGGAGATCAGCGAGGAGCAGGACGCCCGCCCGCGCAAGCTCCCAAGCCTGAGCGTCTTCGTCTCCGGCTCGGCCCCCGTCCCGCCGCACCTGGTGGAGCGGGTCACCGAGACGCTGGGCGTGCGCGTGTACGCGCTGTGGGGCATGACCGAGAACGGCGGCGTCACCATGACCCGCCCGCAGGACCCGCCCGAGCGGGCCGGCGAGAGCGACGGCACGGTCATCTCCGGCATGGAGGTGCGCATCGTGGACGAGGAGAACAGACCGGTCGCCAAGGGCGAGATCGGCGCTCTCCAGGTACGCGGCGCGGCCCAGTGCCTCGGCTACTACCTGCGCGACGAGATCTACGCCAAGTCCATCACCCCGGACGGCTGGTTCGACACCGGCGACCTGGCCCGCGACGACGGCTACGGCGGCGTGCGCATCTCCGGCAGGACCAAGGACGTCATCATCGCCAACATGTGCCTCAAGCTGCCGGTCAGCGACATCGAGGCGCTGCTCGGCCGGCATCCGGCCATCCGCGACATCGCGCTCATCGGCATCCCGGACCCGGCGCTGGTCGAGCAGGTGTGCGCGGTCGTCACGCCGTCGGGCGAGCCGCCCACGCTGGAGGACCTGCGGGCCTACCTCAAGGACGCCGGCGTGAACGACTGGTTCTGGCCCGAGCGCCTGGAGGTCGTGGAGGAGATGCCGCGGACCGTCACCGGCAAGATCCGCAAGGTCGAGCTGCGGGAGCGGTTCGGCGTGGCGTCGGACTGAGGTGGCCGGTTCACGGGCGCTCCCGCTCGCCGTCCTGTGCGGGAGCGCCTTCCTCGGCGCGATCGACGTGCAGCTCGCGAACATCGCCTTCCCCGACATCCTGCGCAGCTTCCCGGGCAGCAGCCTGCCCGAGCTGTCGTGGGTGTTCAACGGCTACGCGATCGTGTTCACCGCGGCGCTGCTGCCGGCGGGCGGCCTGGCCGACCGGTTCGGCGCGCGGCGGGTGTTCCTGACCGGGCTGGCGGTGTTCGTGGTCGGCGCGGCCCTGTGCGCGGTCGCGCCGTCGGCGGGGGCGCTGATCGCGGCCCGGGTCGTGCAGGGCGTGGGCGGCGGGGTGATCACGCCGCTGACGCTCGCGCTCATCCTGCCGTACTACCCGCCGGAGCGCCGGGGCACGGCGATCGGGCTGTGGAGCGCGGCGCAGTCGGTGGCCACGGCGTCGGGGCCGTCGCTGGGCGGCATGCTCGTCGGCGTCTGGGACTGGCGGACGGTGTTCTTCCTGCACCTGCCGGTCGGGGTCGCCGTGCTGGCGGGCGCCTGGCGGGTCGTGCCCAGGCAGGCGGGCGAGGCGGCCACGTCCAGGCTGCCGGACCTCGCCGGGCTGTTCCTGCTGGTGGGGGCCATCGGGTTGCCGTCGCTGGCGATCGTGCAGAGCGACGCGTGGGGGCCGGGCAGCCCCGGCACGATCGCGGCGCTGGTCGCGGGCGTCGTCGTGGCCGTGCTGTTCGTCCGGCGGGCGCGCACGCATCCCGCTCCGATCGTGGACCTGGGCGCGCTGCGGGCGCGCGGCACCCAGCGGGCCAACCTCGCGATGTTCCTGGTCGGGCTGGTGATGTTCGCGCTGCCGCTGGCCAACATCCTCTTCCTGACCGGGATCTGGGGGTACTCCGTGGCCGCGGCCGGGCTCGCCGTCACGCCGGGCGCGCTCGCCCAGGTGCTGACCGCGCCGCTGGCCGGACGGCTGGCCGCCAGGACCGGCCATCGCCCGCTCGCCCTGTGCGGGGTGGCGCTGCTGGCCCTGTCCACGGCGTACCTGGCGTTCGCGACGGGGGGCGGGCAGGCGTACCTGGCGGTGGTGCTGCCGGCGGTGGTGCTGTCGGGGGTCGCCGTGGCCGTGCTGATCACGTCGCTGAGCGGCGCGGCGGTGGCCGAGATCCCGCCCGCGCGGCTGGCCACCGGCACCGCCCTGTCGGTGACCTCGCGGGCCTGCGGGGCCGTCATCGGCGTCTCGGCGCTGGTGCTGGTGCTGTCGGGCGACCGGCTCGGGGTGGTCGGGGCGTACCAGGGGGTGTGGCTGACGATGCTGGGCCTCTGCGCGCTGGTCGCCGTCGCCGCCGCCGGTCTGCGCGCCCCTCGGGCCCCACGCGCCGAACCGGCGGCGCGCAGCGCCTGAACGCGTACGGGCCCGCCTCCCCGTCCCCGAGGCGGGCACGAACGGTCCGCGCCGCCTATGACGCGCAGTCGAGCACGGCGCCCGCCCTCGGCGTGACCGTCCCGTAGTAGTGGACCTTCTCACAGGGGGCGGTGTTGCCGGTGACCACGACGTCGGTGATCGCGGCGGCGTCGCCGCGGATGGCGAGGGCGTCGCGCGTGCCGGTGCCGGTCACCCGGTTCCCGGTGATCTCGACGGTGCGCAGCGGGGCTCCCGCCACGGACTTGACGTAGATCCCGCCCACGCAGTTCTCGACCTGGTTGTCGGTGATGCGCACGTTCTGGGCGTTGACCGTGGCGATGCCGTCGTAGCGGGTGTTGCGTACGACGTTGCCCTCGACGCGGACGCCGGTGTGCGGGTGGGCGGGGTCGGAGGTGTGCGAGCCGGTGAACTGGCCCCAGCCGAGCTGGGAGCCGGAGGTGTCGCAGGTGTTGCCGCTGAGCAGGATGTCCGTGCAGGGCGTCAGGTCGCTCGCGCCGCCCCAGGTGTTGTCGCCGGTCGGCAGGTCGAGCTGGACCGCCTCGCCGTGCCACAGCCCCTGGCCGGGGTCGCTGATCCAGCCCATGAGCGAGCAGCCGCGGACCGTGCCGCGCCGTACGGCGTTGAGCTCGATGCCGTGCCACCACTTGACGTTCCACATGGTGACGTTCTCGATGAGCACGTCCGAGGCGTGGATCATCGTGATGCCGTTCATCGCGGGCGCCTGGTCGAGCACGCCGCGCTGCACGAAGTCCCAGACCGGGTCCCAGCTCCCGCCCGTGACGGCGATGTTCCCGGCGCCGGAGTAGCCGCCGGTCGTCGCGCCGACGGAGTTGAGCACCATCGTGTGCTTCACGCCCGTGGCGGGGAAGCGGGAGACGATCCGGGCGTCGGTGGCGTCCAGATGGGTGTCGCGGTAGACGATGAGCGGTTCGGTCAGCAGGTAGGTGGCCTTGGGAACCTTGGCGATGTACCTGCCGGCGGCGTCCTTGGTTCCCTTGCCGTCCCTGGCGGCGTTCAGGAGCTTCTGGATCTCCGAGCCGCTGACGTAGGCGACCGACGCCGACGCCGAGGCCGATGCTGGTGCTGCGAGCGGGTGGCCGGCGAGGAGGGCCGCCGCGCTCCCCAGTAAGGTCCTTCTTGTGATCATGACCTTGAACTGTCCATCGGCGGGCGAGGACCTGTCAACCCCGGCGGTCAGTCGGGGGCGTAGGCCAGAACGTGGTCGTGGATCAGGCGTCCGAGCTGGGGGTCGTCCCGTTCGAACGCCTCGACCAGCGGTTCGTGGTCGGCGGCGTTCTCGTGCGGCCGCATCCTGAACAGCCTGATCGACACGTGCGTCCAGACCTCGACGCCGAGCGACTCCCACACCGACACCAGCAGCGCGTTGCCGGAGGCCGCCACGATCTCCCGGTGGAAGGCGACGCCGTGGTGCACCTGGTCGTCCAGGGAACCGGCGGCCGCGGCGGCGTGCAGGCGGGTCACGTGAGCGCGCAGCGCCGCCACCGGAGGGCGGCCGAGGCGGGTGGCGGTCTCCTCCAGGCCGGCCCGGACCTGGTAGACCTCGCGCAGGTCGTCGAGGGTGAAGCCGCGGACGCGGGCGCCCCTGTTGGGCGCGGACTCGACCAGCCGGAGCGCCTCCAGCTCGCGCAGCGCCTCGCGTACGGGGGCCTGGCTGACCTGGAGCTCGGCGGCCAGGCGGCGTTCGACGATCCGCTCGCCGGGCTCCCAGCGGCCGCTGATCAGGCCGTCGAGTAGCACCTTCCTGATCTCGTCGCGCAACGGCTGCCGCACCACGGGCTCCACAGATAATCCTTTCATCGGATGATCGATCATATGGTGTTTAATGGAAGCATGGAGAAAGATCTGGATCCCCAGGAGACCGCCGAATGGCTCGAATCGCTTGAGGCGGTCCGGCGGGCGGCCGGTCCCGATCGGGCCGAGTACCTGCTGCGCAGGCTAGCCACGAGCACGCGCTATCTCAACACGGTGCCCACCGCGGAGGAGCCGGCCTACCCCGGCGACCTGGACCTGGAAGAACGCGTCGCGGCCTACGACCGGTGGAACGCCGCCGTCATGGTCAGCCGGGGCAGCAAGCTCGGCCTCGGCGGCCACCTGGCCACCTACGCCTCGGCGGCCTGGCTGTACGAGGTCGGCTTCAACCACTTCTTCCACGGCGCGGACGACCAGGTCTTCTTCCAGGGGCACGCCTCTCCCGGCGTCTACGCGCGGGCGTTCCTCGAAGGGCGCCTGAGCGAGGCCCAGCTCGACCTGTTCCGGCGCGAGACGCAGGGCGGGCTGCCGTCGTACCCGCACCCCAGGGCGATGTCGGGCTTCTGGCAGTTCCCGACCGTGTCGATGGGCATCGGCCCGCTCAACGCGGTCTACCAGGCGCGCTTCAACCGCTACCTGCACAACCGCGGCATCAAGGACACCTCGCACAGCCATGTCTGGGCCTTCCTGGGTGACGGCGAGATGGACGAGCCGGAGTCCACCGCGGCGCTGACGCTGGCCGCCAGGGAGGGGCTGGACAACCTCACCTTCGTGATCAACTGTAACCTCCAGCGGCTCGACGGCCCGGTACGCGGCAACACCCGGATCGTGCAGGAGCTGGAGAGCGTCTTCAGGGGCGCGGGCTGGAACGTCGTCAAGGCGCTGTGGGGCGCCGAGTGGGACGGCCTGCTCGGCTCCGACGAGCTGGTGGCCAGGCTCGGCGAGGTGCCGGACGGCCAGTTCCAGACGTTCGCCGCCTCCGACGGCGCCTACATCAGGCAGCACCTGTTCCAGGGCCTCGACGTGCCCTGCTCCGACGACGACCTGCGGCGCATCGTCGGCGGCTCGCGCGCCGGGCACGAGCCGCGCAAGGTCTACGCCGCCTACCACAAGGCCCTCCAGCACCGGGGCGCGCCCACCGTGGTCCTCGTCCAGACGGTCAAGGGCTGGACGCTCGGCGCGGGCGTCGAGGCGCGCAACGCCAACCACCAGATGAAGAAGCTCACCCTCGACGAGTTCCGCGTCATGCGCGACCGGCTCGGCCTGCCCGTCCCCGACTCGGCGCTGGCCGGGGAGCTGCCGCCGTACCTGCACCCGGGGCCCGACTCGCCCGAGGCCAGGTATGTCGCCGAGCGCCGCCGCGAGCTGGGCGGCCCGATCCCCCACCGCACGGTCGCCCGGCGGCCGCTGCCACAGGCGGGCGAACGGCCGTTCGCGGCGCTGGCGAAGGGCTCGACGCAGCCGGTGGCCACCACCATGGCGTTCGTCCGGCTGGTCAAGGACTTGATGAAGGAGCCGGAGACCGGGCGGCGCTGGGTGCCGATCGTGCCCGACGAGGCCAGGACGTTCGGCATGGAGTCGCTGTTCCCCACGGCGAAGATCTACTCGCCGCTCGGCCAGCGGTACGAGTCCGTCGACCGGGAGCTGCTGCTGGCGTACAAGGAGGCGGTGGACGGGCAGATCCTCATCGAGGGCATCACCGAGGCCGGGTCGATGGCCTCCTTCACCGCGGCGGCCTCCAGCTACGCCACCCACGGCGAGCCGATGATCCCGTTCTACATCTTCTACTCGATGTTCGGCTGGCAGCGCACCGGCGACCAGATGTGGGCCCTGGCCGACCAGCTCGGCCGCGGCTTCCTCGTCGGCGCCACCGCCGGCCGCACCACCATGACGGGCGAGGGCCTCCAGCACGCCGACGGCCACTCCCAGCTCCTGGCCTCCGCCAACCCCGCCTGCCTGGCCTACGACCCGGCCTTCGCCTACGAGGTCGCCGTCATCGTCCGCGACGGGCTCAGGCGCATGTACGGCGAGGCGGCCGAGGACGTGTTCTACTACCTGACCGTCTACAACGAGCCGATGCCGCAGCCCGCGATGCCCGAGGGCGTCGAGGAGGGCATCCTCAAGGGCATCTACCGCTACTCCGCCGGGGGCGGCGCCGCGCACCTGCTGGCCAGCGGCACCGCCATCCACTGGGCGCTGGAGGCCCAGCGGCTGCTGGCCGAGGAGTACGGGCTGGGCGTGGACGTCTGGTCGGTCACCTCGTGGAGCGAGCTGCGGCGCGAGGCCATGTCCGCGACCGGGGTGCCGTACCTGCGGCAGGCGCTGGCCGGGACCGAGGGGCCGGTGATCGCGGTCAGCGACTGGATGCGGGCCGTGCCCGACCAGATCAGGCCGTGGATCGACCGGCCGTGGACCTCGCTCGGCACCGACGGGTTCGGGCTCTCCGACACCCGGGAGGCCGTACGCAGGCACTTCGGGGTCGACCCGCGCTCGATCGCGGACGCCGTGCTGAAGGCTGTGGAGGAGTAACGGCGAGGCCGTTTGTCCCGGCGTAACCGTATTTATCGAGGAATCTCCCTAAGTTAGGGCCTGGCGCCCCGGCCGTGTTCTTCTGATCCCGGGGGGAGACGGGTGAGAACACGGTTGCGCCGGTCGCTGCGCACGCGGCTGGCACTGCTCGCCGGCATCGCCATGTTGCTGCTGAACGTCGTCGTCAGCGGCTTCGTCATGTTCGGCATCCACGACGACGTGGCCGACGTACGCGCGAGCGAGGTGTCCGGGAAGGCCCTGCGCGTCCTTCTCATGGTCAAGCGCAACCAGCTGCCCCGCGTGCTGGAGCCCGGCGGGCTCGACGGCATCCAGGTCGTCGACCCGGCCGGGCGCGCGGTCTCCTGGACGCCCAACCTCGCCGAAGCGCCGCGCCAGACGGACCTGATCCCCCATCCCGAGCAGGCCAACTACGTCAGCAGGAGCTGCGACCTGCCCGCCTTCCCCGGTCAGTGCGAGCTCGTGGTCGCCCTGCGCGCGTTCCAGCCCGAGGGCACCTGGATCATCTACGCCTTCGACCCCGCGGTCCCCTGGTTCGTCAGCCCGCAGGTCGTGCTGTTCCAGATCGTGGTGTCGGCGCTGCTGGTCGGGCTGACCTTCTTCGGGGTGTCACGGGTCGTGGCCAGGACGCTCGCCCCCGTCAGCAGCATCACCAGGAGGCTCGCCGAGATCACCGCGGACGGCAGCGGCCTGCGGGTGCCCGTCCCGGACACCGACGACGAGATCCGGGCCTTGGCCGAGACCGCCAACCGGACGCTGGAGCGGCTGGAGACGGCGCGGACGCGCCTGGAGGCCGCGATGGAGCAGCAGCGCCGGTTCGCCGGCGACGCCTCGCACGACCTGCGCAGCCCGATCACCGCCATGCGCGCCCAGGTCGAAGAGGCCATGCTGCATCCGGACGAGACCGACTGGCGGGAGACCAGCACCCAGGTGCTGGCCAGCCTCGACCGGTTGCAGGCCATCGTCACCGACCTGCTCACCCTGACCAAGCTGGACGCCGGGGCCCCGAGCGACCACGAGCCGGTGGACCTGGGCCAGTTGGTCGCCGCCGAGACCGTCAGGCCGCGGGCCAAGCGCGTGGTCACCAGCGCGGGCGAGGGCGTGGTCGTCATGGGCGACCGGCTGCAGCTCACCCGTCTGCTGACGAACCTGCTCGACAACGCCGAGCGGCACGCCGAGACGCAGGTCACCGTGACGGTCCTGGAGGAGGACGGCCAGGCCGTCCTGGAGGTCCTGGACGACGGCGGCGGCATCGAACCGGCGCAGCGCGAGCTCGTCTTCCAGCGCTTCATCCGCCTGGACGACTCCCGCAACCGCGACGCCGGCGGCACCGGCCTCGGGCTGCCGATCGCCCGCGAGATCGCGACCGCCCACCACGGCACCCTGACCATCGAAGACTCCCCGAAGGGCGCCCGCTTCGTCCTCCGCCTCCCCCTCCCCACCCCCTGACCTCCGGAGGCAGCAGGCCCGCTCGCCCCCCCAGACGCCGGGGGCCTCCTCCTGGCGCGCACCTTCCACACCGGGGGCAACACGCCCACCCGCTCCCCGCACCCGTGGGCCCCTTCCCGCGTCATGTGCAGGGGTGAGGGGTTTCTAGTGCTTGGTGTGGCCGCGGGCGAGGCCGTTGCCGTGTTTGGTCTTGGCGGACTGATGGCCGAGCTTCTTGCCCTTGCCGGGGCCGGTGCCGACTGCGGCGGGCGGCTGCGCGGGCGTCTGCGTGAGGGGCCGGCCGGACGGGCGGTGGCGGGACGGGCTCTGCTCCGGGGCACGGTCGGAGGCGCGTTCCGGGGTGCGTTCGCGTGAGACGGCGACCGCGTGCATGATCCCCGTGTGCTCGGGCGCCTGGTCCGGTGCGGGGTCGGCGTAGGAGGGCGTACGGGGGGTGGCGGGCTCGTCGCCGCTCCACGAGGTCGTGACCAGCACGCTGGTCACGAGCGCGGCCAGGGCGGTGAGCTGCCGCCAGCGCTGCGGCCTGCTCGGCTGCGGGATCGACACCGAGAACGGCAACAGCTCCCGTTGGGCGCGAAGCCCTCGTGCCGCGCCGGGCATGGTCCGGCGCACGGCGTGGTTCCGCTCCCCGGTCCTCCGCCCCACCCGATCCCACCCCAGGGTCCTCCGCGTGCTCCCCGGACCGCCCACCTGCGAGGGGACACCCTCCGAGGTCAGCACGGCTTCCGGGGTGAGGACGGTTTGCGGGGTGGCGGCTTGCGGGACGGGGACCGCACGCGGACCCTCGGCGCGCGCGGCGGAGGCGGCGTCCGACGCGGGCTCGGAGACGGCGGCGTCCGACGCGACAGCGGGCGCGGTGGCGGCGAACGCGGCGGCGGCGGGCGCGGGAGCGGCGGGTGTTGAGGTGGTGGGGGTGGGGGGTGAGGTGAGGGGCGGCTGCGGGGCGGTGGCCGGGGGCGGGAGGGGGGCGGCGGGGAAGAGGGTCGGGGGGAGGAGGTCGCCGGTGTGGGGTGGGGCGGCGGCCATGGGGATGGCGGCGGTGTCCTGGGGTTCCTCGTCACGCAGCGCGGCCACCCGGGTCAGGCGCCGCCGGACCTCCCCGCCGTCGATCCGGCGGTCGGGGTCCTTCTCCAGCAGACCGGCGATGACCGGCGCGAGGGGCCCGGCCAGGTGGAACGGCGCGGGCTCGGAGGTGAGCACCGCCGTCAGGGCCGCCAGGTGGCCGCTGTGCGGGAAGGGCGACTGGCCTTCGACGGCCGCGTACAGGGTGGCGCCGAGGGACCACAGGTCGGCCTGCGGGGTCGCGTGGCCGCCGCGCAGGCGTTCCGGGGCGATGTACGCGGGCGTGCCCACCACCATGCCCGACTGGGTGATGTTGGACTGGTCGTCCAGGGTGGTGGCCAGGCCGAAGTCGGTGAGCAGGGCGTGCCGGTCGCCGTTCAGCAGGATGTTCCCGGGCTTGACGTCGCGGTGGACGATGCCGTCGGCGTGCGCCGCGCTCAGCGCCTCCAGCACCTGCAGCCCGAGGCGCGCGGTGTCGGGCACGGACAGCGGCCCGCGTTCGGCGATCACGTCGGCGAGGCTGCGCGAGGGCACGAGCTGCAGGACGATCCACGGCCGCTCGTCGGCCACCACCACGTCGTAGACGGCCGCGATGTGCGGGTGGCTCAGCCGGGCGGCCAGCCGCGCCTCCCGCATGGTACGCCCGAGCAGCCGCTCCCGCTCGGCCTCGATCGCGTTCCCGAGGGTGACCTCCTTGACCGCGACCTGCCGGTCGAGCAGCTCGTCGTGCGCCCGCCAGACCCGGCCCATGCCGCCACGGCCCAGCTCCGACAGCAGCCGGTAGCGTCCGGCCAGCAACCAGCCCGCACAGCGCGAAGGGGACATGACGCCCTGCCTACCCGATCTTCCCGCCCTCATGCAACGGCCTCACCGGCTTCGAGTCGATCCTGTGAGGCGTCCCAGGAGGGCGGGCGACCGAGGCGGGCCCGACAGGCGGCGCCCATCTCGGGAGATCGGTGCCGCCCGGAGCCGGATCGCGCGGGCGGGTCTACCCGTTCGTGGGGAAGCCGAGGTTCACCCCACCATGCGACGGGTCCAACCACCGCGAGGTCACCACCTTGCCCCGCGTGTAGAAATGCACCCCCTCGCCACCGTGCACATGCGTGTCACCGAACAACGACGACTTCCACCCGC